>CANQIO010000081.1 GCA_947624065.1 uncultured Oscillospiraceae bacterium | reverse complement strand
AAGGCCAACTACCGCGAGGGCCTGACCGTGCTGGAGTACTTCGTCTCCAGCCGAGGCGCCCGCAAGGGCCTGGCCGATACCGCTCTGCGTACCGCCGACTCCGGTTATCTGACCCGCCGTCTGGTGGACGTGAGCCAGGACGTGATCATCCGCGAGCAGGACTGCGGCACCACCGCCGGCAACGACGCCCGTGTGATCCTGGACAAGGTGGTCCGCGCCCGCGTCAGCATGGACGCCCTGGCGGGCAAGTTCGCCCCCCAGGACATCACCGATCCCGCCACCGGCGCGGTGGTCGTGCCCAAGTATAAGGCGTTCGGTAAGCGCGATGTGGAGGCCATGGAGGCCGCCGGCATCGACGAGGTGGACGCCGCCGCGGCCGCCCAGACCTTCGGCGAGAGCATCCGCGGCCGGTTCCCTGCCGTGCCCATCGTGAGCCCCAGGACCGGCGAGGTGCTCTTTGACACCGACCACATGCTCATGCCCGTGGACGCCCAGACGCTGGAGGACAACGGCATCTTCACCGTGAAGGTCCGGTCCGTCATGTGCTGCGAGGCCCGCAGCGGCGTGTGCGCCAAGTGCTACGGCATGAACCTGGCGGTGGGCCGGCCGGTGAATCCCGGCGAGGCCGTCGGCGTCATCGCCGCCCAGTCCATCGGCGAGCCGGGCACCCAGCTGACCATGCGTACGTTCCATACCGGCGGCGCCGCCGGCTCCGACGTGGAGGACATCACCCAGGGTCTTCCCCGTGTGGAGGAGCTGTTCGAGGCCCGGCGGCCCAAGCGTGTGGCCGTGCTGGCGGAGATCAGCGGCGTGGTGAGCATGGAGGACGCCAAGAAGAACACCATCTGCGCCCTCACCATCACCAGCGAGGCCGACGGCGAGACCGTGGTCTACCAGATCCCCTATGCCAGCGGCATCCTGGTCGCCGACGGCGACCATGTCCAGAAGGGCCAGGAGCTGACCCGCGGCGCCCTCAACCCCCACGATGTGCTGCGCATCCGCGGCGTGGAGGACGACGAGTTCGGCCGCCAGGGCGTGCGCAACTATCTGGTCCAGGAGGTCCAGAAGGTGTACCGCCAGCAGGGCGTGGATATCAACAACAAGCACATCGAGGTCATCGCCCGCCAGATGCTCCGCAAGGTGCGGGTGGATGAGCCCGGCAGCACCGACCTTTTGGGCGGCGCGGTGGTGGACCTGGCCGAGGTCCGGCGCGCCAACGACGCGGTGCAGGCCCGGATCGACGCGGGGGAGGAGGGCCTGGAGAAGGCCACCTGGACCCAGATCATCATGGGCATCACCAAGGCGTCCCTAGCCACCGAGAGCTTCCTGTCCGCCGCCTCCTTCCAGGAGACCACCCGCGTGCTCACCGACGCCGCCATCAAGGGCAAGGTGGACCACCTGGTGGGCCTGAAGGAGAACGTCATCATCGGCAAGCTGATCCCCGCCGGTTCCGGCCTGGATATGTACCGGAACGTGGGCGTGGAGACCGATGAGGAAAAGGCCGCCGAGGCCGAGGAATATGTGGACCTGTCCGCCCTGGTGGGCAGGAACAACGCCCTGTAAGAAAAGATTAAAGCTGTCCGCCCCGCATTCGCGGGGCGGATGCGCTTTCCGGAAGAGAGGGAAAGGAAAATGGCGTGGTGGCTGCTGGGCGCGCTGTGCGCCGCGGCGCTGGTGCTTTTCCTGTGGTGTCTGGCGCTGCTGCCCCGGCGGGGAAAGCCGGAATGGGAGCAGCTGGGCCGGTACCGATATGCCCACCGGGGGCTTCATGACCGGGCGGCCGGCAGGCCGGAGAATTCGCTGAGCGCGTTCCGGGCGGCGGAGGAGGCCGGGTTCGGCGCGGAGCTGGATGTGCACCTGATGGCAGACGGGTCCCTGGCGGTGGTCCATGACGCGGACCTGGCGCGGGTGTGCGGGAAGCACGCCATCGTCGAACAGCTTCGCCGAGAGGACCTGGCGGACTATCCGCTGCTGGACGGGGCCGGCCAGACAGTGCCGCTGCTGGAGCAGGTGCTGGACCTGTTCGCGGGGAGAGCGCCGCTCATCATCGAGCTGAAGGCCCGAAAGGGCAACGCCGCCGCGCTCACCGCGGCGGTGAGGGAGCGGCTGGAGCACTGGCAGGGGGCGTATTGCCTGGAATCCTTCGACCCGACGGTGCTGCGGGAACTGAAAAAGCGCTGGCCGCAGCCGATCCGGGGCCAGCTGAGCCGGAACTTCCTGACGGGAGAGGAGCATACCGGCTATGGGGCCCTGGCCGACTGGGCCATGACCCATCTGCTGGTCTGCTTCGCCGGGCGGCCGGATTTCGTGGCCTATCGCTTCCAGGAACGGCGGGAGCCGTCCCTGCGCCTGCAGAAAAAGCTCTGGGGCGTCCACGAGGTGTGCTGGACCGTCCGGGACAGGGAGACCATGGGCCGGCTGGAAGAGCAGGGCGCGACGGTCATTTTTGAGAAATTTGTGCCGGAAAGCCCTTTTCGGGAGGAAAACAGGGGATAAAATCGCCGCAGAATGGGGATTTTTCCTTGACACATCAGGGTTTTTCTGTTAAAATCCTACTTTGCGTGATAGCGTGATTTTTTGCGCTTTGCGGTATTTTTGAAGGAAGGAGGAAAAACTATGCCTACTTTTAACCAGCTGGTCCGCAAGGGCCGTGAGAAGGTGACCTACAAGTCCACGTCCCCCGCTATGCAGAAGGGCCTGAACACCCTGAAGAACCGGGAGACCGACCTCTCCAGCCCCCAGAAGCGCGGCGTCTGCACTGCCGTGCGTACTTCCACTCCTAGGAAGCCGAACTCCGCTCTGCGGAAGATCGCCCGTGTGCGTCTCACCAACGGCTACGAGGTGACGGCCTATATCCCCGGCATCGGCCACAACCTGCAGGAGCACTCCGTGGTGATGATCCGCGGCGGCCGTGTGAAGGACCTGCCCGGCGTGCGTTACCACATCATCCGCGGCTCTCTGGATACCCAGGGCGTGGACGGCCGCCGTCAGGGCCGCTCCAAGTATGGCGCCAAGCGTCCCAAGAAGTAATCGCAAAACCCCAACAGCTGCCCTGTTGGTTCCTATATATGTTTTTATCACGATCATATCTGGGAGCGTCAGGGCGCAAACGGAAGTCGAAAGACACTTTCGAGTACCGGTGAATTCATTTTTATGAAGGAGGGAAGTTAAAG
>CANQIO010000080.1 GCA_947624065.1 uncultured Oscillospiraceae bacterium | reverse complement strand
AAGCCCACCAGGCCCACATAGGCGTTGGCGTCGCCGGCGGCCATACGGATGAGCATCCGCAGCGGGCAGCCCAGGAACACCAGCGCGCCGATCATCATGATGAAGCCCAGCAGGAACCGGATCACGGGAGAGGACCCGGCGGTGGTGCGGTATTCCTTGGTGGCCAGCGCGATCAGGAACGACCCGCACACGAAGCCCACGATCTCCGGGCGGTAGTACTGGACCACCGGGGCGGTGTGGAGCTTCAGGCTGCCGGCCATATCGCGGATGAAGCAGGCCACGCAGATGGCCATGTTGCCGGGGTTGCCGGTGACCGCCAGCACGATGGCCAGCGCCCCGCAGATGAGCCCGCAGACCGCCAGCTTCCATTTTGCGTCGAACAGACGATTCATTGTAAGTATTCCTCCTTCTTTCTATGTGATGGGGAGACTTGTCCACACTTTCACAGTACGTCATTATAGACAAGTTCCGCCATGATGTCCAATCACTAGTTGCGATAGCCGCCCAATTTTATAGATATGATCTATAAATGCTGCCGTAAAAAACGCGCCCCCGGAGATCCGGGAGCGCGCTTGCTGGCGAAGACGTGTGGGAATCGAACCCACCCAGGACGCTCGTCACGCCCTACACTGGTTTTGAAGACCAGGAGGCACACCAGTTACCTATCCGCCTCCAAGTACAAGTCTTCGCACGTTTTGCAGATTTATTATAATTTACCGGGGGGACAAAGTCAAGAGAAAGCCGTCTCACACCATGCACTGGTGCATGGCCTCGGCCCGCAGGCCCACCTGGTCCATCACGGCGCGCACCTGCTGCTCGCTGTCCAGCGGCGCGCACCAGGCCAGGCCGCATCCGGCGGAGATGGCCCGCGGCACCGGGATCATCCGGCCGGGCACCTCCCGCTCCTTGCAGCATTTTTCCATAGCCATGGCGTCGGCGGTGGTGTGAAAGGTCACCACCAGTTTCAGCTCTTTCGTCCGCATCGTCGTTCCCTCGCCGCGTTTTTCTGTATTATGTCAATCTTCCGGCCTGGTCTCCGCCGCCAGGGTCCGGATGGCCTCCACGGCCGCGTCCGCCTCCTGTTCGGTGTTGTACCAGGAGAAGCTGAACCGGACCGCCCCCTGCTCCACGGTGCCCAGAGCCTGGTGCATCCGGGGGGCACAGTGGGCGCCGGGGCGGGTGGCGATGGCGTATTCCTCCGCCAGGGCGTCGGAGATCTCGCCGGAGTCGCAGTCCCACACGTTCAGCGTCACGATGGCCGCCCGGTCGGCGGCGTCAAAGTCCCCGTAGACCGTCACGCCCTCGATGGCGCGCACGCCCTCATAGAACCGGCGCATCAGGGCCTGCTCCCTGGCGTGGACCGTATCCACCCCGGTCCGGAGCAAAAATTCCAGCGCCGCGTCCAGACCCGCCAGGCCGTGGCCGTTGGCGGTGCCGGCCTCCAGGCGGGTGGGGTATTCCTCCGGCTGGGCGGTGCTGTAGGACTGCACGCCGCTGCCGCCTACCTTCCAGGGGCGGATCTCCACCCCCGGCCTGACGCACAGCCCGCCGGTGCCCTGGGGGCCCATGAGCCCCTTGTGGCCGGTGAAGCACAGCACGTCGATCCCCAGCGCCTGCATATCGATGGGCACGCATCCAGCGGTCTGGGAGCAGTCGGCCACCAGCAGCAGCCCGTGCTCCTTCGTGAACCGGCCGATCCGGGCCAGGTCCAGCATGTTGCCCGTCAGGTTGGACGCGTGGGTGCAGACGACCGCCTTCGTCTCCGGCCGCAGCAGCCGGGCAAAGTCGTCGTAGTCGATGTTGCCCTTCCGGTCCGCCGGCACGAAGCTGACCGCCACATCCCGCTCCCGCTCCAGCCGGTACAGCGGCCGCAGGACGCTGTTGTGTTCCAGGTCGGTGGAGATCACGTGGTCCCCCGGCCCGAACAGCCCGTTGATGGCGATGTTCAGCGACTCGGTGGCGTTGGCAGTGAAGATCACGTGGTCCGGCCGGGGACAGCCGAACAGCTCCGCGGCCTTGCACCGGGCGTCATAGACCACCCGCGCCGCGGACAGGGACACCCCGTGGGCGCCCCGGCCGGCGTTGCCCATGCTGGACATGGCCGCCGCCACCGCCTGGATGACCTGGGGCGGCTTATGGAGCGTGGTGGCCGCGTTGTCAAGATAGATCATTTTCCCGCCTCCCTTCGGGGGTGATTGGCCTTGGAAAAGGGGCAGCGTTTGCCGATGCACTGGTTGTTTTTGGCGGCGTAGGCACAGACCACCTCGTGGGTCTGCATCTCCACGCCCAGGGTCTCCCGCACGAAATCCACCGCCTGCAGGATGGAGAGGTAGGAGTCCCGCTTGCAGCACCGGGGCCCGCCCACGTCGGCGATGGCGTTCAGCGTCCGGGCGGTCAGCCGGTGGGCGGCGGCGAAGGTGTCCTCCGCCAGGGGCGTGGATCCGGTGACGATGGAGTAGAACATGCCGGCGCTGATGCCCGCGCCGCAGGCCCCCCAGAAGCCGCAGGAGCCGCCGGGCACGTTCCTGCCCCGGTTTCGCATCTCAAACAGCGCCCGCTCCAGGTCGATGTCCCCGCCGGCGTTCTTATAGGCGGTCAGCAGGGCCGCTCCCACCATGATGTGGTGCTCCGGCCCGTGCATGTGACAGAAGGGCAGCGCCATCATCCGGTCCAGCACCTCCGCCGGGTCCCGGGAGGTGTCCGTCAGGCACACGCCGAAGATGGCGTCCAGGCCCTGCCGGTGGCACTCGTCGCACACATAGTGGCCGTGGACGCACCGGGTCTTGCTCATGAACGTCCGGTGGCAGACGGCACACTCCATGGGCTGGTCCTCGCTGAGGTATTCCAGCGGCGCCTTGCAGATCAGGCATTCCTCCTGGAGCTGCTTCATGGGCCCATCCTCCTCTTGTCAGATGGTTCCAGTATAATGGACTTCCCGCCGCCCGTCAAGTGACGCGCGATCGATCGGCGCGCCGCGGCCGCATGGGACAGACCGCCATTGCGCTTTTTTTGGTTCCGTGGTATGATAGCAACAAAGTTGCTATCATACTTCAAAATACCGGTCGTGCTCCCGGCTGACGCCGGAACCGCACGACATGGTATAATCGGGGCAGAAAAACGCTGCGCGGCAGCCCGGGAGTGAAAAGGACGCGCGATAGAGATACAAGGAGGAATGGTATTATGAAAAAGGCGATGATCCCTCTCGCGCTTTTCATCGTGCTGCTTCTGTCCTCCTGCCGCGGAGGAAATGTCAGCATGGTGGAGATCCCGGACTGGGAGCCCTCGGAGATATATACAGACGCAGAGATCGGAGCGGCGTTTCAGACGGTGAAGGACTATTTTTCCAGGGAGTTTGACGGCTGCGCTCTTACGAAGCTCTATTATCCGGGCGATACCTTTTCCGGCGAGTTCGCCGAATGGGCGGAGCGATATGACGCGGATGAGGCCATCGTTATCTACTCAGACTTTGCCGTGGACGCGTCGGGCGGAGACGGTTCTCTGATGCCGAACTCCACCTATGAGGATTGGCAGTGGGTCCTCGTCCGGGACGGTGACGGAAAGTGGAGACACGTTACCCACGGGTATGGCTGAGCCAGCAGATTCCCCTTTATCGAAAATAGGGACAGGCCGGGAGCGTCGGTAAGACGCTCCCGGCCTGACGCTGTCTGCTTCCCGCTCAGGCGTCGATGGTGGAGATGCCCATGGTGGTCTCCTCCAGCACGTCCAGCAGCACCCGCACCGTGTCCAGGCT
>CANQIO010000079.1 GCA_947624065.1 uncultured Oscillospiraceae bacterium | reverse complement strand
AATGGTAGCCATTTGAGATACTATTTTACGCTAACGTCGTACCGAATGTTCTCCCAGCTGAGCTACGCCCCCATTTTTCCAATATTTACCTATTTTACCCATTTTGGGATGTGAACCGAATGGTAGCCATTTGAGATACTATTTTGAGCTAACGTCGTGCCGAATGTTCTCCCAGCTGAGCTACGCCCCCATTTTGTCGATTTTTTCAGTTTTGGATGTGAACGCTATGCCTGGCGGAGTAGTCGCTCAAAACTGCCAGCTCTTACAAGAGCCTCCTCCCAGCTGAGCTACGCCCCCACGCCGCTAGGGTATTATAACACAATTTCCCGATTTGTAAAGTCCCACTTGATAAAAATGCCCCGGTGTCGTATAATAAAAAACCGGAGCTGTACTAGTCGGGGAGCCAGCGGTGCCCTGTACCCGCAATCCGCTATAGCGGGGACGAACTCCTGCCCCCGGATATCCCGATGTGTCGTCTGACCGCGGTAAGTGGCGTTGATGGCCTGGTCTCACGCAACGGAGACCTGTGAACCATGTCAGGCGGGGAACCGAGCAGCATTAAGCGGGCCCCTCCGTGTGCCGCGAGGTCGCTGGGTCTGAGTTAACTGCTGTGGTAACGGATGGATCGGGTATACAAAGGCAGGTGTACAGCTTCTTTTTCATTTGAAAGGGACCTGTGCCCTTGCGTTCCTACATCTTTTTCCCTCTGGGCCCCCGCACGAGCCCAGCGAAGCGGGTCGCGCGGGGAAAAGGAGGAATCGCGTTGTATTTGAGCTCTGCCGCTTGCGGCGGAGGGAGAGCTGCAACGCGCATGACGACGACACGCCCCTGGAAAAATCATCCAAACTTTTTTCGCCGCTGCGGCGGCGAACTCTGCGAGGCTTATGTATCAGGCTTTATATCGCAAATGGCGGCCCATGACCTTTGACGACGTGGTGGGGCAGGAGCATATCACCTCCACCCTGAAGCGCCAGGTCCAGACAGGCCGGCTTTCCCATGCGTATCTTTTCAGCGGCACCCGCGGCACCGGCAAGACCACATGCGCCCGCATCCTGGCCCGGGCGGTGAACTGCGAGCATCCCGTGGACGGCAACCCTTGCAATCAATGCGCCGCCTGCCGGGGCATCCTGGACGAGAGCATCCTGGATGTGGTGGAGCTGGACGCCGCCTCCCACAACGGCGTGGACGACGTGCGCGCCCTGCGGGACGAGGCGGTCTTTTCGCCCGCCAGCGTGAAAAAGCGCGTATACATCATCGATGAGGCCCACTCCCTGGCGTCGTCCTCCATGGCGTTCAACGCCCTGCTGAAGATCCTGGAGGAGCCGCCGGAGCACGTGATGTTCATCCTGTGCACCACGGCCCCCCAGAAGATCCTGCCCACCATCGTCTCCCGCTGCCAGCGCCACAGCTTCACCCGCATCGAGCGGTCGGCCATCGCGGCCCGGCTCAGCTATGTGGCCGGGCAGGAGGGGATGGACCTGACCGCCGAGGCCGCGGACCTGCTGGCGCAAATGGCCGACGGGGGCATGCGGGACGCGCTGAGCCTTTTGGACCAGTGCGCCGCCAGCGAACATATCGACGAAGCGGCGGTGCTGTCCGCCATGGGGCTGGCCGGCAGCCGCCGGACGGCGGAGCTGCTGGAGGCGGTGGCCGCCGGGGACGTGCAGCGGGCGCTCACCCAGTTCACCCAGCTCTGGCGGGACGGCAAGGAGCCGGCCGGCATTCTGGACGAGCTGGCGGGACTGATGCGGGACGTGCTGATCCTGCAGGTGGCCCCCAAGGGGGGCGAGGGGCTGCTCAGCGGCCTCTATGACGGCAAGACCCTGCGGCGCTTTGCCGCGAAGCTCAGCGGCGCGCAGCTGATGGACGGCATGAACACCATCCGCGCGGCGGACACCGGAGGCGCCGATCCCCGCCGGGCGGCGGAGATGTGCCTGGTGGCGCTGTGCCTGCCCGAGACGGGGGATACCTTGGCGGGGCTGAAAAACCGGGTGGCCCGGCTGGAGGCGGCCTTGAAAAACGGCCTGCCGGCGGCGCCCGCAGCCATGCCCGCCGAGGAAGCGCCGACACCGCCCCGGCCTGCGGAGCCAGAGCCCGCATCTGCCCCGGCGGAGGACATGCCCCCCTGGTATACGGACGAGGACGCCCCGCCGGCGGACGCCGTGGCATCCCGGGCGGAGATCGAGCGGCTGTACGCGCCGGAGCCGGAGAGCGCCGCGCCCGAAGCGGCGGCCATGCCCGCGCCGGAGCCGGAGAGCGCGCCTGTTCCGCAGCCCGTGAGCGCGGGCGCGGTCCCGGCGGGGGACGACGGGGTCTGGAAGGCCATGCTCCAGGGCCTGCAGGGCAAGCTGGATATGGGCGCGTATGCCATGCTCATGACGCCCACCCAGGCCAGCGGGTCCCTGACGGGCGACACCATGACGGTGGTTTTCGGCACGCCCATCGCCAAGATGATGCTGGGCACGCCCGCCAACATGGGCCTGATGCAGCAGCAGCTCAAGACTATCACCGGCCGGGATATCGCCGTCGTCTTTGCAGACCGGCCCGCCGGGGACGCGGTCAAGCCCGATCTGGCAAAGCTGGACGCCCTGAGCCGGTTCGGGAACATCAAATTTGAATAAACAGGAGATCACACCATGGGCAGAAACAATTTCCGCGGCGGCGGGTACGGCGGCATGAACCAGGCCGCCATGATGAAGCAGGCACAGAAGATGCAGCGGGACCTGATGCAGATGCAGGAGGACCTGGAGCAGCAGACATACACCGCCAGTGCCGGCGGCGGGGTGGTGAAGGCCACCGTGTCCGGCAAGCGGGAGCTGACGGAGATCGTCATCGACCCGGAGGCCGTGGACCCGGAGGACGTGGAGATGCTCCAGGACATGGTGATCGCCGCGGTGAACGAGGCTCTGCGCAAGGCGGAGGAGGCCTCCGCCCAGTCCATGAGCCGCCTGACCGGCGGCCTGGGGAGCCTGGGCGGCCTGTTTTGAGCCGCCGGAAGGAAACAGCAAGTCGTACGACGGATACATTTTTGATTTTATAAGGAGGTCGTGATATGGTCTGTCCCAACTGCAAGCATGAGTTGAACCCTTTGGCCCGGGTATGCCCTACCTGCGGCACGCCGGTCCCCGGCGCGCAGCCGGCCCCCGTGGTGGCGGTGGACCCGCTGCGCTACGCCGACGCCAGGCCTGACAAAAAGCTGAGCCTCGTCACCGGATGGCGGGTGTTCGCCGTGATCTTCACGATCCTGGCCATGGCGGCCAACGTGTCGCTGGTGGTGTTCTGGTTCGTGGCGTCCGTCCCCGTCACGGCGGACAAGAGCGCCGCCTCCCTTACGCTGGTGAGCATGCACGAGCTCTGCCGGGATTTTGCCCCCTATCTGACGGTGATCCTCATCAGCCTGTGCGTGGTGTCGGTGGTCTTTTTGATCCTGCCGCTGCTGAAGAGGTTCTCCCAGGTGCGCTACCGCTACGTGGTGCCCAAGCTGGCGGCCCTGCTGTGCGCCGGGTGCTACGCGGTGCCCTATGTGTACAGCGCCTTCGCCAGAAGCCTGGAGGCGGTCCTGGACGGCGGTACGGTAAACCACAGCAACCCCTTCACCACCATCTGCCTGGGGCTGTTCGTGGGACTGATCCTGGCCGGGGAATTCTCCTCCCGGCACCGCTACGTGGTCCAGCGGCGGAAGATCGAGGCCCTGCAGGACCAGATCAGCGCCGTGGGCCTGCCCCCGGTGGTCAGTGAGTGAGCGACATACGGGAATATGTGGAAAAGCCGCTGCGGATGCAGCGGCTTTTTTTGCCGAAAAATGGGAAGAGGGCCTTGACAAAGGAATAGCATGATGATATCATTATGATATCACAAGAACAAGGAGGCTCCCCATGGAAAAGAAATATACCGAGGAGATCGTTCTGGGCAAGCGGAAAAACGGCATGGCCATGCTGCTGCTGGTGCTGGCGCTGTATGTGCTGGCGGTGGCGGCCATCATCGTCACCGTCTCCACGGCCGATTCGGTGGCCGTCGTGGCGCTGGTGCTGGTGCTTGGCATCGGCTGGTGCGCCTTCGGCTGGGTGCTGCTGCTGGGTCTGAAGGTGCTCAAGCCCCAGGAGGCGCTGGTGCTGACCCTGTTCGGCAAGTACATCGGCACCCTCAAGGGCGAGGGCTTTTACTGGGTCAACCCCTTCTGCTCCGC
>CANQIO010000078.1 GCA_947624065.1 uncultured Oscillospiraceae bacterium | reverse complement strand
TATCTGCGCTCGGCGCTGGACATGGTCACCAACATCCCCATGATCAACCCGGACATCATCACCGGTATCTCCATGATGCTGATGTTCGTGTTCGCCAGCCGGCTGCTGGGCCTGGCCAACAGTCTGAGCTTCATCACGCTGCTCATCGCCCACATCACCTTCTGCCTGCCCTATGTGATCCTGCAGGTGCTGCCCCGGCTGCGGCAGATGGACAAGGCGCTGCCCGAGGCGGCCATGGACCTGGGCTGCACCCCCTGGGGCGCGTTCTGGAAGGTGGAGCTGCCGGAGATCATGCCCGCCATCGTTACCGGCATGATCATGGCCTTCACCCTGAGCCTGGACGACTTCGTCATCAGCTACTTCACCACCGGCACCGGCTTCCAGACCCTGCCCATCCGCATCTACAACATGACGAAAAAGACCGTCACCCCGGACATGTACGCCCTGGCGACCATCATCTTCTTCGTCATCCTGGCGCTGCTGCTGCTCTCCAACCTCACCGACAGCGAGGACAGCCAAAAGCTCCGGGCCGCCCGGAAGGCCAAGCGGGCCGCCTCTGGAAGGCCCCCCATGGACCCCAAAAAGCAGCGTATCCTCTATGGCTGCGGCGGCGGTCTTGCCCTGGCGGCGCTGGCCGCGGCGGTAGTGTTCGCCGTCACCGAGACCGACAACAAGCCCCAGGTGCTCAACGTCTACAACTGGGGCGAGTACATCTCCGACGGCTCCGAGGGCTCCATGGACGTGATCAAGGAGTTCGCCGCCTGGTACGAGCAGGAATACGGCCGGCCGGTGCAGGTCAACTATGAGACCTTCGCCAGCAACGAGGACATGTACGCAAAGCTGTCCAAAAACGCCATCAGCTACGACGTGATCATCCCCTCCGATTACATGATCGCCCGCATGATCGACGAGGATATGCTCCTGCCGCTGGACTTCGACAACATCCCCAACTACCAGTACATCGACGACGACTTCCACGGGCTCTATTACGACCCGGAGGACCGCTATTCGGTGCCCTACGCCTACGGCATCGTGGGCGTGATCTACAACGCCAACGTGGTGGACGAGGCGGACACCGGCTCCTGGGACCTGATGTGGAACGAGAAATACGCCGGCCAGGTGCTCCAGTTCAACAACTCCCGGGACGCCTTCGGCACGGCCATGTACCGGGCCGGCATCGACGTGAACACCACCGACCGGAGCCAGTGGGACCGGGCGCTGGAGTCCCTGATGGAACAGCGGCGCAGCGGCGTGGTGCGCAGCTATGTGATGGACGAGGTGTACAACATGATGGAGTCCGGCGAGGGCGCCATCGCCGCCTACTACGCCGGCGACTACTTCACCATGCTGGACGCCCAGGCCGACAATGTGGACCTGCGGTTCTATTATCCGGAGCGGACCAACTTCTACATCGACGCCATGTGCATCCCCACCTGCTGCCAGAACAAGGAGGTGGCGGAGATCTTCATCAACTACATGCTCAGCCAGGAGCCCGCCATCGCCAACGCGGAATACACCTACTACGCCTCCCCCAACCGGCTGGTGTATGAGAACGAGGACTACATCGACGAGATGGGGCCGGAGGCCATGGCGGTCCTCTATCCCGACTGGGGCGACTTCTCCGAGAAGTACAACGCCTACGCCTACCGGAACCTGGACAGCGACCTGCTGGGATACATCAACTCCCTCTGGGAGACCTTGAAGATCAACTGAGTGACAAAAAAGCAGCCCCCGGGACGCTTGTCCCGGGGGCTGCCGCATATCGTCGGTCAGAAGCACTTCTCGCACCGCCTGGCGCCCTGGCGCAGGGCCTGGGCCAGGGTCATGGTAGAGTAATATTTCATGCCGGAGCAGCCGCTGTCGCGGTGGATGATGTTGTTGCGGCTCACATAGACGGTGGCGTTGTCATAGCAGCCGTAGGCGCTCTTCCAGGTGGCGATCCAGGCGCCGCTGTCGTTGACCAGATAGTCGCCGATGCGCTCGCTGCGGGCCATAAGACCGTCGTCCTTCAGGTAGTATTCCTTGCCGCCGTCCTTGATCCACTGGCCCTTCACACGGGCGCCGTCCTTGTTGGCGTAGTAATAGTCGCCGTTGCCCAGGCTGATCCAGCCGGTGCGCATGACGCCGGAGTCCTTGAAGGCGTATTCCTTGCCGCTCAGAGTCAGGGTCTCATTGCGGGCCATGAGGCCGTCGTCCTTGAGGTAGTACCAGCTCTTGCCGGACTGTACCCAATTGGAGCGGACCAGGGCGCCGGACTTGCCGGCGTAGCGGTAATCGCCGCCGCCCAGGTCGATCCAGCCGGTGCGCATGACGCCGGACTGGCCGAAATCGTATTCCTTGCCGTCCAGGGTCAGGGTCTCGTTGCGGGCCATGAGGCCGTCGTCCTTGAGGTAGTACCAGCTCTTGCCGGACTGGACCCAGTTGGAGCGGACCAGGGCGCCGGACTTGCCGGCGTAGCGGTAATCGCCGCCGCCCAGGTCGATCCAGCCGGTGCGCATGATGCCGGACTGGCCGAAATCGTATTCCTTGCCGTCCACTGTCTGTATGCCGACGGCCATCGCGCCGGTCTGTTTGTCAAGGTAGTACCACTTCTTGCCCTGATAGAGCCAGCCGGTCTGACGGGCGCCGTCCTTTCCGGCATAGTACCACACATCGTCCACCTGGAACCAGCCGGTGCACATGACGCCGGCGGCGTTCACGTAATAGACCTTGCCGCCGTCCACGATCCACTGGCCGAGGACCTTTTCGCCGTCGGTATACCAATACCACTTGCCGTTTTCATAGCTCCACTTGCCCTCGGTCTGGGCAGGCTCGCTGTCCGCCCCAAGGACCAGGGCGCCGTCCGCCAGGGCGGAAACGCCCAGGGAAAGGGTCAGCATCACGGCCAGCAGCAGGCTCAACACGCGCTTTTTCATGTTTTTTCTCTCCTCTCCGGCGGGATGGCCGCCGTTCATGGGACCATTATAGCCCGTCCACAGGGACGGCGCAAGAAAAAATTGGAAAAAAGAAGTCCCCCGGCTCGGTGAGCCGGGGGACGAAGCGTCAGGGAGAGATCACTCGATGGTGATGCGGCCGGCGCCGGTCAGCTCGGGATAACCGGTCACGTTGGGCAGGCCGTCGCCGTCGGTGTCCTCGAAGGACTGGACGTAGTTGGCCAGGACCATGTAGTCCTCCATCACGTAGTCGATGATGTTCACGCCGCCCTGGAACATGGAGAAGCCGTCGCCCAGGTCGCGCAGCGTGTAGTTGTAGCCGGCCAGGTTGTACTTGGCCTCGGGATCGATGGGCTCATACTCGCCGGTCTCGTGGTTGAGGACCTGCACGTCCTTGACCTTGTAGTCGCCGCTCACGCCGGTGAACACGCCCTTGTCGTCCTGGGTGCAGGTGGAGGCGACAGAGGAGTCGATGGTGTACTTGGCGCCGGAGACATGCAGGAAGCCGCCGATCTCCTCGCCGGTGCCGACGCCGCGGGCGCCCCACTCCAGCGCGTCGATGATCTGCTGGCCGGTGACCTCGATCAGGCAGGCCACGTTGCCGAAGGTGTGCATGTTCTTGCAGGTCAGGTAGCTGATCTCGCCGGTGAGGGCCTCGTTGCGGATGCCGCCGCCGTTCATGATGGCGACGTCAACGGCGTGGCCCTCCACCTGGTTGGTCTCGCTGAACAGGTAATACAGCGCGTCCGCCGCGAAGTCGCCGGAGTTGGTCTCCTGGCTGCGGACCAGACGGGTGCCGTCCTCGGTGTAGTTGTTCAGCACGTCCTCGGTGGTGCCGATGACCTGGCCCAGCTCGTCGTTGACGCTGGTGATCCAGCCGGACTGGACGTCATAGACGCCGGCCTCGATCTCGGGCTCCTCGCCGGCACGCAGGGCGGCGTCGGTGCTGTCGAACAGGGCGGTCTTGACCTGCTCCATGGTGAGCAGCTGGGTGGTGATGGAGCCGTCGGGGGCGATGGTCATCTGGCCCAGGTTGTTGAAGTAGGAGCCGGTCTGGGTGAGGATGACGGTGTTGCCGTCCTTATCGGCGACTTCCTCCATGGGGACCTCGGTGTGGGAGTGGCCGTCGATGAAGGCGTCCAGGCCGGTGGTGTTGGCGATGACCTCCTTGGAGGTCCAGGGCTGAGAGGCCATGTCCACGCCCAGGTGGCCCAGAGCGATGATGACGTCGGCCTCGGCGGAGGCGGCGTCGATGGCCTCCTGCACGGTGGCGTAAAGGTCGGAGCCGTCCGCGCCGCCGGCGATGCCGTAGATGTAGTTGCCGTTCTCATCCTGGAAGTAGGCAGGGGTGGACTTGGTGAAGGACTCGGGGGTGGTGATGCCGATGAAGGCGATCTTCTGGC
>CANQIO010000077.1 GCA_947624065.1 uncultured Oscillospiraceae bacterium | reverse complement strand
CTGGTGGGCCGGGAGATCGCCATGAACCCCACCGTGCTCATGAGCGCCTACGCCGTCCGGGGCCTGGACATCAACACCTCCTACACCATCTACCGGCTGCTGGGCGAGCAGAAAAAAGCGGGCGTGGCGGTCATCTACGTAGGCGAGGACCTGGACGTGCTGCTGCAGCTTTGCGACCGGATCGCGGTGTTGTGCGGCGGCCGGCTCAACGGCGTGCTGGACGGCCGCACGGCTACCAAAGAAGAAGTGGGATACCTCATGACGACCCTGCAAGCCGATCGAAAGGAGGCCAGCGCATGACCAAGCATGAACCGCTTATCCACATCGTCAAGCGCGACGGCATGGCCTGGTGGCGGGCATGGGCGATCCGCCTGATCAGCGCGGTGATGGCGCTGCTGGTCTGCGCGCTGTTCATCTACGGGCTGACGAAGCTGAACCCCATCAAGGTATACGGCGCCATGTGGGAGGGGGCCTTCGGCTCTCCCCGCCGGGCCTGGATCACCGCCCGTGACACGGCCATCCTGCTGTGCATCGGCGTGGGCCTGGCGCCGGCGTTCATGATGCGCTTCTGGAACGTGGGCGCCGAGGGCCAGGTCCTCATGGGCGGCTGCGCCACCGCCGCCGTGCTCATCTACGGCGGTTCGGCCCTCCCCACCTGGGCGCTGCTGTGCGCCAGCGCGCTGGCCAGTCTTGTGGCCGGGGCGCTGTGGGGATTCGTCCCCGCCCTGTTCAAGGCCCGCTGGAACACCAACGAGACCCTGTTCACCCTGATGATGAACTACATCGCCATCCAGATCACCTGTTTTCTGGTGGCCACCTGGGAGAACCCCAAGGGCTCCAACTCCGTGGGCATCATCAACCAAAAGACCCAGGCCGGCTGGTTCCCCGCGGTGTTCGGCCAGCAGTATCTGATGAACGTGATCCTGGTGCTGGCCCTGACGGTGGCCATGTTCCTGTATCTGAAATACACCAAGCAGGGCTATGAGATCTCCGTGGTGGGCGAGAGCGAGAACACCGCCCGCTACGCCGGCATCTCCGTCAAGCGGGTCATCATCCGCACCATGGCCCTCTCCGGGGCCATATGCGGCCTGTCCGGCTTCGTGGCCGTGGCCGGCTCCAGCCACACCATCTCCACCAGCACCGCCGGCGGCCGGGGCTTCACGGCCATCATCGTGGCGTGGATGGCCAAGTTCAACACCTTCGTCATGGTCCTGATCGCCCTGCTGCTGGTGTTCCTGGAAAAGGGCGCCGTGCAGATCGCCTCCCAGTTCCATCTGAACGACTATGCCTCCGACGTGGTCACGGGCATCATCCTGTTCTTCCTGCTGGGCAGCGAATTCTTCATCCAGTATTCCCTGCGGTTCCGCTCTCACACCCATGCAAAGGAGGCAGAGGCATGACCCAGCTCATCTCTCTTCTCACCAGCGCCGTCGTCTTCGGCACGGTCATCCTCTACGGGGCCGTGGGCGAGATCATCACGGAGAAGTCCGGCAATCTGAATCTGGGCGTGCCCGGGATCATGTTCCTGGGCGGCATCGCGGGGCTGGCGGCGGCGTTCTTCTATGAACTGCACGCGGCCGAGCCGGTGGGCGCGATCGGTCTCGCGCTCAGCTTCCTGGCGGCCATCGCCGCCTCCGCGCTGGGCGGGCTCATCTACGCCTTCCTCACCATCACCCTCCGCGCCAACCAAAACGTGACGGGCCTGACGCTGACCATCTTCGGGGCGGGCCTGGCCAATCTCTTCGGCGGCAGTCTCAACGCCCTGGCCGGCGGCGTGGGCCAGATCAGCGTGGCCGTCACCAGCCGGGCCTACCGCGCCTATATCCCCGCCCTGGCGGGAATGGGCCGGGTGGGGCAGCTGCTGTTTTCCTTCGGCTTCATGGCATATCTGGCCATCGCCATCGCCCTGCTGGCCAGCTGGTTTTTGAACCGCTCCCGGGTGGGACTGAACCTGCGGGCCGTGGGCGAGGACCCGGCCACCGCCGATGCGGCGGGCATCAGCGTGACCCGGTATAAATACCTGGCCACCTGCGCCGGCGCCGCCGTCTCCGGTCTGGGCGGACTCTACTACGTCATGGACTACATCAAGGGCACCTGGTCCACCGACGGCACCATCGAGGCGCTGGGCTGGCTGGCCGTGGCCCTGGTGATCTTCGCCACCTGGCGGCCCGCGCGGGCCATCTGGTCAGCATACCTGTTCGGCGTGCTCTATTGGGCATACAACTACATCGCCGGCCTGAGCCGCGCCACCATCGAGCTGTTCAAGATGCTGCCCTACGTGGTCACCATCCTGGTGCTGGTGGCGGTGAGCATGCGCCGGTCCAAGGAGGCCCAGCCGCCCAAGAGCCTGGGTCTGAGCTACTTCCGAGAGGAACGATGAATGCGCTTTGAACACATCCTTTTCGACCTGGACGGGACGCTGACGGACCCGGCGCCGGGCATCACCAACGCCATCATATACGCCCGGAAAAAGTGGGGGCTTGACCCGGGGTCCAACGAGGACTATTATAAATTCATCGGCCCGCCCATGCCCCAGAGCTTCGTGGAATACTGGGGCTTCTCCCTGGAGGACGCCAAGCGGTTCCTGGCCTATTACCGGGAATACTATACGGTGACGGGGCTTTTTGAGAACGCCCCCTATTCCGGCATCGAGGACCTGCTCCGCCGGCTGAACGCCGCCGGGCGCAAGCTCTATGTGGCCACCTCCAAGCCCACGGACATGTCCGTGCGCATCCTGGAGCGGTTCGGGCTGGCCGGGTACTTCCAGGCCATCGTCGGCAGCGACCCCACCAAGTCCGACAGCACCAAGGCCGACATCATCCGCGCGGCCCACGCCCGCTGCTCGCTGGACATGGCCCGGACGGTCATGGTGGGCGACCGCAGCTACGACATGGAGGGGGCGAAGGAATGCTCCATCCCCTGCGTGGGCGTGCTGTACGGCTACGGCAGCCGGCAGGAGCTGACGGACGCCGGGGCGGACCGCATCGCGGAGACGGTGGAGGACCTGGCCGGCATCCTGCTGGCCTGATATTATCAAGCCGCCTGACGCGGCATCGCGGAAACAGACACACTGAGAAATCGCAGCGAGGGATGTTTTCGCGAGGCGAGAAAGGCGGCGCGGGGAATACTTTGTGTATTGCCAAGCCGCCTGACGCGGCAATGCGGAAACAGACTCGCTGAGAAAGGAGATGAGACGATGGACGCTGGCGATAGTAGTACCGGCACAAAACGAGGCCGAACCATGCGGGCGCCCGTCGCCCGCTGACCCTTCACGGCCTTTTTGTGCCTTCCGAATACCCACATAAGGAGGAAGGAACATGGCTGAACGCACCGCGACGCTGGAGGGGACCATCTCCGCTCTGGCAGAGCAAAAAAAATACCCCGCTCTGCGGGATATCTTGGTGACCATGAACCCCGCGGACACCGCCGCGCTGTTCGACGAGATCGAGGAACATCTGCTGCCCCTGCTGTTCCGGCTCCTGCCCAAGGACATGGCGGCGGAGACCTTCGTGGAAATGGAGCCGGATTCCCAGGAGCTGCTGATCCGCGGCTTTTCCGACAGCGAGCTGAAGGAAGTGGTAGATGAGCTGTACGTGGACGACGCGGTGGACCTGGTGGAGGAGATGCCCGCCAACGTGGTCCGGCGCATCCTGAAGCAGGCGGACCCGGAGACCCGCCGCCTCATCAACAACATCCTGCAGTACCCCGACGACTGCGCCGGATCGCTGATGACCACGGAGTTCGTGGATCTGCTGCCCACCATGACCGTGGCCGACGCCGTCAAGCGCATCAAGCGCACCGGCACCGACAAGGAGACCATCAACATCTGCTACGTCATCGACGACGGCCGGCACCTCTTAGGCACGGTCTCCATCCGCACCCTGATCCTCTCCGAGGACGACGAGCCCGTCTCGGAGATCATGCAGGAGAACGTCATCAGCGTGGGCACCCTCACCGACCAGGAGGACGCCACGGCGCTGTTTTCCAAGTATGACCTGACCGTCCTGCCGGTGGTGGACAACGAAAACCGCCTAGTGGGCATCATCACCGTCGACGACGCCCTGGACGTGCTGGAGACCGAGACCACCGAGGACATCGAGATCATGGGCGGCGTCACCCCCACCGACAAGCCCTATCTCAAGACCTCCATCTGGGAGACCTTCAAGGCCCGGTTCCCCTGGCTGCTGCTGCTGATGATCAGCGCCACCTTTACGGGGCAGATCATCGCCAGCTTCGAAAACGCCCTGGCCGCCGCCACAGTGCTCACCGCCTACATCCCCATGCTCATGGACACCGGCGGCAACTCCGGCTCCCAGGCCAGCGTCACCGTCATCCGCGGCATCTCCCTGGGGGACATCGA
>CANQIO010000076.1 GCA_947624065.1 uncultured Oscillospiraceae bacterium | reverse complement strand
ACCAAGGAGTGCATGATGCACGCCGGCATCGAGGGCACCCTGGTCAGCCACGGCTCCTCCACCGTGCCCCAGTACATCGTGGCCGAGATCAACGCCCTGGGCGGCGACATCCACGACGCCTACGGCATCAAGAAGGAGCAGCTGAAGGAGGTCTCCAAGCTGGGCATCCGCAAGATCAACGTGGACACGGACATCCGCCTGGCGGTGACGAGAAATCTCCGGGAGCTGTTCCGGGACGAGCCGGCACTGCGCCAGAGCGCCTCCATCGGGCCCATCTATGAGCTGCTGCGGGCCAACCCCGCCGCCTTCGATCCCCGTGTGTTCTTCCCGCCCATCATGGACACGGTGATGTACGGCAATGTGCCCGACGATGATGTGGCCCGGATCGTGGACTGCATCGAGCGGGGCGTGAAGGAAGTGGTGGGCACCCTGATCGTGGAGTTCGACTCCGTGGGCAAGGCCCCGCTCATCCAGCCCGTCACCCTGGACGAGATGGCGGAAGTCTACCGGAAGAAGGGAATCTGACCATGGGCATGAACATCCTCATCTCCCACGGCGGCGGTCCCACGGCGGTCATCAACCGCTCCCTGCAGGGGGCGGTGGAGGCGGCCAGGGACGACAGCCGGGTGGGCAGGATCTACGCCGCCCGGTTCGGCGCGGAGGGCATTTTGGCCGGAGACCTGATCGACCTGACGGACGCGAGCGCCGAGCTCATCGCCCGGCTGGGCCAGACCCCTGCCTCCGCCATCGGCTCCTGTCGGCGCAAGCTTACCGACGCGGACTATCCCACCGTGCTGGAGACCTTGAAAAAGTTCGACATCAGCGCGTTTTTCTATAACGGCGGCAACGACTCCATGGACACCTGCCACAAGGTGAACGAGCTGGCCAAGGCAGAGGGGCTGGACCTGCGGGTCATCGGCATCCCCAAGACCATGGACAACGACCTCACGCGCACGGATCACTGCCCCGGCTTCGGCTCGGCGGCCCGGTTCGCCGCCCTCAGCGCCTCGGAGCTGGCGCTGGACGCCTCGGCCCTGCCCATCCATGTGGTGGTGGCCGAGTACATGGGCCGCAACGCCGGCTGGGTCACGGCGGCCAGCACCATGGCGGCGCGGCTGACCAACTGCCCGGTGCTCACCTACCTGCCGGAGCTGGCGGTGGACGAGGACAGGATGCTCGCGGACATCGAGCGCGCCTGGGCCCAGGGCCGGGGCCTGCTGGTGACGGTGAGCGAGGGCATCCGGGGCCTGGACGGCAAGCCCCTGGCGGACACGGGCATCGTGGACGGCTTCGGCCATGTCATCCCCGGCGGCACCGCCCAGCATGTGACGGACGCCATCATCCAAAAGCTGGGCCTCAAGTCCCGGGCGGAAAAGCCGGGCCTGCTGGGCCGGGCGGCCATGCCCTATGTCTCGCCAGTGGACCGGGAGGAGGCGTACGCCGTGGGCCGGGCGGCCGTGAAGGCGGCGCTGGCCGGAAAGAGCGGCTATATGGTCTCCATCCAGGCCGTCCGCGCCCCCGCCTATGCCAGCTCCATGGAGCTGGTGCCCCTGGCGGACGTGGCCAACGCGGAAAAGACCTTCCCCCTGGAGTGGATCGTTGGGGGGAACGCCATTGCGGACGAATTTTTCGACTATGCCCTGCCCCTCATGGGCGGGGACTGGCCGGAGTATGCCATATTGAGGTGAGCGTATGAAACACATCTATCTGAATCTGAAGCGATTCGACGTGCCCGTGGAGCTGGGCGGCGTGAACCGGCTGGCGGCGGTGAAGGACTGGGGCGCGGCGGTGGTGAGCGCCACCCAGGAGGGACTGAAAAAATATGACCCGGCCGAGGTGGAGTTCGTGCAGTACCTGCCGGAGGCCCATCTGCTCTCCGCCGCGGCGGCCCGGTGTCAGGACAGCCACGTGAAGCTGGGCAGCCAGAGCGTATACCGGGTCAACACCGCCCCCGGCGGCAACTTCGGCGCGCTGACCAGCAACCGGCCGGCCTCCATCGTGAAGGCCATGGGCTGCGAGAGCACTCTCATCGGCCACTGTGAGGAGCGCAACGACAAAAAAGGCGTCCTGGCCGAGGGCGGCAGCGCGGACATGGCCGCGGTGGACCGGCTCCTGAACCAGGAGATCCAGTGCGCCCAGGCCGCGGGCCTCACGGTCCTCTACTGCATCGGGGAGACCAGCGAGGAGCAGGCCGACTGGGAGAACGTGCTGGGCCGGCAGTTGGACGTGGGTCTGGCGGGCGTGGACAAGAGCCGGGTGGTCATCGGCTACGAGCCGGTGTGGTCCATCGGTCCGGGCAAGACGCCCGCCGACAAGCCCTATATCCAGAAGATCGCCCGGTTCGTGAAGGAGCGCACCGGCGGCATGGACGTGGTCTACGGCGGCGGCCTCAAGGCCGACAACGCCGCCATGCTGGCCTCCATCGACGAGATCGACGGCGGGCTCATCGCCCTGACCCGTTTCCAGGGCGAGATCGGCTTCTATCCCGAGGAATATCTGGAGATCATCCGGCTCTATTTGGGAGCGTAAGGCGGAGGGCTCGCCGCGCTTTTCATCGCCCTCCTAAAGTTTTTTGCACTGTATCACGCAAAGAGAGCCGCGAGGATCCTCGCGGCTCTCTTACCATACCTCTTTCCAGAACGCCAGCGTCTTTTCCAAGGCGTCCATGTCGCTTTGCCGGCACGCGTCCGGGTGCTTTCTCTCCACCTGGAACATCGCCTTGGAGCGGGACCTTATCGGGACCAGCATGTGGCTGGCGTATTTGTAGCTGACGCACTTGAAGGGGTGGGAAAAGTTCTTCTCTTTCAGCCGAGCCTTGATCTTCTCTGCCGACAGCTCGGAGGGCCACATGGCGTCATGCTCCGGGTAGAGCAGCAGCACGGGCCCGCCGATGTTCTCCACCTTGATCTGCGCCTCCTCCGGCGCGTGCAGCACCGCGTCCTCATAGCAGGAGCGCAGGCAGACGCTCTTCTCCCGCAGGCTGTCCCGGAGAATAGCGGACTTGGAAGCCTTCAGCCTTGCCCAGGGAAGCTCTTTGCCCATGGAGATCCCCCAGACGCCGACCTTCTCACATCCCTGCCCGCGCAGCCACAGGGCCGCCCGCTCCACCGCCTCCACCGGGACCTTTTCAAAGCGGTCCGGCAGACCGGGCTCGTTCCAATACGCCATATCATACCCATTCGCGTCTGTCAAGCGCTGCGAACGGCTTAGGTGATCAAAGTGCGGCTCCCCCGGAGAGGTATCCTTGAAAGGACCGCCTCCGGGGGAGCCGGGCGTTTTGCTCCGGCGCTCAGTCGAAAAGCAGCACGCGGAAGGAGCCGTCGGCATAGACGGTCTCGCCCCGGTCGAAAGAGGCGTCAAACTCTCCCTCGATGACGGTACCGTTGTCGGCCTCATACATGGCGTTGACCTTGATCCGCAGATGGTCCTCGTCGCTCTCCATCTGGTGATCGATACTATCGTGATATACCAGGAGGCCCTCCTGGGCGGTATAGAACGTCACGCCGTCTATCAGATGGCCCCGTTTCACATAAAACTCGTCTCCGGCCTGGGCATAGTTGGGGAACTCCATTTGGAAGTAGGTGATCTCCGCGCGGCTGAAAGAGTAGTCGATGGAGAAAGAGTGGGACGAGCCGGTAAGGCGGCGGGTCTCCTCGCAGGACGCCTCTTTGGACGACCAGGTCCCCTCCAGCGTGCGGCCGTTGCGGGTCACGCGGATATAGTATCCCTCCGGCAGGGGCTCGCCGAAGGTCATGCCGTCCTGCACCAGCAGCAGCACGGAGCCGTCAAAGTCCGGCACCAGCAGAGCATATGTCCCATCCGTCCAGGTATAGGACCAGCCGTCGGCGTCGTCCACCGGCGTCTGCT
This sequence comes from uncultured Oscillospiraceae bacterium, assembly GCA_947624065.1. Classification (GTDB taxonomy): domain Bacteria; phylum Bacillota; class Clostridia; order Oscillospirales; family Oscillospiraceae; genus CAJOIG01. The sequence continues at coordinate 716 of CANQIO010000076.1, read as the reverse complement.
CGGCGGTAAAGCCGTTGCCCTCCATCCGCTGGGTATAGGCGCTGACGAAGCCGTCCGCATCCGCCGGCATGTCGTAGACATAGGCCGTGCAGATGTAATTGGCGGAGAACTGATATTCCTCCCGGAGCACCGTTCCCTCCGAGCCCAGCAGTTCGGCGGGATCGACCACCACGCCGGGATCGCCCGTCTCCTGTTCCTCTTCCTCATCCGACCGCAGACCGCTCAGGCCGCCGCCGATCAGGCCGCCCAGGCCGCCTTCCCCCTCCGATGCCCAGGCGGAAGTGGTGGGCAGGACCAGCGCAAAAACCAGCAGGAGCGCCAGGACCCGCTTTGTGTTTTTCACGATAAACGCCTCCCTTGTTTCACGGCGCGGCCAGCGCCGCGGTATTGCATCCGTTGCGCCCAATATATCACAAACCGGGCGGCAAATCAATACCGGCCGGCGGCGGGCCTCGTTGACAGGGAAATGCTCTCGCGGCGAGACGCAGTTTTTGCGTTTGCTATGGCCTTATGTTACAATGACGACGGCAGGTTGACAACTCGGGATATGTGGGGGGGAATGGATAATGGAAGCTAAAATACTGTTGGATAATATTGATAAGATTCATACCACAGAAATGGGTGTCAAAAGAATCAAGAAAAATTTACAATTAGACGAATGTGATGCTGTTGAATATTGTAAAAACAAAGTTTCAGATAAAAATTGCAATATTTAT
>CANQIO010000075.1 GCA_947624065.1 uncultured Oscillospiraceae bacterium | reverse complement strand
AAGCAGGCCTCCGTCTCCATGCTCCAGCGGCGGCTGAAGCTGGGCTATTCCCGCGCCGCCCGGCTCATCGACCAGCTGGAAGAGGTGGGCGTGGTGGGCCCCTATGAGGGCTCCAAGCCCCGCCAGATCGTTATCACCAAGCAGCAGTGGCAGGAGATGCAGTACGCCCAAGGCACCGCGCCGGTGGACACCATCGCCCACGAGTTCGCCCAAGTGTCGGAGAGCGACGAGTTCACCCCCACGGGAGAAGAGACGGCGAGCCAGACGGAGGATGCGCCGCCCTTTGCGGTCGGGGAAGAGGAGGACGAGCTGCTGTGACGGACAGACCGGTCAAGGAACAGGATGGTGCGCGCTTGCGCGGCGAGCGAAGCGAGGACTTTTGCGGGGCAAAAGGTCCGGCGTCATGGGGGGCCGAGGCTCTCAAGAGCCTCGGCCCTCTGGAGCTGGCCTACGTGGGGGACGCGGTATTTGAGCTGCTGGTCCGGACGCGCCTGGCCCGCCATGGCGCCCGCGTGGGGGAGCTGCACCGGGCGGCGGTGGCCTATGTGTCCGCGCCGGCCCAGGCGGCCGCCGTGGAGCGGCTGCTGCCGCGGCTGACGGAGGAGGAGCTGCGCATCTATCACCGGGGCCGCAACGCCCATGTGCACGGCTGCCCTGCGGGATGCACTGTGTCCCAGTATCACGCCGCCACGGCCCTGGAGGCCCTGTTCGGGCACCTGTGGCTGTCCGGAGAGCGGGAGCGGGCCGGGGCGCTGTTCGAGGCCCTGGCGGAGGAACGAGATGCCACTTGACGCGATACTGATCACAGAGCTGTGCCGGGAGCTGAATGAGGCTGTCTCCGGCTGCAAGATCGACCGGGTCCATCAGCCGGAAAAGGATACCGTCGTGCTGGCCCTGCGGGGCAGCGGCGGCGGGGCGAAGCTGCTTTTGTGCTTCGGCTCCGGCTCCGCCCGGGCGTGCCTGACCCAGGCGGGGTTCGAGAACCCCGCACAGCCGCCCATGTTCTGCATGCTGCTGCGAAAGCATCTGCAGGGGGCACGGATCGTGTCCGTGACCCAGCCGGAGGGGGAGCGGATGCTGCTGTTCCGGCTGGCGGCCTATGACGAGATGGGCGAGGCCGTGGAAAAGACCCTGGCCATGGAGATGCTGGGGCGAAACGCCAACCTGATCCTGGCAGACGGGGACGGCCGCATCCTGGACGCCGCCCGGCGGGTGGACAGCGAGATGAGCCCGCTGCGGCAGCTGCTGCCGGGGCTCATCTACCGGCTGCCGCCCAAGCCGGAGCCGGGAAAGTTCTCCGGCCTGTCGCCCCTGGTACGGCGGGAGATGGAGTGGCGGGGCCTGCCCCAGACGCCGGAGGGGCTGGAGGGCTTGGAGCGGGTGCCCACCATGCTGGTGGAGGACGGCAAGCCCAAGGACTTCACCTACCTGCCCATTTTGCAGTACGGTCCCACCGTGGAGAGCGTGACCTATCCCGGCTGGTCGGCGCTGCTGGAGGCGTTTTACGCCGAGAAGGACCGGGCCGAGCACCTGAAAAGCCGGGCCAGGAGCCTCACCAAGCTGGTGCGCAGCGCCAAGAACCGCACGGAGAAAAAACTGGCCCTGCGCCTGCAGGAGCTGGCCGCTACCGAGGACCGGGAGACCGACAAGCGCCGGGGCGACCTTATCACCGCCAACATCTGGCGGATGAAGCCCGGCATGGCGTCGGTGACGGTGGAGGATTTTTACGAGCCGGACAGCCCCATGGTGACGGTGCCCCTGGATCCGCGCAAATACCCCCAGCAGAACGCGGCGGCTTATTATAAGCAGTACGCCAAGAAAAAGACCGCCAGGGAGCACCTGACGGCCCTGATCGAAGAGAACCGGGTGGAGGCGGAATATCTGGCCTCCGTGGCGGTGGAGCTGGACCGGGCCCAGACCCAGGCGGATCTGGAGGTGGTCCGACAGGAGCTGGTGCGGGCGGGCTATGTGCGCGAGGCGAAGGGCAAGCGCCGGGAGAAGCCCGCCCAGCCCATGCGGTTCGTCACCTCCGCCGGGCTGGAGGTGATGGTGGGGCGCAGCAACCTGCAAAACGACGAGCTCACGTTCCGTACCGCCCGCCGGACGGATCTGTGGCTGCACGCCCAGAGGCTCCACGGGGCCCACGTGATCCTGCGCTGCGAGGGAGCGGAGCCGGACGAGCGGAGCGTATATGAGGCGGCATGTCTGGCGGCGTTCTATTCCGAGGGCGGCCAGGCCGGACGCGTGGCGGTGGACGCCACCCAGGCCCGGTTCGTGAAAAAGCAGAAGGGCGCCCGCCCCGGCATGGTGCTCTACACCGATCAGCGGACCATCATGGCGGAGCCGAGAAAGGAGCTTTGATGACAAGGGTGTATTTTGTGCGGCACGCCCAGCCGGAGCACGCCCATGCCGACGACCGGACAAGACCCCTTACGGCGGAGGGGACCGCCGACGCGGAGCTGGTGTGGCAGGTGCTTCGGGACAAAGGGATCGACGCGTTTTATTGCAGCCCCTATAAGCGGAGCATCGACACGATCCGAAAGACCGCGGAGCGCCTGGGAAAGGAGCTGCGGCTGGACGAGCGGCTGCGGGAGCGGCAGAGCGGCCCGGGCGGGAACGGGCGCGAGATGTTCCGCAGGCGCTGGGATGACCACGCCTGGCATGAGGACGGCGGCGAGTCCATCGGGATGGTCCAAGCGCGCAACATAGAGGCGCTGCGGCAGATCCTGGACGATCACGAGGGCCAGGCCGTCGCAGTCGGGACCCACGGGACCGCCCTCAGCGCCATCATCAATTATTATGTCCCAGCGTTTGGCTGTGACGATTTTCTGCGCATCATCGACTGGATGCCCTACATCGTGGAGCTGGATTTTGACGGCCAGCGGTTCCTGTCCATGACCGAGCACGGGCATGTGGAAAAGCAGTTCAAGCCGGTGTGAATGCAAAAATGAAAATGTCCGCGCCCTTTTTGGGGTGCGGACATTTGTATGCTGTCGCTTTTACCGTCCGGAGAGCAGACCGATGGCGTTGGCCAGCAGCTCCGCTGCGCCGGAACGGGTGAGCACGGTCTCCACGTTCTCCCAGCCGGTGGGCATGACGCCGCAGGCGGTGAGATTGGCTACGGCCTGGGCCCAGCTCTCGGTGCTGGCTTCCTCGCCCACGTAGGCGGCGGCGCTGACCACGTCGCTGACGCCCAGGACGGAGTTGAGAAGCACGCACGCCTCGCCCATGGTCAGGCTCTCGCCGGGGGCGAAGGCCGCGCCGGTATCGGTGGAGGTGCCGGTGATATAGCCCTCCATCAGCGCCGTGGCCACATAGGGCTTCAGCCACGGACCGATGCTGCCGTCGTCCTCGAAGCCGGTGGAGCTGACCCCCTTGAGGATGTCGCAGCCGGAGGCGGTCATGCACATGGACAGGAATTCGCCCCGGGTCACCTCCGCGTCCGGGTTGAACACATAGTCCTCGCCCACATACTCGCCGGTGAACACGCCGTTCTCCGTCAGCACCACGGCGGCATACTCACTGCCGTGGCCGGTCAGGTCGGAATAGGTGACCTTGGACTTCTGCTTGATGAGCTTGATGATCACCGTGCCCTCCTGGGAGGCGTTGCCGGCGCTGTCCACGGCCCGGAAGCCGAAATAATCCTTGCCCCGCTTGCCTTCCTCGGGGGTATAGACGAAGCGGCCGTCCGGCGCCAGCTGTACGGCGCCCTTCATGGGCTGGGTGACGATCTCGAAGGTGATGTCGTCGCCCTCCGCGTCATGGGCGGACAGCTGCCCTCCCACGGACACGCCCCGGTAGGTCTCCAGCTGCTGGTTCTCCGCCACAGGCGCGCTGTTGGCGGCGGCGCCGGTGCTGCCGGCGGAGCTGGTCCGGCCGCTGACGGAGACGATGGTCTGGCTGGGGGTGAATTGGCCGACGCCCTCGGTGTCGGACGCGGCGCCGGGGGCGTCTTCGTCCGAGGTGACTTCCTCGTCGGAGAGAGCCGCGGCGGCGGCCGGAGAGCTCTGGGGCCACTGGGTCACGTCCCGGCGCGGCTCCGCCGCCAGGACCGGGGTGGCGCCCAGAATGAGCATGGCCAGCAAGGCCCACGCGATCAAAGTTCGTTTCATGTAACGACCTCCATGTAGATTTGTACCCATATTGTGTACGGCGGCGCCGGCGATTATTCCCAGTCCGCCGGGCTTGGCACATCCTCTTGGTCTATCATAATCGCCGCCCCCGCCGGTTATGACTGCGTTTGCGCCCAGTCGGCGGCCGCGGGCGGAGAGCAAAGAAAAGAGCTTGACAAACCATATGAATCTGGTATAATTATCAGGCGCTAAATGCGGGGTTGCTGGAATTGGCAGACAGGCAGGCTTGAGGTGCCTGTGTTCGTCAGGACGTGTGGGTTCAAGTCCCATACCCCGCACCATTGTGAGTACCCATAAGGGACTTGAGTTCCCTTGTGGGTATTCTCTTTTACAGGCTGGGGTCAAGCGCCCCGGCCTATTTCTTTGCGGCCAAAGGCCGCCAGATAGGACTGCTCCGCCGCCCGGCTCATGTGCGGCAGTTCCACATATCCTATCATTTTGTAGTAAATCTCTACCTTTTGCACCGTCTGGCCGCCTATCTGCTCCCGGTGGTACACCACGATCTTGTCGATAAACTCCCGCAGTATCTC
>CANQIO010000074.1 GCA_947624065.1 uncultured Oscillospiraceae bacterium | reverse complement strand
GTGTGACCCGGTGAAAACAAGGCTTCGATGTGACGCTTTTGGCCGGTCAGACCCCTTGCGGCGCAAGGCTTTCAGAGTGCCAAAGTCAGGGGGGTAAGGGTAGTATATGGCGCACCCCGAAAACCGGGGTCTATTGCGTAACATACTTCAAAATATTTAATTACTTGCCTTGGTGCTTGTAATGCCATGAGTTCATGGGGTCCTATGTCACGCTTTAGGGCTTCTGAATCCCTTGCGGCGCAACGGGTTCAGATCGTCAAGGTTGAGGGGAGAATGATACTATACGGCACCCGCAATAAACGGGGTTCATTGCGTGACATGCTTCAAAGTTTTTAACCAATTCAAAGCAGACAGCGGATGGCGCATTTCAGCACCATCCGCTGTCTGTTGTCCAATTCCGTAAGGCAGTTGCCAGATGTTCATTTTTTCAGGTCATACTGTCTTACGAGCACCGGGCTTCCCGCGCGCTCCTTCAGTGTATGTTTTTCTCCAGGACTGCCCGCAGCTGGGTGCTGCTGGTGCCCTGGGTGTAGGGGAAGTAGACGATCTGCACGCCCTTGTCCCGGAAGAACTCCTCGTAGCGGTTGAACCGCTCGGTGCCCTGATAGTCGCTGCCCACGAAGAGCTTGTCGTAATGGTACAGCTCCCATGCCTCGCTGTCCTCCACCGGGGAGGTGACCACCCGGTCCACATACTGGCAGGCCCCCACGATGGCCATGCGCTCCTCAAAGGGGATGAAGGATATCTTTCCCTTCCAGGAACCGCTCTCATGGACGCCCACGATCAGGTAATCGCACTCGGCCCTGGCCCGCCGCAGCAGGTTCAGATGGCCGATGTGGAACAGATCGAAGGTCCCGGACAGGTAGCCGACCACCGCGGTACGATCGGCGCGGATCCGGCCGGACTGCTGCTTGTAGCGGTAACTGTCCAGGCCGAAGGCGTGGCCGTCGGCGGCGTACCGCTCCAGCACGCCCCGGTACGTGGGCTCATAGCCGGGGATGTAGAGGGTCTCCCCCGCCAGGAGCCGGTCGGCGATGTCCTCCCCCAGGGTGCCAAGGAGGGCCGGGTCGTTCCCGCCGCCGTTGAAGCGGGTCCCGGGCACGGAGCCGGGGGCCACGTTCAGGATGCGGTTGGCCACGCCCGCCGCCTCCAGCTCGATGTTCACGCTCTCGGCGAAGCGGCAGAGGGCGGCCTTCGTGGCGGCGTAGGCCGAGAACATGGGGGAGCTTACCAGCCCCGCGATGGAGCTGACAAGGCCGCAGTAAAACCGCTCGGGGCTTTTGATGCGTCCGTAAAACTGCCGCACCAGCCGCAACACGGCGGAGGTGTTCACCTCCGTCATGGTCTTGATCTCCGCGGGATGCAGGTCCTCGAAGCACGCCAGCCGGCCAAAGCCGGCGCTGATGAACAGCGTGTCCACCTCGCCGTCCCCGCTCAGCCGGTCGAACAGCGCCTCGTCATAATAGCGCAGGTCCGTGGGGATGAACTCCCAGTCCCCCGCCGGCAGCAGCTCCGGCTCGGGGGCGTGCCGGGCCAGGACGCACACATGCCGGCCCCGGGCCAGCAGCGCCCGGACCACTGCCAGGCCGATGCCGCTGGAGCCGCCCACCACCAGGGCGGCGCGTTTTTTCTCCGTCTCTCCCATCGTCAGTCGGCCCTGGCCCCCTCCTGCTCCCGGATGCGCTTGCGCCAGCAGCGGTGGCACATGGCGGTATAGGTGTCGTTGCCGCCCAGCAGCACCTGCTGGCCCTGGGTGACCACGTTCCCGTCCGCGTCCAGCCGGGCGTTCACCACCGCCTTGCGGCCGCAGGTGCAGATGGTCTTGATCTCCGTGATGGAATCGGCCACCTCCATCAGCCGCCGGGCGCCGGGGAACAGATGGGTGAGGAAGTCCGTCCGCAGCCCGAAGCACATCACCGGCACGTCCGCCTGGTCCACGATGTCCCGCAGCTGATCGATCTGGGCCGGGGTGAAGAACTGGGCCTCGTCGGCGATGATCACGTCGCACCAGCCGGCAGCCTGATACAGGTCGCCGATGTTGTCCTCCGGGGCGATCACGTCCCCCTCGGCCTCCAGACCGATGCGGGAGCGCACTGCGGTCACCCCGTCCCGGGTGTCGATGGCGGGCTTGATGAGCCAGCAGCGCATGCCCTGCTCCTCGTAGTTGAACTTGGCGATCAGGGCCTGGGCGGACTTGGAAGAGCCCATCGCCCCGTATTTAAAGTACAGCTTTGCCATATTGTCCTTCCTCCTGCAAATGGGCCTGGATGCGCCGGATGAGCAGCTCCATGGCCACCTCGTTGTGCCCGCCCTCGGGGATGATCACGTCGGCCCGCCGGCGGGACGGCTCCACATACAGCTCGTGCATGGGCTTGACTGTGGTCAGATATTGGTTGACCACGCTCTCCAGGCTCCGGCCCCGGTCCCGCACGTCCCGGACGATCCGCCGCAGGATGCGCACATCCGCGTCCGCGTCCACGAATACCTTGATGTCCAGGCTCCGGCACAGCTCGTCGTCCGCCAGGATGAGGATGCCCTCCACCAGCACCACCGGCGCCGGCTCGATGCGCAGGGTCTTTTGGGAGCGGTTATGTACGGTGTAGTCGTACTGGGGCCCGTCCACCGCCTCGCCCCGGCGCAGCGCCGCCAAATGCTCCACCAGCAGGTCCGTCTCGAAGGCGGCGGGCTCGTCATAGTTGAGCCTGGCCCGCTCCTCCATGGTCAGGCCATCATGGGAGCGGTAGTAGTTGTCGTGGTACAGCGTGCAGACCTGGCCGCCGAACTGCCGCTGGATGCGGCGGGTGATGGTGGTCTTGCCGCTGCCGGTGCCCCCGGCGATGCCGATGGTGAGTATCCTGCCCATGCCCGGACCTCCCTTGGGAGATTTGTCGCTTTATTAATCAAATATGATATCATAAATAAAACCGTCTTGCAAGTGGCGGCGGCTCTTGGCGATTTTGCAACCAAATTGAGATTTCTGTTTCCAGAATTTTATAGTCGTCCGCATTGAATCCGCTGGGTGGACATGCTATAATTTCTATGTTCGGACAATGGTTTATTGAGTCGAATTTTTAAATTTTTTAAGGAGGAACCCCATGAAAAAGATCCTTGCGCTCATCCTCGCTCTGACCATGGTCTTCGCTCTGTCCGCCGTCGCGTTCGCGGACGCCGAGCCCGTCGACCCTGACTCCATCGAGGACAACATGACCTCTGACGACAACGTCTATGAAGTCGCTTTCGTCACCGACGTGGGCCAGCTGAAGGACAAGAGCTTCAACGAGGGCACCTGGAACGGCGTGAAGAGCTATGCCAACGCCAACGGCCTGTCCTACAAGTACTATCAGCCCGCCAACGGCTCCGAGGCCACCGATGACGACCGCATCGGCGCGATGCAGGCCGCTGTGGACGGCGGCGCCAAGATCGTCGTGTGCGCCGGCTTCCTGCAGGAGGGCGCTCTGCGCGCCACCGCTTCCGCCAACCCGGACGTGAAGTTCGTCTTTATCGATGGCTATCCTCTGGCTGAGGATCCCGCGGCCGAGGACAGCCCCATGCTGGCCAACGTCGCCGGCATCTCCTATCAGGAGGAGCAGAGCGGCTACTTCGCCGGCTACGCCGTTGTGAAGGAAGGCTACACTGAGCTGGGCTTCTGCGGCGGCGGCGGCGGCACCAACCCGGCTTGCTGCCGTTACGGCTATGGCTTCGTCCAGGGCGCCGAGGCGGCTGCTGCGGAGCTGGGTGCCGAGGTCAACATCAACTACTCCTGGAACTACGGCGCCAACTTCCAGGCGTCCAGCGAGCTGCAGACCATGGTCAACGGTTGGTATGAGAACGGCACCGAGATCGTGTTCGCCTGCGGCGGCTCCATGTTCGACTCCATCACCGCTGCTGCCGGCGCCAATGACGGCGCTGTCATCGGCGTGGACGTGGACCAGTCCTTCCAGTCCGACTATGTCGTGACCTCCGCTCTGAAGAACCTGCAGGGCTCCACCGAGTGGGCCATCGGCAAGTTCTACGACGGTACCTGGGATGACATCGGCGGCACCGGTACAGTCCTGGGCATCGACGGCGACTACGTGGGCATCCCCACCGCCACCTGGAGCCTGGAGAACTTCTCCGTCGAGGAATATGAGGCTCTGGTCGAGGCCATGAAGGCCGGTGACATCGTGGTGGACAACTCCGTCCTCGAGGGCGGCGCCATTGCTGACGCGGGCACCGATCTTGTGACCATCAACTACATCGAGTGATCTGACAAGCAACGGATGGAAGGGGAAGAGCGCCACTCTTCCCCTTCTTTTCTAAGAGACGTAGTGTTTTTTCCGGCAAGATCCCGACAAAGGAGGAGGAAGCATGGAGCAAAACCCGGAATATGTCATTGAGATGCTCCACATCACCAAGGAGTTTCCCGGCATCAAGGCCAACGACGACATCACCCTCCAGCTCCGCAAGGGCGAGATCCACGCCCTGCTGGGCGAGAACGGCGCCGGCAAGAGCACGCTGATGAGCGTGCTGTTCGGCCTGTATCAGCCGGAGCAGGGGGAGATCCGCAAAAACGGCAAGCCGGTGAAGATAGAGAGCCCCAACGACGCCACCGCCCTGCACATCGGCATGGTGCACCAGCACTTCAAGCTGATCGAGGTGTTCACGGTCCTGGACAACATCATCCTGGGCGCCGAGGACACGAAGATGGGCTTTCTGCAGAAGAAGAACGCCCGGGCCAAGGTGAAGGCCCTGAGCGAGCAGTACGGGCTGCATGTGGACCTGGACGCCAAGGTAGAGGACATCACCGTGGGCATGCAGCAGCGCACGGAGATCTTGAAGATGCTCTACCGGGACAACGAGATCCTGATCTTCGACGAGCCCACGGCGGTGCTCACTCCCCAGGAGATCGAAGAGCTCATGCAGATCATGAAGAACCTGGCTGCCGAGGGCAAGAGCATCCTGTTCATCTCCCACAAGCTCAACGAGATCATGGAGGTCTCCGACCGGGTGACGGTGCT
>CANQIO010000073.1 GCA_947624065.1 uncultured Oscillospiraceae bacterium | reverse complement strand
GTGGGCGACTGGACCTGGGTCAAGGTCAGCGAGATCGACGACCGGGGCCGGGTCAACCTGAGCCGCAAGGACGCCATCAAGGAGCGCCAGCAGGCCGGCCTGCCCATTGACCGGGGCGACGAATAAGGCGCTGGACAGCGAAACACAAAAACCGGGATAGGACCGCCTATCCCGGTTTTTTTCGATCGGTCTGAACCTTTTTCGGCTGGGGAACGACTATAGAGGCAAAGGAGGTGAGGATATGGACAGCTTCGAGACCCTGCTGGCTCGGCATCGGGACGCGGCGGAGCGGTATGTGAAATTCCGCCTGCCGGCGGGCGAGGCGGAGGACGTGCTGCAGGAAGTTTACATAACTGCATACAGCCGGTTCGGCCGCCTGCGGGACGAGGGCTCCTTCAAGCCATGGCTACTGGCCATTGCCCGGGCCAAGTGCGCCGACTGGTACCGGGAGCGGGCCCGGCGGCAGGAGATCCCGCTGGAGGAGACGCCGGAGCGGCTGCTGGTCCAGAGCCGGATGGGCCTGGTGGAGACGGCGGCCGTGCGGGACGCGGTGGAGCGGCTGGACGTCCGCGACCGGGAGATGCTCTATCTTGCTTATTGGGAGCAGCTGCCCCAGCGGGACATCGCCCGGCGGCTGGGGGTGCCGGTGGGCACGGTGAAGAGCCGGCTGCATACCGCCAGGGAGCGGTTCCGGGCTGCCTATCCTCACCCCGAAACGAAAGGAGACGATCCCATGAAAAAGACGAAGCTGCCGGAGATCCTGCCGGCGTATACCATCGAGCCGGACCCCCGGGAGCCCTTCCGGGTATGCTGGGAGGAGCTGGACGGGTGGCCGTGTGTGCCCAAGCTGGGCGAGAAGGTCGACTGGGGCCTTTATGAGCAGCCCTCCCGCCGCCGGACCGAGTGGACGGAGATGGCTGTGACAGGCCAGGCGGAGGTCCACGGCCTCCGGGGCGTGGAGATCGCGGCGGTGCAGCACGACGCGGAGGACTATTACCGCACCGGCAGCGTCAGCGAGATGGAGCGGCGGTTCGTGGTCCAGCTGGCGGACGGATATGTCCGGTGCCTGGCCGAGAGCCACATGGAGGACGGGGTGCGCAGGCTCTATACCTTCCTGGACGGGGCCAGCTTTCTGGACAACTGGGGCTACGGCCCGGACAACCGGGGCCGGGCTACGGACATGTTCCCCAGGGGCACCATCCGCCGGGAAGGGGACACGGTCACGGGGGAACAGGCGCCCGAATGCCCGGACGTGGTGGGCCGCTACGCGGTCACCATCGGCGGGAAGAGATACGACACCGTGTGCGTGATGGACGTGTGCTGCTTCAACGACGCGGTGGTGAGCGAGGCTTACATCGACGAGAATGGGCGCACCGTCCTGTGGCGGCGGTTCAACCGGGACGACTGGGCCCTGGAGCACTTCGGCGGCCGGCCCTGGAGCCAGCAGCTGCCGGAAAACCAGCGGCTCACCGTCAACGGCCAGACCTTCGTCCACTGGTACGACTGCGTCACGGACTATATCCTGTAAGGCCGGCTCATGGGGCTCTGCCGCTGAGGGCGAGGGACGCCGCGGCGCATAAGAGAGGCGGGACGAACAGCCACCGGGGCGGGAGCCGCAGGGAAAAGACGGACGACGGGTCTCCCAGGGCGGCGAGAGCCGCGATGAAAAAATGGGCGGCGACCCCCAGGGCCGCGCCGGCCAGCGCCAGGTATACGCCGCGGAGCATGCCGAGCCCCCGGATGGCGGCCTCGCCCATGCCCGCCCAGCGGAGGACGTCATCCCGCCGCCGGCTCTCCCGCCGGTCTATGGCGGCACCGGTCATGCGCGTCATGCCGGCGCAGAGCAGCCCCGCCGCCGCCAGCAGCGCCAGATACGCCGCCTCCCGCGTCCGGGCGTCCCACTTCTCCTGCCGGGCGCTGTCCCGGTCTGCCACCGTGTAGCCCAGGTCCGTGATGGCCTTGGACACGGCCTCGGCGGCGCCCATATTCGTCACACGCACCCGCGCTCCTGTATAGCCGGCGGCTTGCCCCTGGCTCTGCAGGAGCGCTTTCGCGATGTCCCGGCCGACGTATGCGGCGGGCTCCTCGCTTTCAAAAATGCCGCTGACCCTGGCGGAGACGGTGCCGCCGCCCAGCTCCAGGGCAAAGTCCGCCCCCAGCCAGTCGATGTCCGGCATATACCCGGCACCGTGCCGGGTCTTGTCCTCCGGGTCGGTGAACGACTGGGCCGCCGCCTTGCTGAGGACGATCCAGGGCATGGCGCCGCTCGTGGGGAACGGCCCGCCCATAAGATAGGCCAGATCATCCAGGTAGCCCCCATCGATCCCCACCAGGGTGAGGCCGGCGGTATATTTTCCGCTCCCGGCGGTGACCGGTACCTCCACGGTGCCGGACGCGTCCACCACCTGGCCGATGGCCCGGAAGTCCTGGACGGACTGCTCGGTGACGGCCAGATAGCCGGGGGCCGTGACGGTCAGCTCGCAGGGCTCGGCCTTTTCCGCCCGGACGGCCGCCAGGAGCGCGCCGGAAAAGCACAGCGCCGTGACCGCGGCCGCTGTGAAGAGGACGGACGCCGCTTCCAGGCCCCGGCGCGAGCCGTGGCCCGCCAGGGCCAGATAGTCCCCGAGCCTCATTTTTTCACATGCCGGGCCGGAGTGGCCGCCCGCCGCCGAAGGGTCAGAATGAGGATGACCAGCACGATGGCCGCCCCGCCCAGGGCCACGAAGATCCACCACTGCATCTGCCGGCGCTGCTCCTGTTCCGCCTCCTGCTGCTCCTGGGCCGGGTCCCTGGCGGCGATCACCAGCTCCTTGATGTTGGTGGAGGCGCTGATCTCGTCGGTGTATTCTTTGCCGTCGGCGTCCTCATAGATGAGCCGCGCCACGCCGGAGGTCCATCCGTAGCGCTCGTCGCCCTCCTTCATCCCGGCGAACACGTTCAGGGTCTCGGTGGCGGCGGTGCCCGCCTCCATGTTGCCGATAAAGGCGTTCCCGTTGGGGGACAGGCCCGGCACATCCAGCTCCACCCGGGCGTTGTAGATCTCCGTGCGGCCCAGGTTCATCACCTGGAACGCCAGCTGCACCGTCTCCCCGGCGTTGATCTCGCCGGGCATGGTGAAGGGGGCCAGCTCCACGTCCACCGGCTGGGCCACCGCCACGGTGACGGAGCCGGAAGAGGTCATGCTCATGGCCTGCCTGTCGTCAAATTCCATGGAGAGGCGGATCTCATACCGCTGGGCGGGGGTCTCCCGGTCCGTGCCGTATCGCAGCTCCAGCTCGGTGGTGCCGCCTGCGGCCAGGTCCCCCAGGAAGATGGTGCTGGTGTCGTTTTTCAGCACCAGGTTCGGGCTGTCGGCGGACACGGTGACCAGCATGTTCTGCACGTCCTCTTCGGGGCTGGTGTTCTTCAGCGTCACCGTCACGGTGAAGTCCTCGCCGGCCATCACGGGGGTCGGGTCCGCCTCATATCTGCTCACCAGGATGCGGGGATCGGACACGGGCGCCTCCGTGGGGGCGACGTACCCGCCCCCACCGCCGTAGACCGGCGCGGAGACGGTATCGGCCTTCTCCGGCCTGGCGTCGGTGATCGTGACGAAGCACTTATAGCTCTGGACGATGGGCGCGCCGGCCGTATCCGCCGCCTGGATGTCCAGGACGATGGGATAGGTGCCGTTTTTCCGGTCCGCCCGGAGCGGGAAGTCGAAGCGCACCAGATAGGAGGGGACAGTTTGGACGATCTCGCCCTCTTCGCCGGTGACGTTCACCGGATTGTCCGCCAGGAAGAACGTCTTTTGATAGTTTTTGTACTGGATCGGGGAGCTGGCCGTATCGCCCAGATCGGGCGTGACTGAGATCCGGTCCGCCCAGACGGCGCCGCTGGCCAGCAGCGGCAGCACCAGCGTCACCGTGCCGTCCGCCACCTGGGGCACGTAGCCGTCCTTATAGGCCCGGTCCATGCCGTCATAGACGTTGGTGTCGTCGATCTGGAGCTGCACGGCCTGGCCGACCGGCGTGGCCGGGACGGTCGGCGTGGCCGGCAGGGTGGGCACCGCTGTGGGTTCTGCCGTAGGTTCCGCTGTGGGCTCCGTGGTGGGCACGGCCGTGGGTTCGGGCGCGGGTTCTGCGGTGGGCTCAGGGGAGGGCTCGGGGGAGGAAGGCGCGTCGGTCATGACGGCGGGGTCTTCCATGGCGTCCGGGAGGCCGGGCTCCGCCTGGGCGGGGACTGTCCCGGCGGCCCACAGCGCCGCCAGCGCGAGCAGCACGCATAGAGTTCTCTTCATGGCGTTCTCTCTCCTAAAGGTCAATGGTCCTGTCGGCCGGGATGAGCTGGCCGCTCCCGGCGCGGTACAGCACCGTGAGACCGGCGGCCTCCCAGCGCCCGGCGAGGGCGCCGGAAAAACGCGCCGTTTCCTTCTCGTCCAGCATGGAGGTGGGGTCGGCGAGGATGAGAAGGGCCGGCCGCATCACCAGCGCCCGGGCCAGGGCCGCCAGCCGCCGCTCGCAAAGGCCAAGGCCCCTGGGATATGTATGGGCGGCGTAGCCCAGGCCCACGCTCGTAAGCTCCGCCAGCGCGGCGTCCCGCCGCTCTCTCTTGGGCACCCCTGCCGCCAGCAGCGGCAGTCCCACGTTGTCCAGCACGGTCAACTCCTCCCAGAAACCCGGCTCCGGGGACACATAGCCCGCGCCGCCGGCGAGGCATACCTCGCCGCTGTCCGGCGGCCGCAGACCGCCTATGATCCGAGCCAGGGCCTCGAACCGGGGCCGCTCCGTGACCACGCGGACCCGCTCTCCGGGCAGGACCGTCAGGTCCGTCGGGGGCACCAACGCCCGCCCGTCCGGGCCGTAGGCGGATATGTTTTTCATCGTCAGCACCGGCTCCATCACTTCACCATGGTCATGACGCCCGCGTCCATCTCGCACACGCTGTCGCACAGCTCGTCGATGTCCATCTGGTTGTGGCTGGCCAGGATGATGGTCTTGCCCTGTTCCCGCAGGCCCTTGATGACCTGGCGCATATCCGCCACGCCGTTTTTGTCCAGGCCGTTGAAGGGCTCGTCCAAAATGAGCAGAGATGGATTTTCCATGATGGCCTGGGCGATACCCAGCCGCTGGCGCATACCCAGGGAGTATTTGCCCACGGGCTTTTTGCTGTCCGGGTCCAGCCCCACCCGCTCTATCGTCCGGCGTATGCCCTCCCGGTCCACCCGCCGCCGCAGCGAGGCCAGCAGTTCCAGGTTCTT
>CANQIO010000072.1 GCA_947624065.1 uncultured Oscillospiraceae bacterium | reverse complement strand
CCGTTCTCCTCCAGCTGCTTCATGGCCACGCTGACGGAGGGCTTGGAGTAGCCGAGGGCGTTGGCGATGTCGATGGAGCGGGCGTAGCCCCGCTCGAGGGACTGCATGTAGATCGCTTCCAAGTAATCCTCGGCGGATTCGTGGATGTTCATATGCGCACCTCCCGGCAATAGATCACTTACTAATTTATCATATCTGACCTGAAAAAACAAGTGCGAGGGGGAGAGACGGATGCTGCGGATACCGGATCATGTGCGCCGGCTGCTGGAGGCCCTGTGGGCCGCCGGATACGAGGCGTGCCCGGTGGGGGGCTGCGTCCGGGACAGCCTGATGGGCCGGGAGCCGGCGGACTGGGATATCTGCACCGCCGCGCTGCCGGATCAGACCCGGACGGTGTTCGCCGGCCGGCGGCTGGTGGAAATCGGCGCCCGGCACGGCACCGTGGCGGTGGTGACGGACCATGGCCCGGTGGAGATCACCACCTACCGGACCGACGGGGACTATCCGGACGGCCGCCATCCCGAACATGTGGCCTTCGTGTCCAGCCTGGAGCAGGATCTGGCCCGGCGGGACTTCACCGTAAACGCCATGGCCCTGGCCCCGGACGGGCGGATCGTGGACCCCTTCGGCGGCCGGGCCGATCTGGCGGCGGGCGTGATCCGGTGCGTGGGGGAGCCGGAGAGGCGGTTCGGGGAGGACGCGCTGCGCATCCTGCGGGCGCTGCGGTTCGCCTCCAAGCTGGACTTCGCCATCGAGCCGGCCACCGCCCGGAGCGCGGAGCGGGACCGAGCGCTGCTGGACAAGGTGTCCCGGGAGCGGGTGCTGACGGAGCTCATGGGCCTGCTGACCGGGCCGGGGGCGGGCCGGGTGCTGCGGGAGCACGCCAAGGTGATCTTCGCGGTGATCCCGGAGCTGGCGGTCCAGGAGGGCTTCGACCAGAAAAATCCCAACCACATCCACGACATTTGGACCCATACCACCATGGCCGTGGACGCCATCGCGCCGGACCCGGCGCTGCGGCTGACCATGCTGCTGCACGACGTGGGCAAGCCGGCCAGCTATTTCACCGACGAAAACGGCGTCGGCCACTTTTACGGCCACGCGAAAAAGGGTGCGGAGCTGGCGGACGCCATCCTGCGGCGGCTGCGGTCCAGCGGGGAGCTGCGCCGGCAGGTGGTGACGTTCATCACCTGGCACGACATCGAGCCGCCCCAGACGAAAAAGGCCATGGCCCGGCTGACGGCAAAGCTGGGGGAGGACACCGTCCGCAAGCTGATCGCCTGCTGGCGGGCGGACAGCGCCGACCGTGCACCGGCGGTGCGGGAGCGGAACCTGGCGGTCATTGCCCGTTCGGAGCAGGCGCTGGAGGAGGCGCTGCGCGGGCCGGAGCGATGCTTCGATCTGCGGAGCCTGGCGGTGGACGGCCGGGACATCCTGGCGCTGGGCGTGCCGGAGGGCCCCGCCGTGGGGCGCGTGCTGACGGCGCTTTTTCAGCAGGTGCTGGGGGGCGCCATGCCCAATGAGCGGCAGGTGCTGCTGGAAAAAGCGGCGGGATACGCGGCCGCGGAGCGGGAAAAGTATGCGCATATCCCGACCGGCCCGGACGGCGGCCCAATAAAAAACCGGTAGGATAGCGTCGTAATCATTATGAGAGATATGCAATATTTTTCTTGTGTTTTTTGCGGCCATGTTTTATAATGATTTTCGCCGAGAAAAATTCCTTTGAAGGAGGAACCACGCTATGCCCAGACCCAAGGGGAGCAAGAACAAAAAAACGATCCAGTCCGTCGATAAGGTAGAGGCGAAGCTGGCCGCTCAGTTGGAGGCAAAGAAAGCGCTGGAGGCTGAACAGGCCCAGATCTTGGCCGAGATCGAAAAGCAGAAACAGCTGCTTAAGGCCAAGAAGAAGGATCTGCGCGCCGCCGAGAAGGCCATCGCCGATCTGGAGGTGAAAAAAGCTGAGGCCGCCGCCATCGAGGATGCCGCCGCCAAGAAGGCGGAGATCGAACAGGTGGTCACAAAGCTGGTCAGCAGCGGGCGCTCCGCCGAGGAGATCCTGGATCTGCTCCAGAAATAAGCGGTAAATACCGGCCGGCACGGCCGGTATTTTTATGTGGCAACGGGAGGAGAGAAAAGGCGATGACGGAGATGCTGCGGGGAAAGCGGGCGGTGTTTTTCGATCTGGACGGCACGCTCATCGACTCCATCGGCGTGTGGAACGAGGCGGACCGGCAGCTGGCCGTGGAGCTGACCGGGCAGGCCCCGGACGAGGAGCAGATCCGGTCGTTCCGGGAGGCGGCGCTGCGGCGGTTCCGGGCTGAGCCGGAGCCCTATTATTGCTACTGCGCGCTGCTGAAGGAGCGCTATGGCACGGACCTGACGGCCCGGCAGGTCCAGGAGCGGCGGCAGGCCATCGCCGTCGGGATGCTGGAGCGGATGGACTACCGGCCCGGGGCGGACGCGTTCCTGCGGGCGCTGAAGGGGCAGGGCTATATCCTGGCGCTGACCACCACCGGCCGCCGGAGCAGCGTCGATATCTACCGGAGAAAAAACAAAAATATCGCGGAAAAGGCGCCCTTCGACACGATCTTCGACCGCATCTATACCAGCGAGGACGTGACGCGCATCAAGCCGGACCCGGAGATATATCTGCGGGCCATGGCGGACCTGGGGCTGGACCCGGCGGCGTGCCTGGTGTTCGAGGACTCCCTGACGGGCGTCCAGGCGGCCAAGGCGGCGGGACTGGAGGTGTGCGTGGTCTATGAGCGCCACTCCGACCCGGACCGGGCGGCCATCGACGCGCTGGCGGACCGGAGGATCGGCTCGTTCACAGAGCTGACGGCGCCCTGACGGCTCTGGAAACGGTTGCATTTTTTGGCGGTTCCGCTTATACTATGGGCCTATGGAGTGCGGACGGAAAAAGTGGATATGGGCGACCTTCGGCGTCTACTGCGCGGCGCTGGCCTGGCTGCTGCTGGCCCAGCGGATGGGCGACACCTGGCCGGAGGACTATTGGGGCGCGATCCAGGGGAATTTGAACCTGGTGCCGCTGCGGACGGTGCGGCATTTCATCCGGCTGGTGTTGCTGTCGGACAAACCGGCGCTGATCCGGTTCGCGGCGGTGAATCTGGCGGGGAACGCGGCGGTGTTCGTGCCGCTGGGGGCGTTCCTGCCGGCGCTGTGGCCCGCGCTGGGAAAGCTGTGGCGGACCGCGCTGTGCCTGGCGGCGGTCATCGCCGCGGTGGAGGTGCTCCAGCTGGTCACCTTCCTGGGCGTGTGCGATGTGGACGATCTGCTGCTGAACATGGCCGGGGGTCTGATCGGATACGGGCTGTACGCGGCCTTCCGCCGGAAAACCGGCGCGGGAGAGGGAGACGGACATGATCAAACCGAGGCATCTTGAAAAGGGCGACACCGTGGCCGTGGTGAGCCTTTCGGCGGGCACGCTGGGAGAGCCCTGGGCCATCCACAAGCTGGACATCGCCCGGGAGCGACTGGAAGGGGACTATGGGCTGCATGTGAAGGTCATGCCCAACGCCCTGAAGGGCCGGGACTATCTCTACGAGCACCCGGAGGCCCGTGCGGCGGACATGATGGACGCCTTCCGGGACAGGTCCGTCAAGGCCGTCTTCAACGCCATCGGCGGGGACGACACCATCCGGCTGCTGCCCTGTATCGACTTTGACGTGATCCGGGATAACCCCAAGATCTTCACCGGCTTTTCCGACACCACCACGAACCATCTGATGTGCTATAAGGCCGGGCTCATATCCTATTACGGCGCCAGCCTGATGAACAACTTCTCCGAGTACGTCAGGATCAACGACTACACCGCCGCCATGATCCGGGACACCCTCTTCGAGCCCAAGCCCACCTTGGACATCCCCTCCGCGCCTTACTGGTATGATGACGAGGACGAGAAGATCTGGTGGAAGCCCGAGAACATGCACCGGCCCAAGGCCTATCACCCGGAAGAGATCGGCTATGAGGTCATCCAGGGCTCCGGCGTGGCGGAGGGGCCGTTGCTGGGCGGGTGCGTGGACGTGTTCCCGGAGGTGGTGGGCACGGCCATCTGGCCCTCCAAAGAGGAATGGACGGGGAAGCTCATGTTCCTGGAGACCAGCGAGGACGATATCGCCCCCGACTACCTGACCTGGTATCTGCGCAACCTGGCCGCCCAGGGGCTGTTCGACGTGATCGCCGGCATCATCGTGGGCAAGCCCGCCCGGCGCAGCAAGTATGAGCCCTACAAGGAGGTCTACCGCCGGGTGGTGGGCCGGGAAGCGGGGCGGCCGGACCTGCCCATATTGTATAACGTCAACTTCGGCCACGCGGAGCCCATCGGCATCATTCCCTACGGCGTGCGGTGTCGGCTGGACGCGGACCGAAAGACCCTGACGCTGCTGGAGCCGGCCACGGCCTGAGCGGACGCCGCCGGGAGGCGGTGTTTTTTCTCCGCCGGCGCGGGGCATACTTGCAGGGACGGATAAAAAATCCGCCGCTGAGGCCCGACGCGCACTTGCGGGGCGCGCGCGGGCGTGATACAATAATAATTCAACGAAATATGCCGGCGGGCGCTGCCCCGCCCGGCCCTGCGGAAGGAGCGAGAGAGATGAGCGTCATGCCGCTGACGGCGGAGAACTTTGACGAGGCGGTAGCCAGCGGGACCACCCTGGTGGATTTCTGGGCCGTATGGTGCGGCCCCTGCAAGATGCAGGGACCGGTGGTAGAGGCTTTCGCGGACAAGCACCCCGAGGTGAAGGTCTGCAAGGTGGATGTGGACGAGCAGCCGGTATTGGCCTCCCGGTTCGAGATCATGAGCATCCCCACGCTGATCGCGTTCAAAAACGGCCAGGCGGTCCATATGACCGTGGGCCTTTCCACTTTGGAAGAGATAGAGGAGCTGTGCAAATGAGAGAGCTGCCGAAACAGTACGACCCCAAACAGGTCGAGAAGAAGATATACCAGCAGTGGCTGGACGGGAACTATTTCCACGCCGAGCGGGACCCGGATAAAAAACCCTTCACCATCGTCATCCCGCCCCCCAACGTGACCGGCCAGCTGCACATCGGCCACGCCGTGGACGAGACCATCCAGGACATCCTCACCCGCTATAAGCGGATGAAGGGCTTCTCCGCCCTGTGGCTGCCGGGCTATGACCACGCGGGCATCGCCACCCAGATCAAGGTGGAGGAGAACCTGCGCGTCAACGAGGGCCTGACCCGCTTCGACCTGGGCCGGGAGAAGTTTTTGGACCGTGTCTGGGACTGGAAGAACAAATACGGCGACCGGATCGTGGAGCAGCTGCGGACCCTGGGGTCCTCCTGCGACTGGGAGCGCCAGCGCTTCACCATGGACGAGGGCTGCTCCAAGGCGGTGCGGGAGGTGTTCTGTTCCCTCTATGAGAAGGGCCTCATCTATAAGGGCAAGCGTATCATCAACTGGTGCCCCCACTGCACCACCGCCCTCTCCGACGCGGAGGTGGAGTATGAGGAAAAGCCCGGCCATCTGTGGCATCTGCGCTATCCCCTCTCCGACGGCTCCGGGGACGTGATCGTGGCCACCACCCGGCCGGAGACCATGCTGGGCGACAC
>CANQIO010000071.1 GCA_947624065.1 uncultured Oscillospiraceae bacterium | reverse complement strand
TCCATCATCGGCTTCGTCATGCTGGTGGGCATCATCGTCAACAACGGCATCGTGCTGGTGGACTACGTCAATCAGCTGCGGGCCGGCGGCATGGAGCGGCGGGCGGCCCTGGTGGAGGCGGGCGTGACCCGTATGCGGCCCATCTTCATGACCAGCCTGACCACCATCCTGGGCCTGATCGTGATGGCTCTGGGCAAAAACGTGGGCACCTCCATCATGCAGCCCATCGCCGTGGTGTGCATCGGCGGGCTGCTCTACGCCACGCTGATGACCCTGTTCGTGGTGCCCTGCATCTACGACATCATGAACAAAAAGGAGCTGGCGGTGCTCACCGAAGAGGACATGGAATTCAACGAGCAGTAAAAATTGGATATGCGTCCCCCTCCGCCGGGTGCGGAGGGGGACGTTTTTTGCGCTTGGGCTGGGGATTTTTTCCTGTCATACAGAAAGCGACGGGTTGCGATCCGGCCGGGAGATATAATTATGTTAACAATTATCTCTTGGAGGGATCGCCATGGCGGCACGGAGCATGAAGCTGGGACAGGGAGAGCTGTGGGGGCAGGTGCGCCGCCGCCCGGCGCTGGCGCGGACGCTGGGGTGGACAGGCTCGCTGCTCCTGGGCGCCGCGATGGGGGCGGGGCCGCTGTTCGGCGCGCCGGGCCCCTTCGGGATCGCGCTGGCGGCTGCCGGCGGCTGGGGGCTGCATGGATTTCTGTGCCTGCTGGGCGTGTGCGCGGGATACCTGCTGGCCGGCGGGCTCGCGGCGTCCATCCGGTATGTGGCGGCGGCATTCCTGGTGTTCACCGCCGGGTTCGTGACCCAGGGGCTCCGGCTGCGGCGGGAGCGGTGGTTCATGCCGCTGGCCGCGGCCGTGGCGGCCGCCCTGACCGGGCTGCTCTACGGCCGGCGGGACATGGGGGGCCTGCCGGGAAACATGCGGGTGTTTTTGGAGGTGGTGCTGACGGCGGGATGCGCCTGGGCCTTTTCGCTGGCGCTGGAGCCGGAGCGGAAGGCCGCGGAGGGGGCGGAGCTGCGCCGGGGCATCGGATGGGCGGCCCTGGGCATCTGCGCGCTGATGAGCCTGGCGCCGGTGACGCTGTTCGGCGCGCCGTCGGTGGGCAGGGCCCTGGCGGCGATCGGGGTGATGACGGCTGGCTTCTGCGGCGGGGCCATGCCCGGGTGCGCCATGGGCGCGGCGGCGGGCCTGGCCATGGACATGGCCCAGGGAGCCGCGCTCTTCTATGGGGCGGCCTGGGCCCTGGCAGGACTGGCGGCGGGAGCGGTGAGCCGGTATGGGCGGCTGGCCTACGCGGTGAGCTTCTGCGCGGCCGACGCGGTGGCGGTGCTGCTGGGCTGGAGCGGGCAGATGCACGTGCAGGCGCTGTATGAGTGCTTCATCGGGTCGGTGCTGTTCATGCTGCTGCCCCAGAGCGCGCTGACGCCGATCGGGGCGCTGATGCGCATCGGGCGGGGCCGGGGCGAGAGCGCGTTCCGCTCCTATCAGGCCCAGCGGCTGGAACATCTGAGCGCCGGGTTCCGGCGGCTGTATACGTGCGCCTCCCGGCCCGCGCCGGAGCGGTCGCGAAAGGGCGAGGTAGCGGCGCTGCTGGACCGGGCGGCAGAGGGCGTCTGCCGGGGCTGCGCCGGGCGGGAGCAGTGCTGGAAGCGGGACGCCGCCGGCACGGCGAAGCTGCTCCAGCCGCTGCTGGAGGCCATGGTGCGCAAGGGGAACCTGTCCCCGTCGGACGTGCCGGAGGCGTTCCGGCAGCGGTGCCCCTCGGCAGACGCCTTTGCCGGCGCGGTGAACGGGGAGCTGCGGGGGCTGGCATACCGGCGGCAGTTCCGGGCCCGGCTGCGGGAGGGCCGGGCGGCGGCTTACGGGCAGTTCCTGGACATGGCGGAGGTCATGGAGGGGGCTGCCAGGGAGTTGAGCGGCACGGCGGGGCCGGACACGGCCGCGGAGCAGCGGCTGATCCGGTATCTGAAGGCCAGGGACCTGGAGGGCGCGTGCAGCGTGTTCCGGGACGGAGGCGGCCGCCTCCATGCGGCGGTGGAGGGACCCGGCGCGGAGGCCCTGGCGGGGGAGGACGACTACCTGGAGCAGCTCAGCCAGGTCATCGGCGCGCGGCTGTGCCGGGTGGGGGACCGGGAGCCGGGGCGCATGCTCCTGCGCCAGGCGGAGCCGCTGGCGGTGTCGGTGGGCATCGCGTCCATGAAAAAGGAGGGGGAGAGCGTCTCCGGCGACCGGGGGACCTATTTCAAGACCGACAGCGGCACCCTGTGCGTGATCCTGTCCGACGGCATGGGCACCGGCCCGGAGGCGGCGGAGGAGAGCGTGGACGCGGTGGAGATCCTGGAGGAGCTTCTAAAGGCCGGGATGGAGCCCGGCTGCGCCATGCGGCTATTGAACAGCGCGTCCATGCTGAAAAACGGGGAGGACTGGGGCTACGCCACGGTGGACCTGTGCTGCATCGACCTGTTCACGGGCCAGACGCAGTTTTTCAAGTACGGCGCCGCCCCCTCCTATGTGAAAACGGGCCGGGCCATACGCCGGGTGAAGGGCACCAGTCTGGCCGCCGGGATGCTGGCGGGCGAGGGGTCCGCCCCGGACATGGTGCGCATGCGGCTGCGGCCGGGGAACGTGGCACTCATTGCCTCGGACGGCGTGCTGGCGGAGAAGAACGACCAGTGGCTGCGGGACATCCTGGCCGCCAGCGACGGCGTGGAGACCAAGGACCTGGCCAAGGCGGCCCTGCGGGCGGCGGTGAGCCGCTTCGGCGCCGCGGACGACATGACTGCCCTGGCTATCCGGGTGGAGGAGCGGCAATGAGCCGGGCGGCGCGGGGATGGAAAGGGCGCTCCGGACTGCATAAATCTCCCGCCGGAGGGCCATACTGGAGGCAGCGCAGCAAAGGGGAGGTGCCTTCCATGGTGAGAGGAACGGGCAGGCGGGTCGTGGTGGTCAAATCCCCGGACCCGAAGATTTTCGACGAGGCCATCTTCGTGATCCGGGACGACCTGTTCCACCGGGGCACCAGCGCCGACGCGGTGGTCTCCGAGGCGAGAAAGGCGGCCAGCGCCTATCTGCGCGCCGCCACGGGCCTGCGGCGGCCGCCTTTCTGGCGGCGCGTTCCCGCCGCGCTGTATGCCGCCGCCGGCGGTCTGGCGGCGGGGCTGGCCTGGCTGGCGTTCCGGCTGGTGGGCGTGTGAGAGAGCACACTTATGACAGGAACTTCCCCCGGAGGGGCCGGGGGAAGTTCCTGTTGCTTTTGGCAGGCTTTGGTGTTAAAATTGTATCATGGATATTATTTCGGTTTTCAATGTGATGGTCATGATGATGCTCCTGCTGCTGGTGGGCGTGGCCGTGGCGAAAACGGGCGTGGTGGACGCCGAGACCAACCGCCGCCTGACCCGTTTTGCCCTGGTGGTCCCCCAGAGTGCCGTCATCCTCTCCAGCGCCATCAACCTGCAGCTGGAGATGACGCCGGGAAAGGTGCTGGCCGTGCTGGCGGCGGCGGTGGCGATGTATGTGCTGCTGGTGGCGCTGGGCCTGCTGGCCCCCCGGATGTACCGGTTCCCGCCGAAGGACCGGGGGCTGTTCAGCTTTCTGGCCATCTTTGGAAACGTGGCGTACATGGGCTTCCCGCTGGTGCAGGCCCTTTTTGGCAGCGACGCGGTGTTCTATGCCGCCCTGCTGAACATACCCTTCAACTGCCTGACCTACACCCTGGGGGTGCGGCTGGTCAGCGGCGGGACGGAGAAGGGAACGCTGGACTGGCGGCAGCTGGTCAATCCGCCGCTGGTGTCCTCAGTGCTGGCCATCGCGATCATCTTCCTGCCCATCGACTGGCCCGGCCCGGTGGCCCAGGCCGTGGAGAAGTTGGGGGACATGATCCTGCCCCTGAGCATGGTCATCATCGGCGCGTCCCTGGGCACCCAGAAGCTGAAGGACGTGCTGGGGGACTGGCGGGTATATGCCTACGCCCCCGTGCGGCTCATCATCGCGCCGGTGCTGCTGTGGCTGGTGCTGCGGCC
The DNA here is from genome assembly GCA_947624065.1 of uncultured Oscillospiraceae bacterium. GTDB lineage: Bacteria > Bacillota > Clostridia > Oscillospirales > Oscillospiraceae > CAJOIG01. The sequence continues at coordinate 1,699 of CANQIO010000071.1, read as the reverse complement.
GTTCATCCAGGACGGGCTGCTGCTGAACGTGATCGTGCTGGTGGGGGCGACCCCGTCGGCGGCCATGGCGGCCATGCTCTCCATCGAATACGGCGGCGACGAGCGGCTGGCCAGCCGGGCCATCTTCGTGTCCACGGTGCTGAGCGTGCTGACCATCCCGGCGATCTGCTGGCTGCTGCTGTGAGGGACAGATGGATCTTTGCGATTACGGACAGATGCGGGCGCTTCTGGAGGACGCCGGGTTCCGGTTCTCCAAGGCCAAGGGCCAGAATTTTCTCACCGCGGCCTGGGTGCCGGAGCGCATCGCCGACGAGGCGGGCCTGGGGCCCGGCCATGGCGTGGTGGAGATCGGCCCCGGCGTGGGATGTCTGACCGCGCAGCTGGCCCGCCGGGCGGAGCAGGTGCTGGCCTATGAGGTGGACGAGACCCTGCGGCCGGTGCTGGCACGGACGCTGGCGGGGCTGGACAATATAGAGGTCCTCTTTGCCGACGTGATGCGGCGGGATCCGGCCGCGGACGCGGCGCAGCTGCTGCCGGGGCTGCGGTGGAGCGTGTGCGCCAACCTGCCCTACTCCATCACCACGCCGGTGCTCACGAAGCTGTATCAGGCCCGGTGCTTTGAAAGTATATTGGTGATGGTGCAGAAGGAGGTGGCCCGGCGGATGTGCGCCGGCGCCGGCGAGGCCGATTACGGCGCCTTCTCCCTGCTGACCCAGTGGTATGCCCGGCCGGAACTGCTGTTCGAGGTGGGCCCGGAGTGCTTCGTGCCCCGGCCGAAGGTACACAGCGCGGTGGTGCGCCTCGCCATGCGGCGGACGCCGCCGGAGGATGTGGACGAGGCCGCCTTTTTCCGGGTGGTGCGCGCATCCTTCAACCAGCGGCGCAAGACGTTGGTCAACGCCCTGGACGGGGTGTGCGGCAAGGAGCGGGCCCGTCAGGCGCTGGCCGCGTGCGGCCTGGAGGAACATACGCGGGGGGAGAGCCTCTCGCTGGCGGCGTTCGCCGCCCTTACACGAGCGATCTATTGAATTCATATTGGGAGGTACTTATCAATGGCACTGACGACGAACAAGTATGTACTGGACTGGGTGCAGCGGTGCGCGGACCTGTGCCAGCCGGACGAGGTGGTCTGGCTGGACGGCAGCGAGCCGGAGCTGGAGGCGTTGCGGAAAGAGGCCGTGGCGGACGGCACCCTCATCAAGCTCAACGAGGAAAAGCTGCCCGGCTGCTACTATCACCACAGCAACCCCAACGACGTGGCCCGGGTGGAGGGCCGCACCTTCATCTGCTGCGAGAAGCAGGAGGACGCCGGCCCCACCAACAACTGGATGGCGCCCGACGAGATGAAGGAGACCCTGCGCAAGATCTACAAGGGCTCCATGAAGGGCCGCAAGATGTATGTGGTGCCCTATTCCATGTCCGTGATGGGCTCGCCCTTCGCCAAATACGGCTTCGAGCTGACCGACAGCATCTATGTGGTGCTGAACATGGCCATTATGACCCGCATGGGCAAGGAAGTCTACGGCTACCTGGGCGACAGCCCCGACTTCATCAAGGGCCTGCACTCCTCTGCGGATATGGATCCGGAGAAGCGCTATATCGCCCACTTCCCCCAGGAAAATTACATCATGACCGTCAACTCCGCTTACGGCGGCAACGCCCTGCAGGGCAAGAAGTGCTTTGCCCTGCGCATCGCCTC
>CANQIO010000070.1 GCA_947624065.1 uncultured Oscillospiraceae bacterium | reverse complement strand
TCCCCTCATTCAAAATACAAGCTCAATGTCGGTAACTGTATTCTACCCCATGTTTTCTATAATTTCAACGTGGATTACATATCCGCCCGCTTTGTCGGGCGGATCATTTCATGAAAAGGAGGAAACCGACTAAATGGCAAAATCGAAAGTGATCGCCGTGGCGAACCAAAAGGGCGGCGTCGGGAAAAGCACCACCGTGTTCAACCTGGGCGCGGGCCTCGCAGCCCAGGGAAAGCGAGTGTTGCTTCTGGACGTTGACCCCCAGGGCGACCTCACCAAAATGTTGGGCCTGCGCCAGCCCCACGACCTGAAGCTGACATTGGCGACGGTGATGAAAGACGTGGTGGACGATGTTCAGAGGGGCGGCCACCCCGAAATCCTCCACCACAGCGAGGGTTTCGACTTCATTCCCGGCAACCGGGCCTTGTCCGCCGTGGAAGACAGTTCAATATCTGGCTGGGCATGAAAACAGCAAGATGACTATGGACATATACGCCAATGCCCCGGAGGCCCTTTGGTCTCCGGGGCATTTCCATTGCTGGTATTACTTCTTCTGTCCGCGGCAGTTATCCTTCCGGATGGCGTCGGACCAGTCCGCGCTCAGCGGCGCGTTGGCCCGGACGGCGCCCACCGCGGCGGAGACGGTGTTATAGAGCACATGGGTCCCCTGGCCGTCCGCGGTATAGTCCACGGCCCGGTCCGGCGCGATGCCGAAGCGGGCGGCGGTCTGGACCGCGTCGATGTTGGCCGCCAGGAACAGGAACTCCCAGCCGTACTTCTCCTTTTCGTGGGCGATCATGGCCTTGACCCGGTCGCTGGAATAGACGTGGCTGGCGTTCTCCATGCCGTCGGTGGTGATGACGAACACGGTGTGCTCCGGCACGTCCTCAGGCCGGGCATAGCGGTGGATGTCCACGATATGGCGGATGGTCTGGCCGATGGCGTCCATGAGGGCGGTGCAGCCGCCGACGGCGTAGTCGCTCCTGGTCATGGGGGGCACGCTCCCCAGCGGCAGCCGGTCATGGACCGTGACGCTGTCGTTGGAAAACAGCACCGTGGTCACATACGCCTTGCCCGGCTGGGCCTTCTGCTTCTCGATGAGGGCGTTGAACCCGCCGATGGTGTCCGCCTCCAGGCCCGCCATGGAGCCGGAGCGGTCCAGGATGAATACCAGTTCCGTGATGTTGTTCTTCGTCATGATGAAAACCTCCTGTACTGTGTTTGATGGTCACAGTATAGGAGGTTTCACGGCCCATGTGGTCGCCTTGCAGGCGACAAATCCGGCCGGTCTGCAGATTCGGTCCTTCCCGGACGCTCTCACGCGCCCAGCAGGCTCTGGTCGAACACGAACAGGGCCTCGTTGATCTCAAAGATATTATAGTTGCCCTTGCGGATAAAGTACTCCACGATCACGTCGAATTTGCTGGCCGGCGACAGGGCATATCCCGCCTTGCCGAGCAGCTCGCGTGTCTCCTCCAGGCTCAGTCCCAGGGCGATGGCAAAGGCCAGCGCCGTCTGCTTGCTGGGCTTATAGTGGACGTCACTGCGGATCTTGGAGAAGAGCTTGCGGTCGATGTTGGCCTTTTTGTAGCACTGGGCGTCGGTCATGCCCCGCTCGTCGATCTTCCGCAGCAGCATCTGGGAAAAGCTCTCGTCGATTTGGGACAGCAGCTGCTCCAGCGTGGGATAGGCGGCCGAGAACACCCCGGCGGCGGCGCTCCCGGCAGAGTCCTCCGCCGGCGCGGCGGCCCCGGAGGGGCGGGGAGGCGCTTTCTTTGGCGGCACGGCATAGAGCGGCCCGCTCATCTGGCTGGCCAGCTGCGCCATGCGCATCCGCTCAGAGCAGGCGTCATAATGGGTGTCCACATAGTGGTCGTCGATGAACGCCCGCACATCGCTGAACAGCTTCTTGCTCAAAAGATAGGGCGTGGGGCTGAAGACCAGCAGATACACCTGCAGCTCCTCCCCGGCCGCCTCGCCCAGCAGCGACGCGCTGATGGTGTCCACCGCCACGCGCAGGGCCTGGTCCTTGGGATAGCCGAACACCCCCGCCGAGATCAGCGGAAAGGCCACGCTGTGACAGCCGTATTCCCGCGCCAGGGCCAAGCTGGACCGGTAGCAGGACGCCAGCAGCTCCCGCTCCCCCCGGTCCCCGCCCTGCCAGATGGGCCCCACCGTATGGATGACATACCGGCAGGGCAGATCGTAGCCCTTGGTGATCTTGGCCTGCCCGGTCTCGCAGCCGCCCAATGTCCGGCACTCCGCCAGCAGCCCCGGCCCGGCGGCCTTATGGATGGCCCCGTCCACGCCGCCGCCCCCCAGAAGGGTGTTGTTCGCGGCGTTCACGATGGCGTCGCAGGGAAAGGCCGTGATGTCGGCCCGGACGATGGAAAAAGGCATAAGGCCACCTCCCGAACAGTCTTGCGTCCATTATAATCCGCCCAGCCGCCGTTGGCAAGCGCCCCGCGGGCGCATTTTTCCCGCCCGGGCGCATATACTCTTACCAAGACGGAAAAAGGGTGATGCGCGTGATCAAGATCAAACCTCTGGCGATCAGTCTGGCGGTGAGCCTGGGCACAGGCGGCCTTTCTGCGCTGCTGACAGGCGGCTCCATGGAGGAATACGCTTTTCTCGACCAGCCGCCCCTGGCCCCGCCGGGCTGGGTGTTCCCGGTGGTATGGACGGCGCTATTCATCCTGATGGGCGTTGCGGCCTATCTGGTGTGGATCGAAAACGGGCCGGGCCGGAGCAGGGCGCTGGGGCTGTACGGTGCGCAGCTGGCCTTCAATTTCCTGTGGACCATCATCTTCTTCAACACGGACCGGCGGCTGTTCGCCCTGGTCTGGCTGCTCATCCTCTGGGGCCTCATCCTGGCGACCATCCTGGCCTTCCGCCGGGAGTCGGACACCGCCTGGAAGCTGCTGATCCCCTATGAGCTGTGGGTGACCTTCGCGGCCTATCTGAACGCCGGGGTATGGTATCTGAACCGATAAAAAACACGCTGGACGGTGCGCGTCCAGCGTGCTTTTTCTATTTCCTTCAGCCCACGATCTGTCCGTGGAAGATCACGGTCCGCAGGCTCAGGTCGGGACCGAGCACCGCGATATTGGCGGCCTTGCCCTCATCCAGGCTGCCGTATTCGTCGTAGATGCCCAGCGCCTTGGCCGGGTTCACCGCCGCGGCGGTGACCGCGGTATGCAGGTCGATGCCATAGCCCACCGCCCGGACCATGCCGCCCATCAGGTCGGTGATGGACCCGGCGATGGTGCCGTCGGCCAGGGTGGCCCGCGGCCCCTTCACGAAGATGTCCTGGCCGCCCAGCTCATACTGCCCGTCCGGCATGCCGCAGGCCCGCAGAGAGTCGCTGATGATGATGACCCGGTCCCGTCCGAACAGCTTGAACACCGCCCGGATCACGGCGGGATGGATGTGGATGCCGTCGCAGATCAGCTCCACCCGGCAGTCGGAGTCAGCCGCCGCCGCCACAGGCCCCGGCTCCCGGTGGCCCAGGGGATTCATGGCGTTGAAAAGGTGGGTCACCTGGCTGGCCCCCGCGTCAAAGGCCGCCAGAGCCTGGTCATAGTTGCAGGCCGTGTGGGCCACGCTGACGCGCACGGAGCCCTTCACCCGGCGGATGAAATCGATGGCTCCCGGGGCCTCCGGCGCCAGGGACACCAGCTTCACCAGCCCCCCGGAGAGCTCCCGCAGCCGCAGCAGCAGCGCCGGGTCCGGGTCCCGGATCCAAGCGCCGTTTTGGGCGCCCTTCTTGGCCTGGGACAAAAACGGCCCCTCCAGATTCACGCCCACCAGATCCGCGCCGGACCGGGAATGGGCCTTATGGGCCGCCGCGTTGCGGCAGATCTTCTCCAGCTGGGGCACGTCCAGGGTCATGCCCGCGGGGCAGATCTGGGTGACGCCCCGGCTGAGCTCATAGTCCGCCATGGTCTGCAGGCCCTCGGCGTCCCCGTCGGAGAAGTCCGCCCCCCGGCAGCCATGGAAATGCAGATCCGTGAGCCCCGGGATGATATAGCCGCCGGCCGCGTCCACCGTCTCGCCGCCGGCCTGGGCCACGATCCTGCCGTCCTCCAGGCACACGTCCCGGTGGACGAAGCCCTTCTGCGGGTCAAAGACCCGTCCGTTGGTCAGCCGCATCTTAAGCACCCCGCTCCCTTGAGCCCCGCCAGGGCCGCCTCGTCGCCCACCAGCACCACGTCCGGGTGCAGCTGCAGGATTGAGGCCGGGACCTGGGGGGTGATGGGGCCGGCAAAAGCGGCTTTCACGGCCTGGGCCTTGTCGGCGCCGCTGACCACCACCAGCACGCGCCTGGCCCGCATGATGGCCCCGACGCCCATGGTCAGCGCCTTCTTGGGCACTTGGTCCCGGCTGGCAAAAAACCGGGCGTTGGCGTCGATGGTGGAGTCGGTCAGCTCCACCACATGGGTGGGCGCGATGAACGCGTCCCCCGGCTCATTGAAGCCGATGTGGCCGTTGCGGCCCATGCCCAGCAGCTGGATATCCGCCGGGCCCAGCTCGCGCAGCAGCGCCTCATAGCGGGCGCATTCCGCCTCCGGGTCCGGGGCCATGCCGTTGGGGACGTTGGTATTGGCGATGTCGATGTTGACGTGGTCAAAGAGGTTGTGGTCCATGAAATACCGATAGCTCTGGTCATGGGTGCCGGGCAGGCCCGCGTACTCGTCCAGGTTCACCGTGACGACGCGGGAGAAGTCCAGATCCCCCGCCGTGCACCCGGCGATCAGCTCCTGATAGAGCCCTATCGGCGTGGAGCCGGTCGCCAGGCCCAAAAGGCTGCGGGGCTTGGCGATGACCTGCGCGGCCATGATGGCGGCGGCCTTGCGGCTCATGGCCGCATAATCCTTCATGCAGTAGATCTCCATATTCTTCCTCCTCTTCGGTCGGCGCCTTCCGGCGCCCGCCCGTTATATTATTTTAATAATTTTCCGCTGTAAATCACGCTATGTACTGGTTAAAGTTTACAATGTGTCATCCATTTTGTCAACAGAATGATTGCGGCAGATTTTATATATATTGTTTTCTGCCGCAAAAAATAATAACGGACCCGCCGCGCTGCCGCGGAGGGTCCGCTCTTCGCCCCGAAAGGGGCTGCCGTCCTGTTCATAGGCTCCGCCGGAGCCCGTCCGTTCTTATCAACAGCCGCCTCGCTCTTCGATGCGGCGGTCCGCCTCCTGACGTCTGGCGGACAGCATCTCCTCTGTGATCACCTGGGCACCCTCCTCCCGGACGGCGGCGCACACATGATCGGCGAAGGCCTTGGCGGCCCCGGCCCGGTCCTCATCGCCGTTGTCAAAGCAGGCGAAGCACCAGTTGACGCGTTCCCCCTCCGCCCCGGTCTGGGTGACATAGGCCAGCAGGGACATCCGCTCCTGGCCGCCCCAGGTCTCCCGCAGGTGCGCGGTCGCGCCGACCAGCAGATCCGGCGTCTGGCCGGACAGGATGGCCCCGTCGATCTGGCTGTCGGCCTGCGCCTCATCCAGATAGGTGACAGTGACCAAAACCTCGGGCCGGTCCTGTTCAAAAGCGGCCGCCAGCTCTTCCACCGCCGTTTCATCGGCCCACAGACCCACCAGATAGACCCATACGGCCAGCTCCGTTTTTTCCTCCGCCCGCGCGGGAACGGCGCCCAGGCCCGCCGCCATCGCCAGGCACAGGAGCCATGTGACAACTTTTTTCATAAACATCTCCTCTCGCGCCCGCGCCGGCATCCCCGGCACAGGCGTTCGGCCACGGGTCCATTTATACACAGACGCAACATATCGGAGCATTCATTATAATACATTATAATCCCGCTCCCGGAAAAGGTCAAGCGCCCGTTGCCAGCGCGTTACTGACAAATCAGGATCAGGAAAAAAGAAAGCGCCCGGAAACGCTTGATCTCCGGGCGCTCTTTTGGAGCTAGTGGCCAGACTCGAACTGGCGACCTGCTGATTACGAA
>CANQIO010000069.1 GCA_947624065.1 uncultured Oscillospiraceae bacterium | reverse complement strand
TACGCCCGGACCACCGGCGTCAACGGCGAGCGGGCCATGGTCATCGACCTGGACGCCACCGACCCGGAGGGCTGGGATGAGGACACAGACCCCCACGCCGGCGGCACCTACAACGACGCGGTCATCTATGAGCTGCACGTGCGAGACCTCTCCTCCGACGCCAGCTCCGGCATCGAGCACACCGGCAAGTTCCTGGGCCTGGCCGAGACCGGCACCAAGACCCCCGGCGGCGTCCCCACGGGTCTGGACCACATCAAGGACTTGGGCGTCACCCACGTGCACCTGCTGCCCTCCTATGACTTCGGCTCCGTGGACGAGACCCGCCTGGACGAGGCCCAGTTCAACTGGGGCTACGATCCGGTGAACTACAACGTCCCCGAGGGCTCCTACTCCACCGACCCCTACAACGGCGCCGTGCGGGTGGCCGAGATGAAGCAGATGGTGCGCGCGCTCCATGAAAACGGCGTCAGCGTCATCATGGACGTGGTGTACAACCACGTGCAGAGCGCGGAGAACTTCTGCTTCAACCGGATCGTGCCGGGCTACTTCTCCCGCATCGACGACAACGGCAGCTACTCCAACGGTTCCGGCTGCGGCAATGACACCGCCTCGGAGCGGAGCATGGTCCGCAAGTACATCGTGGACTCCGTCAACTACTGGGCGGACGAGTACCACATCGACGGCTTCCGCTTCGACCTGGTGGGCCTGCTGGACACCGAGACGATCAACGAGATCGTGGCCGAGGTCCACAAGGACCACCCCAGCGTGATCTTCTACGGCGAGGGCTGGACCATGACCACCAAGCCCACCAAGCCCGGCGTCACCCTGGCCACCCAGGTCAACTCCGCCCAGACCCCCGGCTTCGCCTATTTCAGCGACACCATCCGCGACGCCCTCAAGGGCAGCGTGTTCAACCACGATCCCGGCTTCGTGTCCGGCGCGCCGGGCAAGGAGCGCACCATCGCGGAGTGCTTCACCGGCCTGACCAACTGGTGCTCCACCCCGGCCCAGACCGTGAACTACGCCTCCTGCCACGACAACAACACTCTCATGGACCGCATCGCCCTGGCGGTGCCGGACGCCTCCCGGGAGGACATGATCCGCATGAATAATTTGGCCGCGGCCATCTATCTGACGGCGGAGGGCATCCCCTTCCTGCAGGCCGGCGAGGAGATGCTCCGCACCAAGGTCAACGACGACGGCTCCTTCAATGAGAACAGCTACAACGCCTCCGACAGCGTCAACAGCCTGAAGTGGTCCACCCTGGAGGACGGGGAGACCAGCGCCGTCTATGAGTACTACAAGGGTCTGATCGCCTTCCGCAAGGCCCATCCCGCTCTGCGGCTGACCAACGCCGAGGACGTGAAGGCGAACGTGACGGCGGTGGACGGCCTGAACGCCGGCCTGGTGGCCATGGAGGTGGCCGGCGGCGTCAACGGCGAGAGCGCCGAGGGCCTCTTCCTCATCTTCAACGCCAGCGCCGATGCCCAGCAGCTGGCCCTTCCCGAGGGCAGCTGGGACGTGTATGTGGACGCCGGGCACGCGGGGATCCAGGTGCTGGACACCCTCACCGGCGCGGTGACGGTGGAGCCCATCTCCGCCATGGTGCTGGTCAAGGCGGCCGAATGAGATTTCACTTCGAAAACGGGGAGCTCTGCTCCCAGCCGCCCGTGGGGCGGACCTGCTGGCTGCTGACCAACGGCCTGGGCGGGTTCGCCTCCGCCTCGGCGATCTTCTCCGTCACCCGGTGCGACCAGGGGCTGCTCCTGGCGGGGCAGTCGCCCAGCCGGCGCTTCGGCCTGGTGCACCGGCTGTCGGAGACCCTGGAGACGGAGGACGGGACGGTGTTCCTCTCCAGCCAGAGCTTCGCCGACAGCACGCCAGAGGAGGACGGATACCGGCAGCTGGTGTCCTTCGACTGGGACGGCCTGCCCTGCTGGCAGTATAAGACGGGCGGCGTGACCGTCACGCGCCGGTGTGCCATGGAGCATGGGGCCAATGCCGCCGCGGCGGTCTACACCGTAGAAAACCGCTCGGACAGGCCCTGCTCGCTGCGTATGGTCCCTGTCTTTCAGTTCGCCCTCAAGGGGGCCCCTCCCCAGGCGCCCCGGCCGGTCCGATATGAGGCCGGCGCCGTCCGCTGCGGGGAGATGACCGTGTACATCACCGCCAATGGCTCTCTGGCGGCAGAGCCGCTTTCCTGGGAGACGCTCTATTACGCCGACGACGAGAAGGACGGCCGGACGGCCAGCGGCGTGGGCATGCGCTGCTGCGCCGCCATGATGACGGTCCCCGCCGGGGAGACGGGCCGGCTGGAGCTGACGTTCTCCGACGCCCCCATGGCCAGAGCCGGCGGAGAGATCCTCCGCCGGGCACAGGAACGGCAGACCGCGCTGCTGGAGGGCTCCGGCTTCCAAGACCCCGTGGCCCGGGAGCTGGCCCGGGCCGCCGATGCATTTCTCGCCGAGCGCGCCTATCCCGGCGGGCAGACCATTCTGGCGGGCTTCCCCTTTTTCGGCGACTGGGGCCGGGACACCATGATCTCCCTGCCCGGCTGCGTGCTGGCGCGGGGGCAGTATGACGCCGCCAGGAGCATCCTGCGCACGTTCCTGGCCTATGAAAAGGACGGGCTGGTGCCCAACCTCTTTCCCGAGGGCGGCGCCCAGCCCATGTACAACTCCGCGGACGCGCCGCTGCTGCTCGTCAACTGCGTCTGGCTCTACTATCAGCGGACGGGCGACGAAGACTTCGTCCGGGAGGCATGGCCGGTGATGGTCCGGATCGTCCGGGCCTATCAGGCCGGCACCCGCTTCGCCATCGCCATGGACGGCGACGGGCTGATCCGGGCCGGCCAGGGGCTGGACCAGGTGACCTGGATGGACGTGCGGGTGGACGACATCCTCCCCACCCCCCGCCACGGCAAGCCGGTGGAGATCAACGCCTACTGGTACAGCGCCCTGCGCGTCCTGGCCCGGCTGGCGCCCCTCGCCGGCGAGGACGGCGGGCAGTATGACCGCCTGGCGGAAACGGTCCGCCGCTCCTTCACGGAGAAGTTCTGGATGGAGGACCGGGGCTGCCTGCGGGACGTGCTCTCCGGCACCGGCGCGGACGAGCAGATCCGCTGCAACCAGATCTGGGCGGTGACCATGCCTTTCACCATGCTGTCCCCCGACCAGGAACGGCGGGTGACAGACACGGTCTATCAGCATCTCTATACCCCCTTCGGCCTGCGGACCCTGTCCCCGGAGGACCCACAGTTCCACCCCTTCTACGGCGGCCCCCAGCGGGAGCGGGACATGGCCTATCACCAGGGCACCGTCTGGCCCTATCCCCTGGGCGCCTGGTATTTGGCCTATTTGAAGGTGCACGGTGATACGCCCTTGGCCGCGGCCCGGGTGCGGCAGATGCTGGCGCCCATGGAGGCCATCCTCCGGGAGGGCTGTGTGGGACAGCTGCCGGAGATCTATGACGGCGGCGAGCCCGGCCCCTCCAAGGGCTGCTTTGCCCAGGCGTGGAGCGTGGGCGAGCTGCTGCGGGTCTATGAGCGGCTGCAAAAAATCGAACAGGAGACGACCGATCATGCTGGATAAGAAAAAATGGGGCTGGTGGAGAGACGCCGTGTTTTACCAGATCTACCCCAAGAGCTTCCAAGACTCCAACGGCGACGGGATCGGGGACATCCCCGGCATCATCTCCCGGCTGGATTACCTGCAGCAGCTGGGCGTGGACGGCGTGTGGCTCTCGCCGGTATACGACTCCCCCCAGGTGGACAACGGCTACGACATCGCGGACTACCGGGCCATCTGGCCCCCCATGGGCACCATGGAGGACATGGACAGGCTCATCGCCGAGGCGGGAGCGCGGGGGATCTCCATCATCATGGACCTGGTGCTGAACCACACCTCCGACCAGCACGCCTGGTTCCAGCGGGCGCTGAAAAGCCGGGACGACCCATACCACGACTACTACATCTGGCGGGACGGCACCCCCGACGCGCCTCCCAACGATCTGCGGGCGTCCTTCGGCGGCTCCGCCTGGACCTATGTGCCCCACCTGGGGCAGTACTACTTCCACCAGTTCGCCCCCCAGCAGCCCGATCTGAACTGGGACAACCCCACCGTCCGCCGGGAGCTGTACGACATGATCCGCTTCTGGGTGGACAAGGGCGTGCAGGGCTTCCGGCTGGACGTGATCGACGTCATCGGCAAGGACCCGGACCGGGGCATCACCTGCAACGGGCCGAAGCTGCATCCGCTGCTGGACGAGCTGTCCCGGGAGGCCTTCCGCGAGGAGGGCCTGGTCACCGTGGGAGAGGCGTGGGGCACCGACCTGGAGCGGGCCAAGCGCTACAGCGCCCCGGACGCCAGCGAGCTGAGCATGGTGTTCCAGTTCCAGCATATCCTCCTGGACCAGCTGCCCGAAGGCGAGAAATGGGACATGGTCCCGCTGCGGCTGACGGCGCTGAAGCGCTGCACAGAGCACTGGCAGCAGGGGCTCCATGGCCAGGGCTGGAACAGCCTTTTCCTGGACAACCACGACCTGCCCCGCATCGTCTCTCGCTGGGGCGACGACACCACATACCGGGTGGAATCGGCCAAGATGCTGGCCACCATGCTCTTCGGCCAGGAGGGCACACCCTATGTCTATCAGGGCGAGGAGCTGGGCATGACCAACATCCGCCTCCCCATCCAGGCGTACGCCGACGCCGAGACCCAGTGCGTCTATGCCGAGCGCGTCGCCCGGGGTGACCCGCCCGAGGCGGTGATGGCCTCCATCTATGCCCGGAGCCGGGACAACGCCCGCACGCCCATGCAGTGGTCTGCGGAGAAGAACGCCGGCTTCTCCCAGGGGGACCCCTGGCTGCCGGTGAACCCCAATTACCGCCAGATCAACGTCCAAGACCAGCTGGCCGATCCCAGCTCCGTCCTCGCCTATTACCGGTCCCTGATCGCCCTGCGCAAGCGCTACCCGGTCTTTCGGGACGGCACGTTCACCCTTCTGGAGCCGGAGAGCGAGAAGCTGTTCGTCTACACCCGCCAGACCGACGCGGAGCAGCTTCTGGTGGTCTGCAACTTCACCGGCGAGACCGTTCCCTATGAGCGTCCGGCGGCGTTCGCCCAGGCCGAGCGGCTGTTGGGCAACTATGACCCGGCCGGCGGCCCGCTGCGGCCCTATGAGGCACAGCTATACTACCGGAGGCTGCAGGCATAATGCTCTGGCGGGACTGCATCTTCGATCTCTACGGCACGCTTGTGGACATCCGCACCGACGAGCGCTCTCCCCGGCTGTGGGAGACCATGGCCCGCTGGTATGGGGCTCGCGGCGCGGATTATGCTCCCCAGGCGCTGGAGGACGCGTATTTCCGCCTGGTCCGTCAGCTGGAGCAGCAGGCCGCGGACGCGGACAGCGCCATCCCCGGCGCCTGCCCGGAGATCCGGCTGGAACAGGTCTTTCAGCGGCTTTTTCAGGACAAGGGCGTCCCGGCCAAGCCGGCCATGACTGCCGCCGCGGGGGCGCATTTCCGCCGGTGCTCGCTGGAGCGGCTGTGCCTTTACGACGGCGCGAAGGAACTGCTGAAAACCCTGCGCGCCAACGGCCAGCGGGTCTGGCTGCTGTCCAACGCCCAGCGCATCTTCACCGTGCCCGAGCTGGACTATCTGGGGCTGACGCCGTATTTTGACGGGATCTACCTCTCCTCCGACTACGGTGTCAAAAAGCCGGACCCCCGTTTTTTCCGGCGGCTGCTCGCCGAGCGCGCCATCCGGCCGGAGAACGCCGTCATGGTGGGCAACGACGGCGCCTGCGACATCCTGGGCGCCCAGGCCGTGGGACTGGCCACGGTATACGTCCGCTCCGGGATCTCCCCTCGGGAGCCGCTCCCGCCGGCGGACCACGCGCTGGACCGGATGGACCTGGCCCTGGTCCGGGAGCTTTTGACTCAAGAGCGATAACGGACAAAATAAGCCCCCGGAGGCATATGCCTCCGGGGGCTTATCTGGTGACCTGGCGGGGATTCGAACCCCGGACCCACTGCTTAAAAGGCAGTTGCTCTGCCTACTGAGCTACCAAGTCTTATTTGGCAGGGACGGCGGGATTCGAACCCACGATATCAGAGTCAAAGTCTGGTGTGTTACCTTTACACTACATCCCTATG
>CANQIO010000068.1 GCA_947624065.1 uncultured Oscillospiraceae bacterium | reverse complement strand
GGCTACGGCTACAACATCGACTCCCTGCGCAAGGAGATCGGCCAGATCCTGGGCACCTACCGGGGCTATTCCGCCATCCTGGTGGGCGCGGGCAATTTGGGCACCGCACTGGTACAGAACTTCGACTTCATCATCGAGGGGTACTCCTTCCTGGGCGCCTTTGACATCGATCCGGAGGTCATCGGCACGGACATCGACGGCTTCCCCATCTACGACGTGAAGGACCTGGCCGACTTCGTCCGGGAGCACAAGGTGGACATCGCCATCCTCACCGTCCCCCGGCATGTGGCCCAGGAACTGACGGACACCCTGGTCCAGGCGGGCATCCGGGCCATCTGGAACTTCACGAACACGGAGCTGGACGTAGGCGAGGACGGCCCTCTGGTGGAGAGCATCCACTTCTCCGACAGTCTGCTGGTGCTGACCTATCATCTGGCCCAGGCGGACGACGCGCAAAGATCATGAGCGCATCGAACACCGGCGCCGCCCTCACGGGCGGCGCCTTTGACACCATCGCGGCCATCGCCACCGGCCAAGTGCTGGCCGCCATCGGCATCGTGCGCATCAGCGGCCCCGACGCGCTCACGGTGCTGGACCGGGTGTTCACGCCCATGGCGGGCGCGCCCATGAGCCAGCGTCCGGACCGGAAGCTGGTGCTGGGCCGTCTCTTCTCCCCGGACGGGACGCTGCTGGACGAGTGTCTGGCCACCGTCTCCCGCGGGCCGGCCAGCTATACCGGCGAGGACACGGCAGAGCTGCAGTGCCACGGCTCGCCGGTGGTGTTGCGCACGGCGCTGGACAGTCTCTTCGCCGCCGGCGCCCGCCAGGCCAAGGCGGGGGAATTCACCCGCCGGGCCTTCCTCAACGGCCGGATGGATCTGACCCAGGCGGAGGCGGTCATCGACCTGATCGACGCCGAGACGCCCCAGATCGCGGCCAACGCCGCCGCCCAGTTGGGCGGGGCCATTCGGAAAAAGACCGACGGCGTCTATGACGAGCTGGCCGCCATCTGCTCCCACTATCACGCGGTCATCGACTATCCCGATGAGGACATCGAGCCCTTCGCCCTGGAGGGATATGCCGCCGTGCTGTCGGAGGCGGAGGCGGCGCTGGGCCGTCTGCTGGCCACCTTCCAGCGGGGGACCGTGCTGAAAAACGGCGTGCCCTGCGCCATCCTGGGCCGGCCCAACGCGGGCAAGAGCTCCCTTCTCAACGCCATTTTGGGCTATGACCGGGCCATCGTCACCGACATCCCCGGCACCACCCGTGACATCGTCGAGGAAAAGGCCGTGCTGGGCGGCACGCTGCTGCGCCTGGCGGATACGGCGGGCCTGCGGGACACGGACGACCCGGTGGAGCGGGAGGGCGTGCTCCGGGCCAAGACCGCCGCGGAGGCGGCGGGCCTGGTGCTGGCGGTGCTGGACGGCTCCGCGCCCCTGACGGTGGAGGACGAGACGGTCCTGGCCGCCGCAAAGGCCGCCCCCCGGCATCTCATCGTCCGGAGCAAGGCCGACCTCCCCGCCGTCTGGCACAGGGATGACGCCATCCCCGTCAGCGCCCATACCGGGGCGGGGCTGGACGCGCTGGAGGCCGCCCTCGCGGCCCTGTTCGCCGGGGACGACCCCATCCCTGTGGGCGAGACGCTCACCAACCCCCGCCAGGCGGACGCCGTGGGCCGGGCGCTGGACTATGTCCGGGCCGCCCGGGAGGCCATGGAGGCGGGCTTCGCCCCCGACGCGGTGCTCACGGAGATCGAGGGCGCCCTGTCCGCCCTGGGAGAGCTCTCCGGCCGCACCGTCCGGGAGGACGTGACCCGCGGCATCTTCGCCCGCTTCTGCGTGGGGAAGTGACCTGACGCGCATATCCATCGAAAGGCTGGCATGTCCCCAGGACATACCAGCCTTGCCATATGCTTGCCTATTCTTTCAATCCGGCATGGGGATCGTGACGCCCCCGCCCAGGAGGACATGGTCCACATCCGCCAGCACCACGGGCGCGGAGAACGGGAAATGGAACCAGGCCATGCCGCCGCCGACCGCGCCGCCCATGCCGTTGACCTGGATCTCGGTCCCGTCGGTCAGTACCAGGGTCACAGGAAGCGTGATGACCTCGCCCGGCTCTTTGTCGGCCATGTGATATCCCACTCTCGCCTCGACCCCCAGGGCCGTGAGCCGGAGGGACGTGACGGTCATGTCCAGCGGCCGCCGCCCGGCGGCCTGGTCAAGCGCGGTGAATATCTCCCCCTGGCAGGGGACGGGCTCCGTCACCAGCTCCACCGCCTCCCCGCCGCTGGTGGGGAGAGTCAGCGTGATCTCCCATGGGCCCTCGGCCACCTCGTCCGGGCCGATACACAGCCTCTCCAGGCGCAGCGTCCGCTCCGCCCCATCCAGGAAGCTGAAGCTACTGCCCTGCGGGACCGATACCGACCGGGTCCAGAGGCAGGTCAGGCCGCCGCCCTCCGCCTCCGACCAGATGATGCTTTCCATGCCGCCGGTGTCCGCCCCCTTGTCCATGCCGTCCGTGCGGTCAAGGGAGCGCCCCTGCAGCTGGATGTCGCCGTCGGCGTCCAGCTTGGTCCCCGCCGGCGGATCGACCTGCATCAGGATGCAGAAGTCGTATTGGTCCACCAGGGCCGAGCGGACCGTCACCGTCCAGCCGTTCACCGTCGCGCTCTGGCCGATCTCCGCGGCGTTGGCTTCGATATACGCCTCCTGGCTGGCCGTGAGGCCGCCCGTCCTGCCCGCGAACCAGCCCTTGAACCAGTCCGCCCCGCTGAAATAACCGTAGGCCGTGACCGCCATGGCCAGCGCCAGCACCGCCGCCAGCGCCGCCGTCAGCGCCCGCCGGACGGTCCTCCTGCCCTTTCCGTCCATCTGCCGGGCCTCCAGGACCAGCGCCGGGTCCACCTCGCCGATGGCCAGCAGCAGCATCTCATTTCCCTTCACAGCAATCCCTCCCTTTCCAGATAGGTCCGCAGCCGCGCCCGTGTCCGGGCCAGCATGGATTTCACCCGGCTCTGGGTGGACCCCAGCCGGGCCGCGATGTCCTTGACGGGGTCCATGTACCAGTACCGGCTGAGGAATACCGCCCGCTCTGTGGCAGGCAGGGTCCGCACGAAGGCGTCCACCGCCCGGCTCAGCTCCGCCGCCTCCAGGCGCGCCTCCACATCCCCCTCCGCGGGGACGCACTCCGCCAGCTCCTCCAGCGCCAGGGGCAGCTCTCCCCCGCCCCGCCGGGCGGCGGCTCTGGCCCGCCAGCGGTCGATGGCCGTCCGCCGGGTGATCCGCCCCAAAAACGCGCCCAGCGCTTTTGGCCGCGCCTCCGGCATGGCGTTCCAGGCGGCCAGCCACGTGTCGTTGACGCACTCGCGGGCGTCCTCGGCGCTGTCCAGGGCGTTGTAGGCGATGGCGTAGCAGTACCGGCCGTATTTCTCCGCCGTCTCTTCGATGGCACGCTCGCTCCGCTGCCAGTACAGCTCCACGATGTCCCTGTCCTCCATGGACCTCACCTCCTTCACCTATCCAGTCGGAAAAAATCATAGCCGGTCGCGCCGATGGCGCCGTTCATGCCGAACAAGGTCCCGCCCAATGGGCGGATACTTGCGTTATGTCAACCATTAGCCACGTTGTACAGAGAATAGAAATATCCCTTCCGGTCCATCAGGTCCCGGAACGTGCCCCGCTCGGCCACCGCACCGCTCCGCAGCACGAAGATGTCGTCGTACTGCTCCAGCAGCGCCGCCTCCAGCCGGTGGGTGACCACCAGCCGGGTGAGGCCATTGAGGTCCAATATGGCCTGGGTGACGTCGTGGGCGGTCTGGCTGTCCAGGGCCGCGGTGGCCTCGTCCAGCAGCAGCACCGGCGTTTTGCGCAGCAGCGCCCGGGCGATGGATACCCGCTGGCGCTCCCCGCCGGAGAGGCCGCCGCCGTTTTCGCCGCAGCGGTACTCCCCGCCCCGCTCCTCCAAAAGCGGCGTGAGCCCGGCCCGCGCCGCCGCGCTGTCCACCGCCTCGTCCGGGAAGTCCCGGAACATGGTGATGTTCCGGCGGATGGTGTCGTCGAAGAGGAACACGCTCTGGCCGATCAGGCTCTCCAGGTCATAGAGGCTGTCCGGGTCGATGGTGCGCACCTGGCGCCCATCCACGGTCAGCGAGCCGGTATAGCCGTCATAGGCCCCCATGAGCAGGCTGAGAAGGGTGCTCTTGCCGGAGCCGGAGGCGCCCACCAGGGCGTATTTTTTGCCCGCCTCCAGGCGCATGGACACCCTTTGCAGCACCGGCTTTCCCGGCTCGTAGGCGAAGGACAGATCTCGCAGTTCGATGGCGTCATGGAGCACCGGCTCGATGGGCTCGCCGGTGCGGGAGGCGTTCTCCTCCGTCACCGCCGCCAGCTTTTCGATGAGCCCCCGGGCGGCTCTGCGCTGGGCCAGCAGTTGGGGGACCTGCTGGACCGGCTGGACAAGGGAGCCCGCGAGGTTGGTGAAGATCAGCACCGTGCCCGCCGTGATGCTGCCCCGCAGCGCCAGATAAGCGCCGATGAAAAACATGCCGAGCTGCATGGTAACGGCGAGGCTGCTGCCCGCCCCCTGCATGGCGCCCCGCCAGCGCAGCCGGCGGCTCCGGGCCTGCTCCAGGGCGCGGTCCTCCCCGTCGAAGATGCGCCCCGCCTCCGGCTCGGCCTTGAAGCTCTTGATGACGGCAAAGCCGGCCAGCAGGTCCTTGACTCTGCCCACAAAGCCCTCGTTCGCGTCGCTGAGGGCCTTTTCCCGCCGGGCCAGCTCCGGGCTGAAGACGGTCACCCCCAGCAGGGGCAGCACGCACAGCGCCAAGGCGGCCCCCGTCATCGCCGGGCTGTAGGTGAGCAGAAACACCAGGATGGCCGCGAGCTCCATGGGCAGCATGATCAGATCGAACAGGTTCTGCAAATAGTCGGAGACGATCACCGTCACATCGCTGGTGAGGACGGCGAGATAACGCCCTGTGTTTTCCTTGGTAAAGGCGCTGATGCTCTTTTCGGAGAGCTTTCGAAAGGCGTAGGATTTATACTGGCGCAGCGCCCGGCCCTGCCAGCCGCTGAGGGCCCGGTAATAGAGCGCCTCCGACACGCCAAGAAACACCGCCACGCCCGCCGCCGCCCATGCCAGCCGGACCAGCCGGGCGGCGTCCAGCGCCGTGACGGCGTCGATCACCGCCCCCAGCACCCATGACACCAGGAGCACGGCCGGTATCTGCAGCATATACAGCGCCGCCGTGGCCAAAAGGCGGAGGCGGTTGTGCTCATAAAAGGCCCGGATGTAGGGCCGGGCGGGGTCAGGCCTTTTTCTCTTCATCGCTCGCCGTCCCCTTTTCAAAGCACTTTTCCCGCATCAGGTTGCCCACCAGATTCATCCCGTGGCCCTGCCATGCCCAGCGGGCGAAGGTCAGCAGCGGCACGATGCCGCTGAAATCCCGCAGGGCGTAGACGCGCACTGTCCCCTCCGGCATGGTGATCTGCTCCCGCGACAGCAGGTGCGCCTTTGTCAGGGCCTCCAGTGCCCGCTCCGTCTCCGGCAGAGGCGTCCCCGTGTGCCCGGCCACCACTGCCGGGGCGTAGAGCCCCTCCCGGCTCCGGCAGAGGTACCGCAGCGCCTCCATGGCACCCGGCAGCGCCAGAGTGCTGAACAGGGCGCGGTACTCCTCGTCGGTCAGGAAGTACTTCTCATAGCCCTCCTCCGGCTCCGGGAACACCCCGAAATAGGAGTAATCCTCCGCGCCCACGCCCAGAAGATAGCCGCTGTCCGTGCCCGTCATCGTGCGCATCAGCGACATGCCCTGGCCGAACAGGCCCGGTATCTCCATCTCCGCCTTTTCGGGATAGGCGATCCACGGCGCGTCGAACAGCGGGTCGCTGACGCCGTAGATGGCCGCATCCCATAAAAACCGGGTCAGCTTCGTCAGCCTATCCTTCTCCGGGATGGACCGCAGCCATTGGATCAGGTCGTTGGACAGATCCTTGGCCGGGCCGCTCTCCCGGCCGAACAGGGCGTCCACCGTCACGTGCAGCTTGTCCGCGATGGCGGGCAGCAGCGTCACGTCCGGTGCCCCGCCGCACTCCCACCGGCTCACCGCCTGGGTGCTCACCCCCGCCGCCTTGCCCAGCTCCTCCTGGGTCAGGCCCGCAGCTTTTCTGTATTTGGCGATCTGCTCGCCGATCAGATCCGTATTCATGGGACCGCCTCCTTATCAAGCGCTGCTTGTATTATAGCTAAAGCTGCGCTTGAATTCAACGCAGGCGGTCTTGAGAAAACTCAAGTGACAGTTGATATCTAAAGCAAAAAGCAGAGACCGGAAATCCGGCCTCTGCATCACGCGGGGAAAAGGGCTTTTTTGATCTGGCTGACGGCGTTTTTTTCCAGCCGGGAGACCTGGGCCTGGCTGATGCCGATGGCGGCGGCCACCTCCATCTGGGTCCGACCGTCGAAGAAGCGCATGGACAGGATGCGCTTTTCCCGCTCCCCCAGCTTGTCCACCGCCTCGGTGAGGGCGATGCGCTCCAGCCAGGCGGCGTCGGTGTTCTTGTTGTCGCCGATCTGGTCCATCACCGCCATGCTCTCGCCGCCGTCGTTGTATACCGGCTCGAACAGGCTCACCGGGTCCGCCATGGCGTCCATGGCCATGACCACCTCGCTGGTCTCCAGCCCTAGGAGCTTGGCGATGTCGTCGACCGACGGCTCCCGCTGGTATTCGTTGAGGAAGGCCTCCTTGACCTGCATCACCCGGTACGCCGTATCCCGCAGGGACCGGCTCACCCGCAGCGCGCTGTTGTCCCGCAAATACCGCCGTATCTCCCCCGAGATCATGGGCACCGTTATCTAAAGTGGAAATGGAATGCCCTATTTCCAAGGGTTTACGGGTTTTCTCTCCCCTGTAGATTACCGTCGAACGATGACGTGTCGTAGACAAAAAAGAAAGGCGGCGACAAAAAACATGACGACTGCAAAGGCATTTCGACTGATCGTTCACTATCTGGATACCGTCGAGGGTCTCAGCGACAGCCTCCACCAGGCAAAAAACATACTCGAAGATCTGCTGTCAGACTACCCCGGCAAGAAGTGGGACGACC
>CANQIO010000067.1 GCA_947624065.1 uncultured Oscillospiraceae bacterium | reverse complement strand
CGGGGCCGGTTGAACATGGCCACGTACATGGCCGAGAAGGCCACGCCGCTCATCAGATAGGGGATGAACACCAGCTGCTCGGTGGCGGAGCCGTACCACTTGCCGCGGCCGCGGGTAGAGATGTAACCGAGGAACTGGCCGCACAGGGCGGTGAGGATGGAGCCGATGAAGGTCAGCCGGATGGTGTTCCAGATGGCCCGGGTGAACTCCGGATTGCGGAAGATGCCGGGATAGTTGATGTACCGCTGGGCCTCGTCCACGGTGCCGATCCAGTTGTAGAGCGTCAGGTTGTCCAGGCCGTAGCCGTTGCCGGTGGTGATCTGGAAGGTCTCCATCACCAGCACGAACATGGGGGCCACCATGGCGAAGAACAGGAAGACAACCAGGAAGATCATCAGCGGGACCTTGGCCTTGCCCAGCTTCATCTCGGTGGAGCGGCCGCCCTTGCCACCGATGGTGGCGTAGCTCTTGCGCACGCCGATGATCTTCTGGTTGGCGAAGATGATCAGCGCCGCCAGAGCGATCAGCACCAGGCTCATGGCGTAGCCCACCGCCTGGGGCGAGCCGTTGATGAAGGTCTTCATCTTCGTCGCCAGGGTGAAGTAGCCGATCCGGTTGCCCAGGTTGGCCGCCACGCCGTAGGTGCCGATGGATTTGGAGAGCGTCATGACGATGGAGCTGAGCACACTGGGCAGCACCAGGGGCAGGGTGATGGACTTGAGGATCTGGATCTTATTGGCGCCGCAGATCTCGCCCATCTCCTCCAGCTCCGAGTTGATGGAGCGCAGGGCCGAGGACACGTTTATGTACGAGAATGCGTAGTAGTGCAGGCTCATGCACAGCACGATGGCGATGGGCCCGTATGCCAGCCAGTCGGGGATCGGCACGCCCAGACCGGCTAAGAAGCCCAGCGAGCCGGAGGTCTTGTTGCGGAACACCGCCAGCCAGCTGAGGGCCTTGCACCAGGAGGGCACCATGTAGGGGATGACCACCAGCATGCCCAGCAGCTTCTTGCCGGGGATGTCGGAGCGGACGATCAGCCAGCCCAGCACCGAGCCCAGAGGCACGGAGACAAGCACCGTGAAAAAGCCCACCACCAGGGAGTTTTTCAGCGGGCCCCACAACGTGGCCTTCGCCATGCCGCTGGTGAGGATATATTTCCAATAGTACAGGGTGAAGTCGCCCACCTCTGCCCCGCGGATACGCCGCAGCTCGCTCTTGGCCACCGTGAAGGTGGTGGCGATCATCTGCAGCAGGGGGATCACGATCAGGCAGAACAGGATCACCAGGCTGATGGCCACGATCATGTTGAAGGGGTTCTTCACCACGTTCAGGACCTGGTTTTTCAGCCTTGTCGAGTTGAACGGCCTGTGCACTCTCTTGCTTTTCACATCTGGACTCTCCTTTCACTATGGCTGCGCTGCATGGGTCCGCGCCCATGTCCTCTTGTCATACCGAACACGTTTCCGGCATTCCACACGCACAAAATTATAACAACTCTACAACTTTTCGTCAACAATTTTACCAAGGAAAAGAGAATTTCAGCACTTTAGACATCTATGCCTATTTAGAATTGTGCGTTTTCCAGGGCCGTTCTTTGGATGATTTACGGAAATTTTCGAAAATTTTTACGCAACTTTTCTGTTGCGGGCCATGATACCACGCGCTGGACCGGCGCAAGATGCGCCGGTCCGCGGCTATTTTTATTTGCCCAGCAGCTCCCGCTCGATGCGCTCCCGGGCCTCGGGCGCCTGCTTATCCATCTTCTCGGGGAAGCCGAAATAGCTGACGCAGGCGATGTTGTCGCCGCCCACCTTGGGGGCGTCGGGCTTCAGCTGTTTGTTGGCGAAGTCCATCTCCCGCAGGGTCTCGAAGATGCCGTCGAAGTCCACCTCGCCCTCGCCCATGGCGGTGTGCTGGTGGATGGTCACGTCGGCCCGGCCGCGGCCGTTCAGCCAGGGCGGGTTGAGGATGTACCGGCAGTCCTTGGTCTGGTTCCAGGTGTCAGCGAACAGCACGTGGGTCAGCTCGTCGCCTGCATACTTGAGCATATGGCGCACGTCGCCCTTGCCCTGGTCGTAGAAGAAGCCGTGGGACGCGGAATAGACGTAGCCCAGGTTCTTGGACCGGAAGGACTTGACGATGTCGCAGGCCTCGTCGTTCAGCTCACAGAAGTCGTAGGGGTGGGACTGCACCTCCACCCGCAGGCCCTCCCGCTCGATGATGGGCAGCAGCTCCTCCATGGACCGGAAGAACATGCCATTGCAGATCTCCTGCTGGTTGGGGTCGCCGGAGAACTCGGTATTGATGACGGGCACGCCCATGTCCACCGCGATCTGGATCATCCGCTTCCAGTTGGCCACGGCGTGCTGCCGCTGCTCCTCGCTGGGCCCGGACCAGCGGTACACCACGATGAAGCTGGAGATCTCCACGCCGGTCTCCTTCAGGGCCTTGCGGTACTCCGCCTCGCACTCCTTGGAGAACAGCGGGTGCTTATAGAAGGGGTTGATGCGGGGGTGGGGGGACTGCTCGATGTATTTGTAGCCCCAGTCGGCCACCTTGTGCACCATGTCGGTGATGGGCATCTGCTTTGCAAGCACGTCCACGTCAAACGCGATCTTCATTGTATTCCTGCTCCTTTCAGACCTGTATCCGCATCGATGATGCGATATTCCTCTAATGATACTATACTCCGATTTTTCGCTCATTTCAAGGATTTTTCCCGCCGCCGCGCCGCCGGCGGGGCAGTCGACTTTTTTCGCGGAGATCCGCCTCGGATGATTTGTAAATGTTGTCAGAATCCCTCCGGCACGTTTTGTTGATTTCTTTTAAAAATAAGGAGGCGTATTGATTTCCAGGATGCTGATATGTATAATGTTCTGGATCTGATCCGCGGATCTGTCCGGCGCGGAGAGGGACGGCCGTCCGTCCCGCGCCGGGAAAAGAGAGGGGAGAAACGCGTGGAATACATACTGGAGCTGAAGGACATCAGCAAGACTTTCCCCGGCGTGAAGGCGCTGGACCACGTGCAGCTGCAGGTGAGGCCGGGCGAGGTCCATGCGCTCATGGGAGAGAACGGCGCGGGCAAGTCCA
Organism: uncultured Oscillospiraceae bacterium; assembly: GCA_947624065.1. Classification (GTDB taxonomy): domain Bacteria; phylum Bacillota; class Clostridia; order Oscillospirales; family Oscillospiraceae; genus CAJOIG01. The sequence goes on along the minus strand of CANQIO010000067.1, from coordinate 4,283 downwards.
CGCTGATGAAGATCCTCATGGGCATCTACAAAAAGGACCCGGGCGGCGAGATCCTCTTCAACGGCCGGCCCTATGAGGTGTCCAATCCCAAGGAGGCCATCGACACCGGCGTGGCGATGATCCACCAGGAGCTGAACCCCATCTACGATATGACGGTCTATGAGAACATCTTCGTGGGCCGTGAGCTGCGCAGGCACGGCCTGGTGGACAAGAAGGCCGAGATCGAGGCGTCCCGCAAGCTCATCGAGGAGTGCGGCCTGCACGTCTCCCCCATGAACACCCTGCGGGAGCTGACGGTGGCCCAGTGCCAGCTCATCGAGATCATCAAGGCCATCTCCGTGGACGCCAAGGTCATCATCATGGACGAGCCCACCGCGGCCATCACCGACCGGGAGGTGGAGATCCTCTTCGGCCACATCCGCCGGCTGAAGGAGCAGGGCGTGGCCATCATCTATATCTCCCACCGGATGAGCGAGATCTTCTCCATCTGCGACCGGGTGACGGTCTACCGGGACGGGCAGTACATCGGCTGCGGGGAGACGAAGGACCTGGACGAGGCCCAGCTGATCAAGATGATGGTGGGCCGGGAGATCACGGACGTGTTCCCCAAGTCCCAGGCCGAGATCGGCGAGGTGGTCTTTGAGGCCAACCACATCGTCCGGGCCGACCACAAGGTCAAGGACGTGAGCATCGCCGTCCGCCGGGGCGAGATCCTGGGCATCGGCGGCCTGGTGGGCGCCGGGCGCAGCGAGCTGGTGGAGGGCATCTTCGGGCTGCACCGCCTCGCCGGCGGCGAGATCGTCGTCCGGGGCGAGACAGTGCGCGTGCGCTCCCCCAAGGACATCATCAAAAAGGGCGTGGCCCTGGTCACCGAGGACCGAAAGGTCACCGGGCTGAACCTGCGGGGCACCATCAACGACAACATCGCCGTGGTCGCCATCAGCAAGCTCCTGGAGCACGGGCTCTACAGCAAGAAGAAGGCCCGGGCGGCCTCGGCGGAATACATCGAAAAGCTGAAGATCAAGACCCCCTCCTCCGACCAGATCGTGGGGGACCTGTCCGGCGGCAACCAGCAGAAGGTGGTCATCGCCAAGTGGCTCCTCAGCGAGCCGGACGTGATCATCATGGACGAGCCCACCCGCGGCATCGACGTGGGCGCCAAGCGGGACATCTACCTGCTGATCGGCAGCCTGGTCCAGCAGGGGAAGGCCGTGATCATGATCAGCTCCGAGATCCCGGAGCTGATGGGCGTGTGCGACCGGATCGCCGTGATGAGCGAGGGCGTGCTTTCCGGCGAGGTCCAGCGGGAGGACTTCTCCCAGGAGCGCATCATGGCGCTGGCCTCCGCCATCGAAGTTTAAAGAAAGTGGGGATGTGAGAGAATGAAAGAGCAGAAGTCCGGATTCAATGTGCGGTCCTTTATCAGCAAATACTTCATTTTTGTGATCTTTCTGTTCCTGGTGCTGGTGCTGACGATCCTCAAACCCAGCTTCATCGGCCCGAAGAACCTGGTGAACATCCTCAAGCAGGTATCCATCAACGGCATTCTGTCCTTCGGGATGATGTTCGTCATCGTCGCCGGCGGATTCGATATGTCCGTGGGCTCCACCATCGGCCTGACCGGCGTGCTGGCCGCCCTGCTGGGCAAGGGGCAGGTGCCCCTGATCGTGCCGCTGTGCGTGGCCATGCTGGCGGGCCTGGCGGTGGGCATCATCAACGGCGTGGGCATCTCCCTGGGCGACATCCCGCCGTTCATCATGACCCTGGGCACCATGACGGCCGTGCGCGGCGTAGCGCTGCTGATCACCAACGGCAACCCCGTCACCGGCATCTCCCCGGAGTACAAGGCCGTGGCCGCCGGCTCCCTGTTCGGCATCCCCACGCTGGCCATCGTGCTGTTCGTGGTGGCCATCGTGTGCGCGTTCGTGCTGGAAAAGACGGTCTACGGCCGGCGGGTATACGCCTGCGGCGGCAACATCCTCTCCGCCCGGGCCGCCGGCATCAACACCAACGCCATCAAGATCTCCACCTTCGGCATCGCCGGCATGCTGGCGGGCCTGTGCGGCTTCCTGATGAGCTCCCGTGTGACCATCGGCCAGCCCAACGCGGCGGAGGGCTATGAGATGGACGCCATCGCCGCCTGCGTGGTGGGCGGTGTGTCCATGTCCGGCGGCGTGGGCAAGCCCATCGGCGTGATCGTAGGCGCGCTGCTGATCACCGTGATCGCCAACGGCCTGGACATCCTGGGCGTGTCGTCCCACTGGCAGAAGGTGGTCAAGGGCCTGATCATCGTGGGCGCCGTTTTGATCGACGTAAAGGGAAAGGGCAAGAAGGACTGACCGCCCATCCCCCGTCCCTCCCCGGAGGGCGGCGGACGCAGCGGCCATATCCCGACGGCCCGATCCTTTACAGTATATTTGAAAGCAATGGAGGAACCAACAATGAACAAGTTGAAGAAGCTTCTCGCGCTCCTGGCTGTGGCGGCTCTGCTCGTCTCCCTGATGGCCGGCTGCAGCGGCACGAAGACGGCCGAGCCCACCGCTGAGCCCGAGGCCACTGCTGAGCCCGCCGCCGAGGGCGAGGGCGAAGCCGAAGAGGGTGCCGGCGAGGCTGAAGAGCCCGGTGAGGCCGAGCCCTATAAGATCGCTCTCATCCAGCAGCACCAGGACAACGCCTTCCAGATCACCGTGTCCGAGGCCGCCCAGGCCAAGGCCGACGAGCTGGGCGTGGATCTGACCATCCTGAGCGCCGACCAGGACGCCAACAAGCAGATCAGCCTGATCGAGCAGTACGTGGCCGAGGGCTATGACGCCATCCTGTACGAGCCGGTGAACCCCGACGCGCTGGGCGACGCCTCCAAGGCCGCCGCTGACGCCGGCGTGGTCGTCATCAACATCATCTCCGCTGTCACCGACTGGGAGAACTACGGCATCTCCGCCATCTCCCTGGGCAACAACGTGACTGCCGGCGAGGTCGAGATGCAGCATGTCTGCGACCTGCTGGAGGGCAAGGGCAACTACGCCATCCTGACCGGCCCCTCCGCCGACTCCGGCGGGCTGGACCGCCTGCAGGGCTATCGCAACGTCCTGGAGAACTACCCCGACATGGTCGAGGTCGTGGAGCCCAAGGACTGCGCGTGGGATACCGCCCAGGCCCAGGCCGCTGTGGAGACCTGGCTGAGCGCCTATGAGCTGGACGCCATCATCTGCGAGAACGACGGCATGGCCGTGGGCGCCGGCAACGCTGCGGGCGCTGACAGCGGCATCATCATCACCGGCGTGGACGGCACCCCCGACGGCTTTGAGGCCATCAATGACGGCCGCATCACCGGTACCGTCTCCCAGGACGGCGGCGCCATGGCCGCCAACGGCCTGGAGGCCGCTGTGAAGCTGCTCAACGGCGAGACTCTGGAGGAGACCACCATCATCACCGACAACATCTGGATCGACGCGGACAACGTGGCCGATTACGAGTAAGTCACACCAAAGTGCGCGCGTCCTCGGACGCGCGCACGGCATAAAAAAGCCCCCTGGCGCAGGTCATCTGCGTCAGGGGGCTGTGTTTTGCTGCGAGACCGGGTTCCGGTCCGGGACGGCTTTAGCCGATCATCTTGGCGACTTCGGCGGCCAGGTCGTCCTGGCGCTTCTCGATGCCCTCGCCCTTCTCAAAGCGGAGATAGCTCTTCACGGCGATGGGAGCGCCCACTTCCTTGGCGACGGCGGCCACATGGGCGGCCACGTCCTCGCCCTCGCCCTTCACGTAGGCCTGCTGGAGCAGGCAGATCTCCTTGTAATACTTCTCGATGCCGCCCATCACGATCTTTTCGATGATGGCCTCGGGCTTCTTGGCGTTCTTCGGGTCCTGCATGGCCTGGGCCAGGCGGACTTCCTTCTCATGGGCGATGAACGCCTCGTCCACCACGGACTTGTCAAGATACTGGGGCCGCATGGCGCAGATCTGCATGGCCACGTCCTTGCCCAGCTCGTTGACGGCCTCAGGGGACGCGGTGGTATCCAGCGTCACCAGCACGCCGACCTTGCCGTTCATGTGCACGTAGGGCACGCTCACGCCCTCCGCCACGCGGGCGAAGCGGCGGATCTGCATGTTCTCGCGCAGGGACAGGAACACCTCGTTCTTGGCGTCGGCGACAGTGCTCTTGCCGTCCACCCACTGGCAGGCCGCCAGCGCGTCCACGTCGGCGGGGTCCTCCTTGGCGATGACCTTGGCCAGGTCCTTCACAAAGCCGGTGAACAGCTCGTTGCTGGCGACGAAGTCGCTCTCGC
>CANQIO010000066.1 GCA_947624065.1 uncultured Oscillospiraceae bacterium | reverse complement strand
GCCCGAACCAGCGCAGGGCCTTCCTCCTCCTGACGTTTCCCGCTGGCGCTGCCGTACTTCTCCCGACACAGGGGACAGGCGATGTCGTGGGTGATGGCCGACACCTCCAGGATGAACTGCGTCTCCCCGTCCAGCCCCTCCAGCTCTCCAATGGTCCTGGCATATGTCCACACGTGAGTCAGATGTTCGATGTCATGGATATTCCCATTGGAACAGCTGATCATCTTTTCCATGATTTGAGATATCGTCAAGGCATGTCCCTCCTTTGCTCCATAATGCTGCTCGCGTTTCCTCTGGCGCCATGATCGCCAGGGTTATGTACTTTCCGACGCAATTATAACGCGCTTTCCTCTGAGAGGCAATACATCGCTCATCTCATCGCTCGCCGTTTTCGTCACTCTCCACAAATCCTCTTTGCCAAACTCAGCATATTGCTGATAAATTCCTGTTTTGGCGTCAACGTTATCAGTGGCGGTGACCCGCTGGAGATCTATACAGAGAAGGACGGGGAGGTCATCTTTAAAAAATACTCCCCCATGGGCGAGATGAGCTCCTTTGCCGAGCAGATCTGCGAGTCCATGCACAAGACGGCCGAGTATACCGCCGCGGTGTGCGACCGGGATACGGTCATCGCCGCCGCCGGCACCGGCCGCAAGGAGCTCATCGATCGGCACATCAGCGCCGGCCTGGAGGAGATCATGGAGGGCCGCAGAGCGTGGCGCGCGGAGCCGGGCGGCAAGGGCCTGCCCGTCACCGACGGGGAAAACTCCCCTATGGCGGCGGTGGCGGTGCCCATCCTGTCGGAGGGGGACGTGCTGGGCTGCGTGGTGTTTCTGGAGCGGGGCGACGGCGTCCGCGCCGGCGACACGGAGCTGAAGCTGGCCACCACGGTCAGCGGCTTTCTTGGCAAACAGATGGAGTCATAAAAAACGGCGCGTCCCCGCCATCGGAGACGCGCCCGCGCGTTTTTGTCTGTTGGGATGAAGTCCGGGCAGAGCGTCAGCGTTCCGCCGCGCGCCCCAGCCGGATCACGTTCCAGCTCTTGTTTTTCAATTCCACGGTGAGGACCCCGTCGGAGACCGCGGCCGCGCTTGCCCGTCGGGGCTGGATCCGGTCCGGGTCACGTTCCGTGTTCACAGCCTTCAGATCGGGATCGTGCAAAACGAGATGCTCTTTCACGCTATACCGGGGAAACTGCCGCAGCTCCAGGGTGACCAGCATGTCCTCTTCCAGGTCCTTGTTCACCGCGAACACGGTCAGCTCCTCTGTTTGCTCATTGTGCACCGCCACGCAGTCGAGATACGGGGCGTCCCCGTATTGCTTTGCCTCGTAGACCGGGGCTTTCACGACGGTGTTCAGCACCGTTCCGTGGCCGAAAAGGGAGCAGTGCAGATACGGATAATAGATCGTCTGCCGCCATGCGCCGGTGTCTGACGTCATGATCGGCGCGATCACGTTCACCAGCTGGGCGAGGCAGCCGATCTTCACCCGGTCCGCGTGCCGGAGCATGGTGATCAGCATGCTTCCCACCAGCAGCGCGTCCTCGAAGTTATAGATGTCCTCCAGCTGATGGGGGTGCCGGCCCCATTTCTCCAGCTTTTCGTCGGCCTCGTTGGAGTGGTACCACACGTTCCACTCGTCCAGGGACAGGTGGATGGTCTTTCGGCCGTGCTTCTTGCTCTTGATATAGTCGCAGATCGCGGCCACGCCGGTGATGAACCGGTCCAGGTCCATATTGCTGGCCAGGAAGTTGGCGGAGTCGTTGTCCCGGTTCCCGTAATACTGGTGCATGGATACATAGTCGACGGTGTCGTAGCACTCGTCCAGGACCGTCGCCTCCCAATCGCCGAAGGTGGGCGTGGCGGAGCCGGAGCTGCCGCACGCCACCAGCTCGATGTCCGGGTCGAGCCACTTCATCACCCGACCCGTCTCATGGGCGAGCCTGGCGTATTCCTCCGCGGTCTTGTGGCCGATCTGCCAGGGCCCGTCCATCTCGTTGCCAAGGCACCAGGTCCGGATGCCGTGGGGCTGGGCGTAGCCATGCCGTTTGCGCAGGTCGCTGTATTTTGTGCCGCCCGGGAAATTGCAGTATTCCAGGAGGTTTTTCGCGTCCTCCACGCCCCTGGTCCCTAGGTTCACCGCCATCATGACCTGGCTGCCGGCCTTTCTGCACCAGTCGGAGAACTCGTTCAGGCCGAACTGGTTGGTCTCGATCACCTGCCACGCCAAATCGGCCCTCGCGGGGCGTTCGTCCCGGGGTCCGACGCCGTCCTCCCAGCGGTAGCCCGACACGAAGTTGCCGCCCGGATAGCGGATGATCGGCACGCGCAGCTGCCTCACCAGCTCCAGGGTATCCCGGCGGAAGCCGTCCTCATCCGCCAGAGGACTGCCCGGCTGATAGATGCCGCCGTAAACGGCCCGGCCCAGATGCTCGATGAAAGAGCCGTACAGCCGCTTGTCCACTTCGCCGACGGTGTAATCCCTGTCGACGATCACCTGTGCTTTTTTCATGTGGAGACCTCCCTGGCCGGCCGCCGTATGGCCGGCTCACAGCGCATAGATCAGGATGGCCAGCAGGTGCAGCACGCTGCCCGCCACCACGAACAGATGAAAGACGCTGTGCATATAGCGGTGTTTTTTCCCCAGCCCGTAGAGGACCGCGCCCACCGTATAGGACACGCCGCCGGCCAGGATGAGCCAGAACCCAGCCCAGCCGATGGCCTCGACGAGCAGCGGGACCTTGAAGATGATGGCCCAGCCGATGCCGATGTAGCAGGCCATGGAGAAGGCCCGGTAGCGCTTCAGATCGATGGCCGTGAGCACTGTGGCCAGCACTGTCAGCGACCAGACCACGCCGAAGAGCACCCAGCTGGCCGCCGGGTCGATGGGGCGCATGGCGCTCAGCAGCAGCGGCGTATAGGTGCCCGCGATGAGAAAATAGATGGTGCAGTGGTCGATCACCTGCAGGACCTTCTTGCCCATGCCCTTCCGCAGGCCGTGGTAGACGCTGGACATGGTGTACAGCAGGATCATGGACGCGCCGAAAACGGCGCCGCCGACCACGCCCCAGCCGTTTGCGTGCAGCGCTGCCCGCACCACGCACAGCACCAGCGCCGCCACGCCGACGGCCCCACCGGCGATATGGGAGACCATGTTGAAGATCTCCTCGCCTTTGGTATAGTCCGGCAGTTCCCGGTCCCCGAGCTTTGTGCGCTTCACGGTCTCATCCCCCTTGCTGACGCCTATGATACTCCATCTGGGGCGAAAAGTCGAGGGGAACATGGGCCGCGCGCACGGTCAGTCCGCGTCCCCGATGACCGGCGCCGCAGCGTCCTGCTCCGGCGCCGGCCCTCCGGGGCCTCAGAGGCTGTAGTCGGTATGGAGCAGGTGGTGGGCCTTTTCCCCAAGGGGGGCCTTCAGGTATGTGCGGTAGAGGGCCTGTACGTCCGGGTTCTCGTGGGAGAACCGGACGGAGGACTTGGCGTCCGCTTTCCAGAGCTGGGCAGCCCGGCTGGCGGCCATTTCCGCGCCGTCGTGGATGGGCTGACCGCCGCCGCCGGCACACCCGCCGGGACAGGCCATGACCTCCACGAAGTCATAGTCCACCGCGCCGCTGTCGATGGCCTCCATCAGCCGGCGGGTATTGGCGAGGCCGCTGACCACCGCCACCCGGACCGTCCCGGAGCCGGGGATCGTGAAGGAAGCCTCCCGCCAGGGCGCGCCGGTGCGCACCTCGGCAAAGGCGTCCGCGCTGGGGTTCTGGCCCGTCACGATATAGTAGGCGGTGCGCAGCGCCGCGTCCATGACGCCGCCGGTGGCGCCGAAGATGACCGCCGCGCCGGTGCCCGAGCCCAGGGGGCTGTCGAACTCCGCCTCCGGCAGGTCCGCCGGGACGATGCAGTCGCTGCGGAACAGCCGGCACATCTCCCGGGTGGTCAGCACCAGGTCCACGTCCCGCGTGCCATAGTCGTTGTACATCCGGGGCAGCTCCGACTCCCTCTTTTTCGCGGAGCAGGGCATGACGGACACCACAAAGAGCTTTTTCGGGTCCACGCCGATCCGCTCGGCAAAGTAGCTCTTGGCGATGGCGCCGAACATCTGCTGGGGGGATTTGGCGGTGGACAGGTGTTCCAGATAGCTGGGGAACTGGGTTTCCATGAAGCTGACCCAGCCGGGGCAGCAGGAGGTGAACATGGGCCAGCGGTACCGGCCCCGATGGGTGAACCGCCGGACGAACTCGTTGGCCTCCTCCATGATGGTCAGATCCGCGGCGAAATTGGTGTCGAACACGTAGTCGAAGCCGAGGCGCTTGAGCGCCGCCACCATGCGGCCGGTGGTGGCCTGCCGGGCGCTGAGGCCGAAGGTCTCCGCCCAGGCCGCCCGTACCGCCGGCGCCACCTGGACCACGGTGGTGATCTCCGGGTCCGCCAGCGCCCGCAGGGCCAGGTTCGTGTCGTCCCGGACGGTGAGCGCCCCGGTGGGGCAGTGGGTGACGCACTGGCCGCAGTAGGTGCAGTCGGTGTTTTTCAGATAGCGGTTGTAGCTGACGTCCACGGTGGTGCGGGAGCCGGTGCCGGCCACGTCCCAGATGTGCATGCCCTGGATCTTGTCGCAGACCTGCACGCAGCGCATGCACTTGATGCATTTGCTGGCCTCCCGGACCACCGGCACGCTCAGGTCCACATTGGTCCGCTCCGGCTGGACCTGATAGGGCTGGTAGTGGATGTTCAGGTCATGGGACAGCCGCTGCAGCTCGCAGTTGCCGCTGCGTACGCACACGGTGCAGTTGGAGTTGTGCTGGGACAGGATGAGCCGCAGATTGGTCTTGCGGGCCTGACGGACGCGGGGGCTGTTGGTTTGGATGGCCATATGCTCCTGGACCTGGGTGTTGCAGGCCGGGACCAGCCGCTCGGTGCCCTCCACCTCCACCATGCACATCCGGCAGGCGGCGATCTCGTTGACGTCCTTCAAAAAGCAGAGATGGGGGATGGGGATGCCCGCCTTTTCGGCGGCGGCAAGGATGGTGGTGCCCGCGGGGACGGACATCTCCCGGCCGTTGATCGTGAATTTTACCATGTCTCCACACGCCCTCCTTTGAAGTTGCCGTAGCCGAAGTGGTCGCAGCGCAGACACCGGGAGGACTCCTGGAAGGCCTCCTCGGCGGTCATGCCGCACTCGATGCAGAAAAAGTCGCTCTTGCGTTCGCAGGCCTCCCGTTCGCCCGGGTTGACCCGGCCGCGGGGCCGCAGCGCGGCCACGTGGGGCGGGGGCACCATGACGGGGGACTTGATCTCGTGGTTGAAGCCCAGATACTCGTCGATATTGGCCGCCGCCGCTTTGCCCGCGGCGATGGCGCGGATGACCGTGGCGGGGCCGGTGACGCAGTCGCCGCCGGCGAACACGCCCTCCACATCGGGCAGCTGGGTGCTGGTGTTGGCCGACAATGTGCCGCCGCGCTGGATCTTGATGCCCACCTGCTCAAAGCCGCGGGACTCGATGCCCTGGCCGATGGCCACGATGACGATGTCCGCGGGGATGCGCAGGGGGGAGACGGAGGCGGTGGTGGGGCGGGGCCGGCCCGCGCTGTCCACCTCGCCGATGATCTGGGGCTGCACCCACAGGGCTCTCACATGGCCGTTCTCGTCGGCCTCGATGCGCAGCGGCGCGTGGAGCGTCAGCACCTCCGCGCCCTCCGCGATGGCGCCCTCCACCTCCTCGGCCTGGGCGGTCATGTCCGCCTGGCGGCGCCGGTAGACGCAGGTGACCTTCTGCGCCCCCAGGCGGATGGCGCTGCGGGTCACGTCCATGGCCACGTTGCCGCCGCCGATGACGGCCACGTCCATGCCGGAGAAGTCCGGCATCTCGTCGTCGCCGATGTGGCGCAGCAGCTCCACCGCGGAGACGACGCCCTTGCTGTCCTCGCCCTCGATGCCCGTTTTCTTGTCCGTGTGGGCGCCGATGGAGATGTACAGGCAGTCATACTGCTGGCGCAGATCGTCAAAGGATATGTCCTCGCCCACCTTCACGCCCAGCTGCACCTGGATGCCCAGGGACAGGATCGAGGCGATCTCCTCGTCCAGCTTCTCCCGGGGGAGGCGGTAGCTGGGGATGCCGTAGCGCATCATGCCGCCCAGCTTGTTCTGCTTTTCGTATACCGTGACCTTGTGGCCCATCAGCGCCAGATAATAGGCGGCGGAGAGGCCGCCGGGGCCGCCGCCGATGATGGCCACGGACTTGCCGGTGGCCGGGGCGCACTTGGGCTGGGGGACGTCGCCGGCCTGATCCACCGCATACCGTTTCAGCCCCCGGATGTTCAGCGCGTCGTCCACCATGTTCCGGCGGCAGCGGGCCTCGCAGGGATGCTCGCAGATGTAGGCGCAGGCGGTGGGGAAGGGGTTGTCCTTTCTGATGAGCCGCACCGCGTCGGCGCACCGGCCCTCGTTCACCAGGGAGATGTAGCCGGGGATGTCCACCCCCGCGGGACACAGGGCCACACAGGGGACCGGGTTTTTCAGACTGCCCAGGCACCGGTGGTGGAGGATATGCTCCTCGTAGTCCTCCCGGAAGCCCTTCAGCCCCAGCAGTACCAGCTTGGCGGCGTTGGTGCCGATGGTGCAGTCCGCCGTGTCCACCACCACCTGGGCGGTATTCTCGATGCGCTTGAGGATGTTGATGCCGGGGTCGCCCTCCAGCACCTCCCGGATCATGTTGGACAGCTGGGCCAGGCCGATCCGGCAGGGAACGCATTTGCCGCAGGTCTGCGCCTGGCACAGGCTGAGAAAGTTCAGCGCCATATCCACCGGGCACAGGCCGGGAGGACTGGCGGCGATGCGGCCCTCCATACTGCGGTAGAGCTGTTCGACGACCGCTTCCGCCTGGCCGGGCATTTTCACTTCTAATCTGCTCATGGGCGTATGCTCACTCCTTTATTATAGCTGTGGCGTCAGTTTCCGCTCGTGTCAGGTATCCCGCCCGCGGAGGGGATATCCGCGGGGCCGGACCAAAAACGGCGCTTCCCGCCGGGCCGGGCGCCCGGCGGGAAGAGCGTGAAACAAAGCATCCCCCGGTATGGCCGGGGGATGCCCGCTGTTCAAGGAAGGCCCAATGGGTCAATGCGCATCACATCAGCTCGTTGGGATCGGTGTAGGGGATATCCAGCGCCTCGGCGACGGCGGCGAAGGTCAGCTTGCCCTTGTAGGTGTTGACGCCGCTCATCAGGCAGGGATCGGCCTTGCAGGCGGCCTCCAGGCCCACCTTGGTGATCTGGATGCCGTGGGCCAGGGTGGAGTTGACCAGCGCCTCGGTGGAGGTGCGGGGCACGCTGCCGGGGATGTTGGCCACGCAGTAGTGCAGGATGCCGTCCACTTCGTACACCGGGTCGGCGTGGGTGGTGGGATGGCTGGTCTCGAAGCAGCCGCCCTGGTCGATGACGATGTCCACCATCACGGCGCCCTTCTTCATCAGTTTCAGATCCTCCCGCAGCACCAGCTTCTGGCACTCGCGGCCGGGGGCCAGCATGACGCAGCCGATGACCAGATCGGCCTTCTTCAG
>CANQIO010000065.1 GCA_947624065.1 uncultured Oscillospiraceae bacterium | reverse complement strand
GAAGCGCCGGAAATCTTCCGTGTTCTCGGTAAACGTAGGCCGGAGTTCGTCAGACCTTTTGTGGAACAGTTGCAACAGATATCAGAAATAGACAAGAACCGTGTTGTAAGAATCCACAGTTTGGGTGCGATTAAGGCAGTAATATCGAAGTAGGCAAATTCCCATTTGTCGGGGAGCCAAAAAAGGGCGGGGCATCGTTTAAGATGTTCCCGCCCTGGGGTTTGTTTTTTGCTTTCCTGCGCCTGATGTTGGGCCTTCCACTGGGCATACCCCCGCTGCCCTTCCTCGCTCTCAAAAAAAGGTTTGCATCTCCGGGAGCAGGATGCGGGCCAAGGCCTCGACCTCATGGCCGGGGATGACCGCTGCGGCGCACGCCCCAAGCCCTTGCGCCGTAAGGGATTGGGGCGGCTCTACGCTCCGTCGGTCGACAAAAGGAGAAGGCGCGTGGTATACTGACGACGAGGTGAGGGAAGATGTTCGAGATCGACCGGGACCGCTTCGGCGCCTTTGTGGCGGCGCTGCGCAGGGAGCGGGGCATGACCCAGAAGGATCTGGCCGGGCGGCTCGCCGTGACGGACAAGGCGGTCAGCAAATGGGAGCGGGGCCAGGGGCTGCCGGACGTGACGCTGCTGGTGCCGCTGGCCCAGGCGCTGGGCGTGACAGTGACGGAGCTGCTGGAGTGCCGGCGGATGGAGCCGGAGACGCCGGTGAGCGTCCAGGACGCGGAGGCGCTGGTGCGGCGGGTCATCGACCTGTCCGGGGAGGAGCCCGCCCGTGGCGGGCCGGACCGGAAAAAGTGGGCCGTGCGGTACGCGCTGTGCCTGTTGGCGGCCCTGGCGGAGGGCGCGGCGCTGGCGTGGAGGATGGCGCGGGACGGCGAGCACTGGCTCGTGTACCACCCGGCGCTGCTGATGACCGTCCTGAGCGCCGGGTTCGGGCTCTATTTCTGCCTGTTCGCCAAGACGCGCCTGCCCTGGTATCACGATGTGGACCGGCTGGGGTTCTATTACGACGGGCCGCTGCGCATGAACGTGCCCGGCGTGCGGTTCAACAACCATACCTGGCCCCATATCCTGCACTGGACGCGGGTGTGGTGCCTGCTGACCATGACGCTGAGCGGAGCGGTGTGTTTCCTGGCAAAATGGCTGTTCGGGCCGGGCGCGCTTGCCCAGTGGCTGCCCATGGCGTCCCTGGCGGGACTGCTGGCGGCGATCTATGTGCCGGGGCGAAAATATGATCGGGAGGAATAAGATAAGAGAAGCGCGCCGCCTGTCCCAAAAGGGACGGGCGGCGCGCTTTTTGCGTCGGATGGGTTCATTCCAGCACGTGGTGCAGCTCCCATTTGTGGCCCCGGAGCCGGACGCGGAAGCAGATGGCCCGGAACACCCAGTCGGTGGTCCAGCCGATCCAGACGCCCCACAGGCCGATGGGCGTATAGCGGCAGAGGGTCCAGCACAGACCCACCCGCAGCACCCACATGCTGGCGGTGCCGATCCACATGGTGTAGGCCACGTCCCCCGCCGCCCGCAGGCCGTTGGGCAGGGTGAAAGCGCTGGGCCAGAAGATGACGCGCATGACGCTCACGAACCAGGTCAGCTGGCAGACCAGCACGCGCCCCTCGTCGGTCAGGGCCGTAAGGCGCACGATGCCGGACACGCCGAGGCAGCTGATGAGAGCGGTGGTGAGGATGATGGCGAAGGAGATGCGGGTGAACATGCGGATATACCGCCGGGCCTCGTCGGCGCTGCCGCGGCCCATGCACTGGCCCGCCACGGTGAGCAGGCCGATGCCCACCGCCTGGCCGGGCATGCCGGCGCAGGAGTCCAGCGCCGCGGCCACCGCCTGGGCGGCGATGGCGGTGGTGCCCAGCATGGAGACGGTGGACTGGACCACCAGCTTCCCGAACTGGAACATGCTGTTCTCAACCGCCGAGGGCAGACCCACCCGCAGGATGCGCCGCAGCATGGCTCCGTCGGGCAGAAAGGACCGCCAGGGCCCCAGGGAGATGGCCTGATCGGGCTTGGCCTGATACCAGAGCATCACCGCCGCGCTGACGATCCGGCTGGCCAGCGTGGCCAGCGCCGCGCCCAGCACGCCCATGCCGCAGCCAAAGATCAGCACGGCGTTGCCGATCACGTTCAGGATGTCCGCCACCAGCGCCACCAGCATGGGGCGCCGGGAGTTGCCCACCGCCCGATAGAGGGCGGCGCTGGCGGAATAGAGGGCCAGGGCCGGATAGCTCAGGGCGGTGACCAGCAGATAGATCTGGGCCGCCTCCATGACGGCGGGCTCCACCGAGCCGAAAATGAGCCGCAGCACCGGCCGGCGCAGCGTGGCCAGCACCACAGTGGCGGCGGCAGCCAGCAGGAAGGAGGCGCCGATCACCTGGTTGGAGGCCCGGTTGGCCTGGTCCGGCTCCTCGTGGCCGATATATTGGGAGCAGACGATGGTGCCGCCGGCGGCCAGGGCGGAGAAGAAGTACATCACCAGCATGTTCAGCGAGTCCACCAGGGCCACGCCGGACACCGCCGCCTCGTCCACATTGGAAACCATGAACGTGTCCGCCACGCCCATGAGCCCCGTGAGCACCTGCTCCAGGATGAGGGGCCACAGCAGCGCCCGGATATCTTTTTTTGAGAACATGCCGCCGAGCCTCCTTTTTCCTGAAATTGCGCGAAACCTATTATAGGAGCGCCTCGCGTCAAAAACAAGGGTTGAATTGAACAAAAGAAAGGAGGCGAAAAAAGCCCCGGGTTGTCGGGCCCGGGAAAAAACTGCTTGCGCAAAGGCAGGCCAGGCGATATAATGAGAGCGCGAGATAAATAGAGGCAGGACGTGAGGCGTTGCGAGCACCTCACGTCCCTATGCAGGAGTGTCGGCTCCCACACAGCAGAATAACTGCACCGTTTCGTATTATATCCGTTTTCGCGTGGAAACACAAGAGCGGGAAATGCGAGGCTGTGTGGCTTCTTGTGGTGTAGGGAAATGGTTCCCTGCACCGCTTTTGTTTATCTCGGCGGGAAAGCCCGGGACAGGTCATCTGTCCCCGGGCCGGTACTGCCGGAGAAAAACAAAAAACAAAAGGGAGAGACAGCTATGAAAAAAGTGATGACAATTATTCTTGCGCTGGTCCTGGCATTCTCTTTTTCCGCATTCCCGGTCTGGGCCACCGAAGAAGCGTCGGCGGAGATCGACCTGACGCCCTCGGAGGGGCTGGAATTTGAGAGCAACGGCGACGGCACCTGCACCGTCGTCGGTATCGGTGTGTGCACGGACACCGACCTCGTTATCCCCACTCAGAGCCCCGCCGGGGATACGGTCACACTGATCGCTCCCAAGGCTTTTCAGTATCTGGAGGACGTGGACAGCGTGACGCTGGCAAATTATGAATACACTGTGGACGAAGGAGCCTTCCAGTATGGCGAGTTCGAGACGCTGAATATCATCGGCGGCACGCCTGTACTTGGAAAATACGCTTTTTACGACTGTGAGGACTTGACAGACATACAACTTACGGACAGTACACTGGAAATCGTGGAATATGCCTTTCAGGGGTGCGGTGATGACGCCACCGTCACCTTTACCAACTGTACCGGGACCATCGGCGAGGAAGCATTCCAGTATGGTGGTCTGCTGAGTATGACATTCAGCGGCTGCAAAATGGAAATTGACAAGTATGCTTTCTATGACTGCGAAGACCTGACAGATATACAGTTTCTTGATAGTGAGATCATGGCCCAAGACTATGCCTTCCAGGGATGCGGCGACAGCGCCGCGCTGGTGATGACCGGCAGCACGGTGGAGTTGGAGAAAGAAGCTTTCCAGTACTGCGACTTGGACAGCCTGACCGCAGACGAAACAGAAATCACACTGGGCGAGTATGCCTTTTATGACTGCGAGGACCTGACTTCTATCCTGTTTACAAACAGCACAGTAGAGGCGGACGAATACGCCTTCCAGGGATGCGGCGACAAAGCGGTCGTGGAGATGACCGATTGCTCTGTTAAGCTGGATGAAGGGGTGTTCAAATACTGCTCTCTTGCGTCGTTCAGCGCCAGCGGCGAGGAATTCATCGCAGATGAATCCGTGCTGTATTCCTGCGAGGACCTGGAAACCGTAGTCATCGACAGCGAGAAGGTGGAGTTGGGCGAGTACGCTCTTTCTAACTGCCCTGACCTGGCAAGCGTCTCTGTTTGCACGGGCGGAGGTGAGGTTTCTATTGACGACCGGGCTTTCCAGTACTGTGAGAACCTGGCCGAAGTGGTCATCGGCGACGGTCTGACGGAACTGGGCAGATATGTGTTCAACGGCTGCGCTGAGGGGCTAGTCATTACCCTCGCCGGGGCGCAGTACACGGCTGACGCCTTGGAAGATGGTCTGGACTGATGGAGGAAATAATGAAGAGGATATGCTTAGTTGCCCTGGCGCTGGTCCTTGTCCTGGTCGGCTGCAGCGCGAGGGATCTGGAAGAGAAGATCAGCAACGTCGCAGACCGCATAGAGGCCGGAGCCGAGAGCCTGGAGCAAAAAGCCAACGACCTGGACGACAAGCTGAGCGGGACGGCGGAGGCGGAGCCGGAGCCGACACCGGAGCCGGAGCCGACACCGGAGCCGACACCGGAGCCGGAAGCGACGCTGGCGCCTGCTGAGGCTGCATCCGATGATGACATCCGGCCGGAGATCAAGGAGACCATCGACAGCTATGAGCAGTTCTTCAACAGATACGTCGATTTTATGAAGAGCTATGACGCGTCGAACGTGAGCGTGTTGGGGGAGTATGTCTCTTTTATGGAACAGTATGCCGAGACCATGCAGAAGCTGGACGAGATGGAGAACGCAGACCTGACCGACGCGGAGACGGTCTATTTTACCCAAGCGATGCTGCGGATCGATCAGATGCTTTTGGAGGCGGCGAGCTGAAGGACCGGAAGGACGCCCGGCGGGAGGGAACCTCCCGCCGGGCCTTTTTGCTGCCATGCTCCCGCTTGCGCGAAGCGGAACAGCATGGTATACTGCCCCCATGGATACTTTTACGAAAAACTACATAGACGCCCGGAGGCAGGTCATCGCCAAAAACTTCCCACGGCTGAACGAAAAACAGCGGGAGGCCGTCATGGCCACGGAGGGGCCGCTCTTGATCCTGGCCGGGGCGGGCTCCGGCAAGACCACCGTGCTCATCAACCGCATCGCCAACCTCATGAAATACGGCCGGGCCTCTGACTGCGAGGATCTGCCCGCCGACGCGGACGAGGAAAAGCTGGACGTCATGCGCCGATATCTGGCCGGGGACGAGAGCCTCAAGCAGCCGGCTGAGGAGGCCGCGGCCTACGAGCCGGTGGCGCCCTGGCAGATCCTGGCCATCACCTTCACCAACAAGGCCGCCGGCGAGCTCAAGGACCGGCTCAGCGCCATGCTGGGCCCGGCGGCGGAGGATATCTGGGCCAAGACCTTCCACTCCGCCTGCGTGCGCATCCTGCGCAAGGAGGCGGCCCTTCTGGACTATCCGGCCAGCTTCACCATCTACGACGAGGCGGACCGGGTCTCGGTGATGAAGCGCATCCTGAAGGAGCAGAACAAGGACGAGAAGCTCTTCCCGCCCAAGTGGGTGCTGGCCGTCATCGACCGGGCCCGGGACAGGCTCCAGGAGCCAGATAAGTTCGCCTCTGCCGCGGAGAAGAGCGGCGATTTCCGCATGCAGGGGGCGGCGGAGCTCTATCGGGAGTATGCCCGGCGGCTGATGGAAGCCGGGGCCATGGACTTCGACGACCTGCTCTATAACACCGTGCGGGTGCTGCGGGAGTTCCCGGAGGCGCGGGAGCGTTACCAGCGGAAGTTCAAATATGTGCTCATCGACGAGTACCAGGATACCAACAACCTGCAGTATATGATGGCCACCCTCCTGGCCGGGGCCCACGAGAACATCTGCGTGGTGGGCGACGACGACCAGTCCATCTACGCCTTCCGGGGGGCCACCATCGAGAACATCCTGTCCTTTGAGGACCAGTATGAGCGCGCCCGCTCCATCCGTCTGGAGCAGAATTACCGCTCCACCGGCCATATCCTGTCCGCCGCCAACGGCGTGGTGGCCAACAACAAGGGCCGCAAGGGAAAGCGGCTGTGGACCCGCGCCGGGGACGGGGAGCGGATCACCCTGTATGTGGCCAAGGACGAGGAGGACGAGGCCCGCTATGTGGTGCGCCAGGTGCTCCAGGCCGTGGACGAGGGGGAGAACCTGCGGGACCACGCGGTGCTCTACCGGACCAACGCCCAGTCCCGTGCGCTGGAGCAGGCGTTTCTGCGCCACGGCATCCGCCCCCGGATCGTGAAGGGCAATCCCTTCTTTGAGCGGGCGGAGATCAAGGACCTGATGGCGTACTTCTTCGTGCTGCTGAACCCGGCGGACGATCTGCGCCTGACCAGGATCGTCAACGTCCCTGCCCGTGGCATCGGCCAGACCACCGTGGACCGGGCCAGGGACATCGCCGCGGAAAACGCCCTGCCGCTGTTCACCGTGCTCACCATGGCCGACGCCTTCCCGGAGCTGAGCCGGGCGGCGGAAAAGCTCAAGGCCTTCGCGGCCATGATGAACGAGCTGTCCGCCATGACCCAGACGGGGGGGCTGGAGCAGCTGTATGACGCGCTGCTGGAAAAGACCGGCTATGCCCGGATGCTGGAGAGCGCCCGTACCGACGAGAGCATGAACCGGCTGGAGAACGTGCGGGAGCTGAAGAGCTTCATCGCCACCCATGTGCGCCAGACCGGGGACGACACTCTGGCCGGGTTCCTGGACGAGGTGAGCCTCTACACGGACCTGCAGGACGTGGATCTGGACGAGAACACCGTCACCCTCATGACCATCCACTCCGCCAAGGGCCTGGAATTCCCCACCGTGTTCATCACCGGCATGGAAGAGGGGGTGTTCCCCTCCCTGCAGGCCATCGGCGAGAGCGAGCAGATGGAGGAGGAGCGGCGGCTGGCCTATGTGGCCATCACGCGGGCCAAGCGGCGGCTCTTCATCACCAGCGCCCGCCAGCGGATGGTCTACGGCCAGACGGCCCCCCACCGGGTCAGCCGGTTCGTGGATGAGATCCCGCCGGAGCACATCGACCGGCCCTATACGGACCTGAAGCCCCAGACGGGCTGGTTCGACTTCGACGACGTGCCCAAGCCCGCCCGGCCGGCCCAGAGCTGGGAGCGCCGGAGCTCCGCCAAAGAGCGGCCCGCCGTGAAGCCCCCTGCCAAGGCCGCGGCCCCCGCCGTGAGCTACGCCGTGGGGGACCGGGTGGAGCACAGCGCCTTCCATAAGGGCACCATCGTCAAGATGACTCCTATGGGCGGGGACCACCTGGTGGAGATCGAATTCGACGCCGGCGGACTGAAGCGGCTGATGCTCAAGGCCGCCACCCGGTATTTGAAAAAGATATAGGGCGGGGAGACCTGGCAGGGCCCCTCGCATATGACCGGGCCGCCGAAGCTCTCGCTCCGACGGCCCGGTTGCATTTTGCGCGAAAGGCGCTATACTATTTCTGTTTCTGTGCCTCGTGGGCTTTCTGGTGGGCGGCGGCGTCCGGCGCCTGGGGCTTGCCGCTGGCGGCGATGTACGCCTGGATGCAGGAAAAGCTCTCGTCGGAGATATCGTGCTCGATCTTGCAGGCGTCCTTATAGGCCGTATCCCGGTCCACGCCCAGGCTCATCAGCACGGCGGCCAGGGTCTCGTGGCGCTCATAGATGCGCTTGGCGATGGCCAGGCCCTTTTCCTCCAGATACAGCAGCCGGTCCGCGTCCCGGCGGATGTATCCGTTCTCCTCCAGCTGCTTCATGGCCACGCTGACGGAGGGCTTGGAGTAGCCGAGGGCGTTGGCGATGTCGATGGA
>CANQIO010000064.1 GCA_947624065.1 uncultured Oscillospiraceae bacterium | reverse complement strand
GTGCTGAGGATGCAGATGTTGGCCAGGCCCACGGCGTTCTGCTTCATCCGGTACATCATGCCGGACACGGCGGTGAAGTGGCGGGTCTTGTAGTAATACCGCTTGTTGGCCCGCATGGCCTTCAGAATGGCGATGCTCCCGGCGGTGAAGAGAAGGTACGTGCCGACGATGACCAGCACCACCGCCACGAAGAACAGGAACATGGCCTGGAGCACATCGGTGGTGGTGATCGCGATATAATACCCCGCCCCCAGGCACACCGCCCCCAGCAGGGCGATGAACCACTTGGCCCTGGGCTCCCGCTCGCCGGCGTTCCCCGCCCGCAGCAGCTCCACCGGCCGGGCCACATAGACCTGCCGGACGCTGCTGAGGAAGATCAGCAGGAAGATGACCGCGAACAGCCCCGCCGTCACGGCGACGGCGACGGCGCTGACATAAAAGCCCAGCACCACCGGCGCGCCGGTGAGGTGGATCACCAGCAGGAACAGCGCCTTGTCCAGCGCCACACCGAACACCAGGCCCCCGCCCAGCCCCAGCAGATAGGTATACAGGGTCTCATAGCCGATGACCCGGGCCAGGTGGCGCTTTTCCAGGCCCAGCACATTGAAGATGCCAAACTCCCGCTTGCGCCGCTTGATGAGAAAGCTGTTGGTGTAGAACAGGAAGATCACCGCGAACAGCCCCACCACCACGACGCCGTAGCGGATCACGATCTGGATGGTGGTCCCCCCGGTCAGAGAGTGGAGCGCCGGGTTCACGGCCAGGGACAGGATGATGTAGAACATCCCCACCGTCAGGATGCAGGCCAGCAGGAAGGGCCCCCAGCTGCGACCGTTTTTGCGCAGGTTCTGCCGGGCCAGCCTCGCGTAAAAGCCCTTGTTATTCATGGCCGCCTCCCGTGGCCAGAAGGGTCAGGGTATCCGCTATCTTCTGGTACATCTGCTCGTTGGTGGCCTCTCCCCGGTAGAGCTGGTGGAACAGCTCTCCGTCCTTGATGAAGATCACCCGCCCGGCATGGCTGGCGGCCTTGGTGGAGTGGGTGACCATCAAAATGGTCTGCCCCTCCCGGTTCAGCTGGGAGAACAGGTCCATCAGCCCGTCGGCGGACTTGGAGTCCAGCGCGCCGGTGGGCTCGTCCGCCAGCACCAGCTGCGGACCGGTGATCACCGCCCGGGCCACCGCCGCCCGCTGCTTCTGGCCGCCGGAGATCTCATAGGGGTACTTCGTCAGCACGTCGGTGATGCCCATCTTCTGGGCGATGGGCTGCAGCCGCTCGGCCATCTGCACATAATTCTTCCCCGCCAGCACCAGGGGCAGGAAGATGTTGTCCCGGATGTTGAAGGTGTCCAACAGGTTGAAGTCCTGGAACACGAAGCCCAGGCTGTCCCGCCGGAAGGCCGCCAGCTCGTTCTCCGGGATGGCGGACAGCTCCTTTCCCTGGAGCATCACCCGGCCGGCCGTGGGCCGGTCGAAGGCCGCCAGAAGATTGAGAAGCGTGGTCTTGCCGGAGCCGGACTCGCCCATGATGGCCACATATTCGCCCTGCTCCACGGAAAAGGACACATTGTTCAGGGCCCGGACCTGGCTGCCGCCCAGGCGGCCGGTATAGGTCTTTCCAAGCCCTTCCACTTGAAGGATCGTCATGGTCATTCCCTCCTTTACGTGCCCCTATCATAACAAAACATCCGGGCCGTCAAAATCGATTCCCGTGACATTTTGACGCCCGGATGTGACATTTTTGTAAGCTCACTCCACTTCCAGCACATCCCGGTGCAGGTCCAGGAAGAAGGTGCTGCCCTTCCCCGGCTCGGACCGGGCCCACAGCCGGTGGCGGAGCTTGTCCGCCGCCTGGCGGCAGAGATAGAGCCCCAGGCCCGTGGCGGACTTGTCGCTCCGGCCGTTATAGCCGGTGAAGCCCTTCTCAAAGATCCGGGGCAGGTCCGACGCCGCGATGCCCGCCCCCGTGTCCGCGACGGTGAGCACCAACTCCGGGGACACGGCGATGGTGACCGACCCGGTGGCGGTATACTTCACCGCGTTGTCCAGAAGCTGCTCGAGGATGAACGCGAGCCATTTCTCGTCGCTGATGACCGTGGCCTGGGTGCCCTCATAGCGCAGCGTGAGCCGCTTGGCCACGAACTGGGACGCGTATTTGCGCACCGCCTGGCGGATGATCCCGTCCAGGTCGCAGGGCCCGATGACCAGGTCCGAGGCCCCCTCCCCCAGCCGCAGATAGGTCAGCGCCATCTCCGCGTACCGCCGGACCCGGAACAGCTCCGCCTCCATGGCCCGGTGCTCGGGGGTGTCCTCCCCCTGGAGAGTCATCTGCATGACGGCGATGGGGGTCTTGATCTGGTGGACCCAGACGGTGAACCAGTCCAGCTGTTCCCGCCGGGCGATGTCCGTGGCGGCGGCCAGGGCAGCATACTCCACCCGCATCCGCTCGGCCATGGCCCGGAAATCCTCCCCCTCCGGCGTGGACGCCGCCGGCAGGGGCTCCGACCGGGCCGGAAGACCGGTCAGCGCGGCTTCCCGCTCCCTGGTCTCCCGCCGGAAGCGGCCATAGCCCGCCCCCAGCGCCACAACGCCCCCCAGGGCGCACAGCCCCGCGGCATACACCACCGCCTCCAGCTCGGCGCCGTACAGGGCGAATATGGCGGCGAACACCGCCGCGCAGCAGACCAGCGTCAGGGCGCTCCGCCGGTGGGACCACAGCCAGGTCCCAAAAAGACTCCTTCTCCCCATGGCTCACCCCACGATATAGCCCACGCCCACCCGTGTGGCGATGAAGTCCCGCAGACCCACGTCCTCCAGCTTTTTCCGCAGCCGGTTCACGTTCACGGTCAGGGTGTTCTCCTCCACATAGGCGTCCATCTGCCACAGCCGGGTCATGAGGGTGTCCCGGCTGACCACCTTGCCCCGGTTCTCCATCAGGGTCTGGAGGATGCGGAACTCGTTTTTCGTCAGCTCCACCCGCATCCCCTCATAGGAGAGGCTGGCGTCGTTCAGATTCAGCACCGCTCCCCCGTGTTCCAGCACCGGCCCCCGGCCGCCCATGTCGTAGGCCCGGCGCAGCACCGCCCGCAGCTTGGCCATCATCACGTTCAGGTCCACCGGCTTGGGCAGAAAGTCGTCCCCGCCCATGGTCATGGCCATGACGATGTTCATGTTGTCCGAGGCAGAGGAGATGAACACCACCGGCACGCTGGACACGGCGCGGATCTTCTCGCACCAGTGGTAGCCGTTATAATAGGGCAGCGCGATGTCCAGCAGCACCAGGTGTGGATCGAAGGCCGTAAACTCACCCATCACGTCCTGGAAATCCCGGACCAGCCGGGCCTGCATGCCCCAGGCGTCCAGCTGCTTTTCCATGGCTGCGCCCAGGGCCTGGTCGTCCTCCACGATAAGGATCTTGTAGGTCATGGCCGGCGCGTTCTCACAGCCCGTAGAGCTCGGTGTATTTCCGGGTCAGATAGTCGGTGTAATAGGCCGGATCGAAGGTGCCGCAGGCGTTTTGCACCACCTGGGCCGGGGTGAGAAGGCAGCCGTATTTGTGGACCTTCTCGGTGAGCCAGGCGGTGATGTGGGAGATATCTCCCCTCGCCACCGGGCCCCACACGTCCATGTCCTTCTCCATATTGGCCAGCATCTGAGCGCCATAGGCGCTGCCCAGGGCGTAGGAGGGGAAGTAGCCGAAGGAGCCGCCGGACCAGTGGGAGTCCTGCAGGCACCCGTGGGCGTCGTCCGGCACGTCCACGCCCAGATATTCCTTATAGAGCCTGTTCCACGTCTCCGGCACATCCTTGACTTCCAGCGTGCCGCCGATCAGGGCCTTCTCGATCTCGTAGCGGACCATCACATGCAGACTGTAGGTCAGCTCGTCCGCCTCCGTGCGGATGAGGGAGGGCTCGGCCTTGTTCACCGCCCGCCAGAACATGTCCGCCGTCACGTCCCCGAGCTGCTCGGGGAAGAACGCCTTCACCTTGGGATAGATGGCCTCGATGAAGGGCCGGGACCGGCCGATGATGTTCTCATAAAACCGGCTCTGGCTCTCGTGCACCCCCATGGACACGCCGCCGGCAAGCACCGTATACTCCACCTGGGGGTCCACATCCAGCTCATACCGGGCATGGCCGCCCTCGTGGATGACCGAGTACATGGAGCTGGCCAGGTCGTTTTCATAGTAATGGGTGGTGATGCGCACGTCCTTGCTGTTGAAGTTCAGCGTAAAGGGGTGCTCCGTCTCGCCGATGCCGCAGTGGGCCCGGTCCAGGTCCAGCACCTGCATGAGATAGTCGGAGAATTTCCGCTGCTGCTCCACCGGATAATGCCGGTGCAGGAAGGACACGTCCGGCTGGGGCTTTTCCCCCACCGCCCGGATCAGCGGCACCAGCTTTTCCCGAAGAGCGGAGAAGAAACTGTCCAGATACGCCGTGTCCACGCCCCGCTCGTACTCGTTCAGCAGCGCGTCATAGGGGGCCTTCGCCGGGTCATAGTAGCCGGCGAATCTTCTGTTATAGTCCACCAGCTTCTCCAGATAGGGCCGGAACAGCTGAAAATCGCTCTGCTCCTTGGCCCGCTTCCACACATCGCCGGCCTGGTTGGCGAGCTGGGCGCAGGCCATATACTCCTCCGCCGGGATGCGCGTCAGCTGCCGCACCGACCGGCCCAGCTCCTCCGCCTGGCGGGCGTGGAGCAGGTCCAGCTCGTCCTTATGCTCCTCCAGCACAGCCAGGGTCTGCTTCAGCTCCGGGCTCGTCATGATCCGGTGCCGCTCCCCGGCCAGCACCCCCAGGGCCACGCCCCGGCCCTCCGCCGTATCCCGGGGCGCCACCGTGTCCCCGTCCAGATGCAGCGCGGAGCTGGCCGCATTGTACGCATACAGCTTTTTCTGAATGGCCTCCAGGGCCGCCAATGCCTCGTTCAGTTCCATCGATTGCTCCTTTCTCTCAGCCCACATATACCTGGGCGCTCTCCCATTCCACATCGCCGGGCAGCCAGGCGGTGAAGCTCCCCTCATTGGGGATGGCCTCGTACACCGTCCCGCCGGCCTGTACATACACTGCCCCGTCCACTGCCGTCTCCGGCAGGGTCCCGGTGAGCTTTTGGTATCCCTCCATGGTCCTGCCCGGCTCCTCGGCGGCAAGCTCGCTCTCCACGGCCACGGCCCCCTCCAGCACCGAACCGTCCCGCGCCGGGGCCGGATATACCGCCGGGTACTGCACCAGATAGGGCAGTGTCCGCTCCGCGATCTCCACCACCACCAGCGAGGCCCCCTGCTGGTCCGCAAGATCCAATCTATAGTTGTTCTGCCGGGAGAAATAGGCCCGCCCGAAGCTCTGGGCCATATAGGGATAGAGGCTCCGGCCGGAGGAATCCCGGAACATGACCAGGCTCCCCGGCTGGCCGGGGTTTTCCGTCTCGATGGTGATGTCGTCCGCCGAGTGGAACCGGCTCAGATAGGTGAAGGTGAACCCCGGCTGCCAGACATAGTCCGTCTCCCGTGCCGTGCCGGTGGGGTACAGCATCTCATAGAGGTCCCCCACATGGTCTGTCACCGTGTCGAAGGGCCCGGCGAAATAGTCCGTCTCCATCCCCGCCGCTGCCAGGATCGTATCCGCCGCCAGGGCCGCGCCCCGGCTGTGCCAGTGGCTGTCCCAGTGCCAGTAGAGCTCCTCATCCACCGAGGAGAAGACATCATAGAGGTCGACATAATTTACCCCTTGCTTTTCCATCTCATCCGCTAACCGTGTGCGGTTGCTCCCCTCCGCCACAGTTACATAATTCGGCGCGTGCGCCGGATACAGGGTGTACTTCCCGCAGGGGACCGTGATGAGGAACCGGGCCCCCTGGCCCTCGGCATACTCCTGCATCAGGGCCAGGGACCGGGCCGCGCACCAGATCTGGCGGTCCGTCATCTGGTCCGCGCCGGTGAGGTCGCTCACCGCGCCGCCATAGAACAGCCACCCGTCCGGGCCGATGAGCACGTCGTCGTTGGCCGAGGCGTGAAAGACCTTGTCCACCATGGTGTCCCAGGCGGTGATGCCCTCCAGGCGCAGATAGAACCCGTTGGCCACATAGGTCTGCAGCTCCTGGAGAAAGTCCCCGTTCAGCTCCCCGGTCACGGTGACGAGCCGGGGCTTGGCCGCCGGGGGCTCGTTGGCCGCCGGCTCGGCGGGGCCGAACAGCAGCATCCCCCCCAGAGGGATCAGGCAGAGCAGGAAGAATAGGCCGGTGAACAGGCCATACCAGAGCTTTTTCACACAGACCGCCTCCCCTCAGAACTTTTGATAGATGAACGGCTGGAAGCCGCCCTGGGCCATGGCCATGACGCACAGCGCCAGCAGCGCCAGGCTCAGCACGTAGGACACGGGCACGGCGGCCTTTCCCAGCCGCTCCGGCACCCGGACGCTCTTGGGCACGGCGATGACGCTGGCCAGCGCCCCAAAGATGAGGCAGCTGCCGGTCAGGCCGTTCACCAGCCGCTGCAGCGCCAGGGTCCCGGCGGCGGTGAACCGCCAGCCGGTGAACATGGCCGCCAGCACCTGCCCGGCCTGGGCCAGGCTCTCCGCCCGGAACAGTACCGTGCCCAGCACCACCACCAGCATCGTATATGCCCGCAGCGCCAGCCGCCCGGCGGCGGACTTCTCCAGCGGCTTGGTGCGGATGACGCCCACGCCCTCCAGGGCGCAGAAGAGCCCATGCCACAGGCCCCATACCACATAGTGCCACGCCGCGCCGTGCCACAGGCCCGTCAGCAGCCACACCACCGCCATGGGGATCAGGATGCTCAGCTTGTTGGCCTTGGCCCGGCCGTATTTGGCGGACCAGCGTTTATACAGCCGCTGCAGGGGCTTGGTCATCACCAGGGGCATATAGAGATAGTTGCGAAACCAGGTGGTGAGGCTGATGTGCCAGCGCTTCCAGAAGTCCGTCAGGCCGAGCGCCGTATAGGGCCGGTCGAAGTTCTCCGGCAGGGTGATGCCGAAGCACTCCCCCACGCCGATGGCCATGTCCGAATAGCCGGAAAAATCAAAGTAGATCTGCACCGCGTAGCCCACGGCGGCCAGCCAGGCCAGCCGGGCGTCCATCACCGCGCCGCCGTAGATCCCGTCCACTACCCGGCCCACGATGTCCGCCACCAGCAGCTTTTTCGCCAGGCCCAGGATGAACCGACGGATGCCCCGGGCGGTGCGCTCGGGAGAGGTGGTCCGCTCCCGCAGCTGGGGCGCGGCGGCCTTCCAGGGCATGATCGGCCCCGAGGCGATGGCGGGGAAAAAGCTGATGTACAGCGCCGCCTCCCACAGGCTCTTGGCCATGCTGGCGGGCTTGCGCCAGACCTCCACCACATAGCTGATGCTGGTGAAGGTGAAAAACGAGATGCCCAGGGGCATGGGGATGCCCGCCGGCGGGATGGCCGTGCCCAGCAGGGCGTTCACGTTGGCGATGAGAAAGTCCAGGTATTTGAACACCGCCATCAGCCCGAGGTCAAAGGCCACCGCCGCGCAGCCCACGGCCCGGCGGCGGGCCTTCCCCTCCAGGGAGCCCAGCAGCCGGCCCGCCCCCCAGTTGACCAAGATGGACCCGATCAGCAGCGGCACATAGGCCAGGCGGCCGAAGCTGTAAAACGCCAGGCTCAGGACGAGCAGCACGGCGTTTTTCCCCCGGATGCCCGGTACCAGCCGGTACAGCGCGAACGCCGCCGGGAAGAGCGCAAACAGAAAGATCGCGCTGGTCAGTACCATACGCCCACACTTCCTCTCTTACAATAGCGATGTGGGACGGCACAGCCGTCCCACATTTTCAAAAATGCCTAGTCGTGCATATGTGGGGCCGCGGCCCTTTTCTGCGGAAGGGCTCGCCTTCCCATGCCGTCAGCACCATTCCTTGTAGCCGGCCGGCTCCTTCTTGGGCTGGTCGGGCTGCACATAGGTCACCACGACCCGGCGGTTGGGCTCCGTGCCGATGGAGCTGGTGGTGACGCCCTCATAATCCTGCAGGGCGGTATGGATCACATGCCGCTCATAGGAATTCATGGGCTCCAGGGCCATGCTCCGCTTATACTTGACGGCCTTGGCGGCCATCTTCTCCGCCAGATGGACCAGGGATTCCTCCCGCTTGGCCCGGTAGTGCTCCGCGTCCAC
>CANQIO010000063.1 GCA_947624065.1 uncultured Oscillospiraceae bacterium | reverse complement strand
AACAGAATGTCGGAAATCTACGTCAAAGAGAACGAATCTCTCGATAACGCGCTCAAGCGGTTCAAGCGCAGCTGCGCCAAGGCTGGCGTCATGAATGACCTGCGGCGGAAGGAGTACTACCAGAGCCCCAGCGTCAAGCGCCGTAAAAAGTCCGAGGCGGCCCGCAAGAACAAACATAAGCGGTACTACTAAAAAAACAAAAGTTCTCCAGCCAGCGGCTGGAGAACTTTTTTGCTATTCCTGGATGGGGAGAACGGGATGACGGAAGGGGCTCACTTCACCAGGATGCGGAAGGAGCCGTTTTCGATGGTGATCGAGGAATAATCCAGCACGGCGCTGAAGCGGCCCTCGATGAGCAGTCCCTGGGGGGTCTCCTCCTTGGTGACGATCTTCATCTGGAAGTAGTCGTCGCTGCCGCCCCACTCGCCGTTGCGGGTATAGGCCTGGTAGTTCATCAGGATGCTGCCGGTGTACACGTAGAGGTACTCCGGGGGAGAATCCGGCGTCCAGGTGTAGTCGTCCCCGGCGCGCATGGACTTGGGGAAGCGCATCTCGAAATAGGAGGGGCTCTGCTCGGTGTCAAAGTACTCGAATTTGTACTGATAGGCGTCGTAGGAGCGCATGAAGTCCATCTCGCCTGTCAGGACCTCCCGGCCGTTGTAGGTCATGCGCAGGTAATACTCGGGCAGGGGCTCGCCGAACACGATGCCGTTTTGCACCAGCAGCATCATCACGCCGTCGTAATCGGGCAGCAGCAGCGCGCCCAGGTCGTCGTACTCCAGGCTGTAGGCCTGATAGCCCTCCACCGTGGTCTCGGCGGCCGTGAAGCCGTTGGCCTCCGCCAGATCCAGATAGTCGCTGAGGAAATCGTCGTCCGCTGTGTCGTAGGTGTACACGCTGCAGACGAAATCCGGGGCGAAGTTGTAATCCTCGGCATACAGGTTGCCCTCGTCGTCCAGCAGCTCCGCCGGGTCGGGCAGCACGCCGGGATCGCCGCTGGGGGTGTCATGGAGATCCGGCAGGCCGCCGATCAGGCCGCCCAGACCCTCCGCCAGCGCGGCGCTGGGCATGCAGAACAGGAAGCAGAGCAGAAAACAAAGCAGAGAGACCGAAAATTTTTTCATTTCATAACCCTCCTTTGGCGGGATCACTTTGGATCGGAACTCCTTGTCAACGATAACATACAATTGCGAAAAATGCAAGAAGCTGCAGGCGGGCATGGCGATCAGAGAGACATCCGCATCTGGGGGTACGGATCGGGGAGCTGGTGCAGCCAGGCGAAGATCTCGTCGGTATCGGTCATGACGCCATGGGCGCGGCAGGCGGTCACGATGAGCTCCCGCAGCCGTGCCGCGCGGGGTGAGGGCAGCTCATAGGCGCTGCCGTAATTTTTTATGTAAACCTCTTTCAGCCCTGGGAAGTGCCGGTCCAGGGCGGCGTAGTAGTATTCCCGGTCGCCCTGGCGCAGGGTCAGGCCGCAGCCGAAGGTGAGGACGCCGCGCACGCCGGCGTCGAAGCAGAGATCCAGGATGGCGCGGACATTTTCCTCCGTGTCATTGATGTAGGGCAGCAGGGGCGTCATCCAAACCACCGTGGGGATGCCCTCCCGCTGCAGGGCTTTGAGCGCCTCATACCGCCGGCCGGTGGGGCACACGTTGGGCTCCACCACCCGGCACAGCGCGTCGTCCGCGGTGGTCAGCGTCATCTGCACGACGCATTTGGCCCGGTCCCGGATGCGGACGAACAGGTCCATGTCCCGCAGGACCAGATCGGATTTTGTCTGGACCGCCGCGCCGCAGCCGTGCCGCGCGATGATCTCCAGGCACCGGCGGGTGAGACCGAGCTCCGCCTCACAGGGCATATAGGGGTCGCTCATACCCCCGGTGCCGACCATGCAGGGCCGGCGCTTCCTGGCCAGGGCCAGGTCCAGCAGCTCGGGGGCGTTTTGCTTCACCTCCACGTCCTCGAAGGCGTGGGGCATTTGGTAGCAGGCGGAGCGGCTGTCGCAGTAGACGCACCCGTGGGTGCATCCCCGGTAGATGTTCATGCCGTTTTGGGCGGACAGGATGCCCTTGGCGTTGACGAAGTGCATGGCGGCCTCCTAAAATGTGATTTTTACCGCTCCGCGAAGGAGCATTTCTCGTGGGGCAGTTCTTCGCTCTTGGCGGCGCCCAGGTAGCGGATGGCCTTCTTGCCGTATTTGGCCCGGATGGCGTCCACCGCCGCGTCAATGCGCCGCTGGCTGTCCCGGACGGCATAGTCGGTGAACAGGTCCATCTGCTCCGGCCCGCCGGAAGGGCGCAGCGCCGCCGTGCGCAGACCCAGCCCCCGCAGGGCCGCCGGCCAGGCGTGGAGCTGGTCGAACAGGGCCATGGCCCGCTGGAAGAGCTCCCGGGTGATGTCCGTGGGCCGGTCCAGCACTGCCTGATGGCCGGTCCAGCGCAGGCTCACCGCGTCCCGCACCGAGACCTCCACCTGCCCGGCCAGCATCCGCTCCGCCCGCAGCCGGCCGGCCACCTCCTCCGCCAGCGCCAGCATCACCCGGCGCACATCCGCCTCGCACCGCAGATCCCGGGGCGGGGTGGTGGAGTTGCCGATGCTCTTGACCTCCGGCGGGCAGTCGAACCGGCGCACGGGGCTCTCGTCCCAGCCGTTGGCGTAGCGATAGAGGGTGAGCCCGCCCTTTCCCAGCCGCAGCCGCAGCGCCTCCGGGTCCGCCAGGGCCAACTGGCCCACGGTGCGGATGCCCATGGCCCCCAGCGCCCGGCAGGAGGCGGGGCCTGCGAACAGCAGCGCCCCCACCGGCAGCGGCCAGACCAGCTCTTTGAAGTTGTCCCGGCGGAACTCCGTCACCGCGTCGGGCTTTTTGTAGTCGGAGCCCAGCTTGGCGAAGGCCTTGTTCCAACTGACCCCCACGCTCACTGTCAGACCCAGCTCCCGGCGCATCCGCCGGCGGACCTCCTGAGCGGCCAGATAGCCGTCCTTCCAGGCGTGGCAGCCGGTGATGTCCAGCCAGCTCTCGTCCAGCCCGAAGGGCTCCTGCCGGTCGGTGAAGTCCGCGTAGATGGCCCGGGCGGCCCGGGAGACGGCCTCGTATTTTTCATAGTGGGGCCGCAGCACCGTCAGCTCCGGGCACAGCTGCCGGGCCTGCCACAGCACCATGCCCGTTTTCACGCCGCAGCGCTTGGCCTCCTCGCTCTTGGCCAGGATGATCCCGTGGCGGGCCTCCACGTCCCCGCCCACCGCCACCGGCTGGCCCCGCAGCTCCGGCCGCTCCAGCAGCTCCACGCTCACATAGCAGCTGTTGATATCCGAATGTAGGATGACTCTCTCCATGCGGCCATTATATATCGCTTGTTTGGAGAAGTAAAGAGGAAATTTCTCTTTTTAAGAGAAATCACTTGCGTTTTCTCTCCTGTTCCTATATACTGAAAACCAGAAAACAAGGAAGGGAGGGCGCGGGTATGGTAGACGACATCGGCGGAAAGCTGGCCGCGCTGCGAAAGCAGGCGGGCCTGAGCCAGAAGGAGCTGGCCCAGCGGCTCACGGCGCTGGGAGAACCGGTCACGGACAAGGCGCTCTCCAAATGGGAGAAGGGCGCCACGCTCCCATCGGCGCGGCAGTTTTTGCTGGCCTGCCAGGCGCTGGAGGTGGCGGATATCTCCGGGGAGTTCATGGGCGGCGGCCTGGGAAAGGGCCTGGACGCCGTGGGGCGGCGGAAGCTGGCGGAATACGCGGAGCTGCTGCGGTGCAGCGGCCTGTATGAGCCAAAGCCGGAACGGGGCCGGGCCATCCGGCTCTATACCTTGGCGGCCAGCGCCGGTCCCGGCCAGTTTCTGGACGACGGGGACTACCAGTGGACGGATGCCTCCGGCGCCCCGCGCCAGGCGGATTTCGCCGTGCGGGTGGCGGGGGACAGCATGGAGCCCCGGTACCACGACGGCCAGGTGGTCTATGTGAAGCAGACGCCCACGGTGGCGGACGGGGAGGCGGGGCTGTTCTCCTGGCAGGGCAGCGGCTATATCAAGATCCTCCGGGACCGGCCCCAGGGCGTATGCCTGCACAGCCTGAACCCCCACTATGAGGACATCCCCATCCCGGAGCCCGCCCAGCTGCGGGTGTTCGGACGGATATTGTAAAGGGAGGGAGCCTATGAAGCTCACGAGAAGGACATTCCTGCAGATCGGGATCACGGCGTTCGTGCTGTATCTGGCGATCCGTTACTGGCCCGCGGCGGCCAAGATCATCGCCGTGCTGCTGGGGGCGTGTCTGCCGCTGTTTTTGGGCGGGGCTATCGCCTATGTGATCAACATCCTGATGGGCTTTTATGAGCGGCTGTGGTTCCCCAAGACCGCCAAAAAGGCCCTGATCAAGGCCCGGCGGCCGGTGTGCATGGTGGGGGCGATCCTCAGCGTGGTGGCGGTGCTGGCAGGCGTGGTGCTGCTGGTGGTGCCGGAGCTGACCGCCTGTATCAAGGCCCTGATCGGCCAGGCGCCGGCGGCCATCGAGTGGCTGCTGGAGCAGCCGCTGGCAGAGCAGCTGATCCCGGCGGACATGGAGCAGCGGCTGGCCGCCCTGAACTGGAGCGAGATCATCGCCAAGGCGGGGAAGGTGCTGGAGTCCGGCGTCAGCGGCGCGGTGGGCGCGGTCTCGGGACTGGCCTCCGGGGTGGTGACGGTGATGTTTGGCCTCATCTTCGCCATCTATCTGCTGCTGGGCAAGGAGACCCTTGGCCGCCAGTGCCGGCGGGTGCTGGACGCCTACCTACCCACGGTGTGGCGGGACCGGGTGCTGTATTTGCTGGACCTGCTCAATAAGAGCTTCCGGAACTATGTGGTGGGCCAGTGCACCGAGGCGGTGATATTGGGGAGCCTGTGCATCGGCGGGATGCTGCTGTTCCGGATGCCCTATGCCACCATGATCGGCACCCTGGTGGGGGTGACGGCCCTGATCCCCGTGGCGGGAGCCTATATCGGCGCGGGCGTGGGCGCGTTCATGATCCTGTCCGTGTCCGCCAAGCAGGCCGTCTGGTTCCTGGTGTACATCGTGGTGCTCCAGCAACTGGAGGGCAACCTGATCTATCCCCGGGTGGTGGGCTCCTCCATCGGCCTGCCGGGCATCTTCGTGCTGGCGGCGGTCACCGTGGGCGGCGCCATGTTCGGTGTGCTGGGCATGCTGCTGGGCGTGCCGCTGACGGCGGCGCTGTACCAGGCCATTCGGGAGGACGTGTCCCGCCGGGAGCTGCGCCGGCAGTGAGCCGCGGGGCGGGAAAAATGGATATGGTAAGAGGCGTCCTCGGGATGAGGACGCCTCTTTGCTTAAGGGCGGCCATGGTGCTCTGCCCCCTTGGATGGGATAGGTTTGGAAGAAAAGGGAGGTAAAAGGGAAGCTGCCTATTTCCTGCGGCGGTAAAAGCCGAAGCAGATCATGCACCACAGGCTTGGGATCACTGCATACCCTGCATTCACCTGTCCGCGACCCATAATGACATATGCCGCGCCGATCAATGTTAATATCAAGAATATGATCCCTAAGATCAATGCCGCCTTTTTCATGGATGGCCTCCTAAGTAAGGGGTGTCAGGCGCGGCGCCAGAAGAGCGTGTTGTCCTCAAAAAAGGCGGTGAGGCGGCCGGCGTCCTTCATCCAGGCCAGGTAGGACCGGACCGTGCTGCCCACCAGGGCGTGCTGCTCGAAGGTCATAGTCAGCGCATACCGGGTGAAAAGCGCGCGCAGCAGCCCGTCGAAGGCCATGGGCTCGGCGCACAGTTCCTCGATGGCGTCGGCGACGGCATAGACCGCGTCGATGTTGCTCTGGGCCAGGGGGACGATGTCCTCCGCGGCGGGGGCGTGGGCCGGGACGAACAGCGCCGCGTCCATGGTCTTGACCCGCTCCAGAGTGTCCAGATAGGCCGCCGCGTCCCAGAGGTAGCCGATCTTATACTTGGCCAGGGTCTCCGCGCTGGACAGGCAGTCGGCCAGATACACCACCCCGTCCGCCGTCCGGTAGCCGGTCATGTCGAAGCTGTGGCCGGGCAGGGGGATGGCCTCCATGCCCGCGGGCAGGTCCTGGGGCGTAAGGAGCCGGGCCTCGCAGGGCTGGGCCATGAGGAACTTGTGGCGCAGCTCCCGGAAGGGATAGCCGCCGTACAGGCCGGCGGGCTCCAGCACCGTGTGGCAGGTGAAGTCCCGCTCGATGCCGGGGGCGTAGACCGGGCAGCCGGTCTGGTTTTGCAGGTATTTGGCCCCGCCAATGTGGTCGGCGTGGGAGTGGGTGGCATAGATGGCGGCCAGATGCCAGCCGTTGGCGTCCAGCTGCTGGCGGACCTTCCGGCCGGCGTCCTTGTCGGAGCCGGCGTCGATGAGGCACACGTCCGCCCCCTCCAGCCGCACCAGGCCGATCTTGACCGGGCACTGGAAATAGTGGCTGCGGCCCGCTGCCTGGATCAGTTCATACATTTCGTTCCCTCCTTTGACGGCGGCCTCCGCGGCCCCGAAAATGGCCGTGCCGCCGGTCTCCCGGCGGCCAGGCTTCAGTCGAACAGCTTCTTGTTATAGTATCGCCGGTCCAGGATCACGCTCAGCTCCGTCAGCACCACGTCCATGCCGTCGCTGCGGTATTGGACCTGGGGGCACCGGGCCTTCATCTCGTCACACTGGCGGTAGGGCAGGGTCACCCGCACGCTGGTGCCCTGGCCGGGCCGGGACTCCAGGATCACGGCGCCGCCGTGGCGCTCGGCGATGCCCCGGGCGATGAGCAGCCCCAGGCCGGAGCCGAGGGTGGGGTCCGTGCTGTCGGAGGGGACGGCCCCGTTGAAGAGCGCGGACAGCCGCTCGGGCGGGATGCCGCTGCCGGTGTCCCGGACGGCGATGATGAACCGCTCGCCCTGGCGGGTGAGCTCCACCTGCACCGTGTCGCCGGCCTTGCAGTGGCTGAGGCTGTTGGTGAGAAGGTTGGCCAGCATGGTCTCCACCAGGGTGCTGTCCGCCATGGTCAGGTGCATGCCGAAATCCGCCTGGAAGAGGACGGCGATGCCGGTGTTCTCCGTCAGGCGCGCGACGGTGTCGCACAGCTCCCGGCACAGAGTGCCCAGCTCCACCACATGGGGGGAGTAGGCCAGATCGCCGTGCATCGCGCCGGCGGCGTAGGTCATGTGGCGGCTGAGCCGCTGCAGGCGGAAGAAATTCTGATACAGGATGGCGCTGGTCTCCGCCGTGACCGGGTCCGCCTCGGCGTTGGTATGGCGCACCAGGGCGTCCATGGCCATGCGGGCGTTCATCAGGTAGGTGCTCATCTCCTGCAGCAGCCGATCCTGTCGGGCGTCCGCCGGCTCGCAGCGGAGCAGGGAGAAGGAGCAGACCCGGAGCCCCTCCAGGCGTTTGACATAGATGTTCGCCGGCGCGGCGCCCACCTGGGCGGTGGTGATGAATTCCTCGGCGGGATCGCTGAGGACATGCTCCGGCACCGCGTCCCCGGCGCTGTCGCCCGCCCGCACGCCCAGCAGGGACACAGCGGCGGGATTGGCGAAAGCCACCTGCCCGCCGCCGTCCACGCCGACGACGGGGTCACGGCTCATCTCAAAAAGCGCTCCGATTGTCTCTGGCCGTATGCTCATCTCTTTACCCATACTTTCTCTTTTATGTGGCCGGTCATGTCCATATTCGCTGACGCGCGGGCGATCGTTTTTATCATATCATATCAAAT
Source organism: uncultured Oscillospiraceae bacterium (assembly GCA_947624065.1). Lineage (GTDB taxonomy): Bacteria > Bacillota > Clostridia > Oscillospirales > Oscillospiraceae > CAJOIG01. The sequence goes on along the minus strand of CANQIO010000063.1, from coordinate 614 downwards.
CCTTTCAGAAAGAGCAATCCCAAATGAGAAAGTCCGCCGGCTGGGAGGCGCTCCCTGAAAAAAGTTACGCTTTTTTTCTGAAAAGGCTGGAAATACGGGAATGATTGGTGTATAATCACTGCGGCTGACCGTGGGGAGAGAGATACCGGCGGCAGCGCTGAATGTGTTCAAAATTACTTTTAGGAGGATATTATCATGGTTAAAATTGGTGTCAACGGCTTTGGCCGTATCGGGCGGCTGGTGTTCCGTGCCGGCTGCGAGCGCGGCGATGTGGAGTTCGTCGGCGTCAACGCTCCCGACAAGACCCCTGCGCAGCTTGCGCATTCCCTGAAGTATGATACGGTCCATGGCCGCTTCAACGGCACTGTCGAGTATGACGACAGCCACCTGATCATCAACGGCAAGAAGGTACCCCTGCTCAACAGCCGCAAGCCCGCTGAGCTGCCCTGGAAGGACCTGGGCGCCGAGTACGTGCTGGAGTGCACCGGCAAGTTCCTGACCACCGAGAGCGTGCAGGATCACCTGCAGGCCGGCGCGGAGGTCGTGGTCCTGTCCGGCCCCTCCAAGGACGCCACCCCCATGTTCGTCATGGGCGTCAACAACGACAAGTACAC
>CANQIO010000062.1 GCA_947624065.1 uncultured Oscillospiraceae bacterium | reverse complement strand
TGGAAGAAGAGAAACGGAATGTTTTAGTGCGTGTCATTGTTCCTGAAAGCGAAGATTCTAGGGATAGGATAATACTAGCTACTATACCTAACGCATCAGACATGGCTTTTGCACGATTTCTTAATAGTCCGCCAAGTTCGTTTCGCTCATCATCGCTTAATTTTTTCCCATGGCTTTTCACAAAACTCTTCACCGCTTGATCTGCATTGAATACGGCATCGCTATTGGTTGTCACTTTGATTTTCTTGCTCATAGTTTACCTCCTTTATTTGTGAGAGCAGCTAAGGCTTTGAACTATTAGAGCAGTAATTAGCCTATGTAGTTTATGTTATGATAACATAATAGCCCATATAATTCAAGCTAAAATGAATTATATGGGCGGGAATGTGTATGGATTACTATGCGATCGGGCAGAGGATACGAAAAATACGAAAAGCGCGGGGGCTGTCGCAAGAGGAACTGGCGGAGCAGGTGGGCATCTCCACCACCCACATGAGCCACATCGAGACGGGCAACACGAAAATGAGCTTGCCTATCTTCGCGGCGCTGGCTGCCGCATTGGAGGTTCGGACAGACGAGCTACTGCATGACGAGGCCCCGGCGGGGCGGAGTGCGTCGCAGGCGCATATCGAAGAGCTTCTGGACGGATGCACCACGCCACAAGTGCGTGTCATTGAGGATATTGTGAAGGCGGCAAAGGAATCATTTCAGGCGAATTTTTGAAAGTTATGTAAACCTACGGCCCCCTAACAGTCAAATGCCCCCTGAAATCAAGGCTTGTATCCAAATAATTAGTCTATTTCACATTCAGAAAGTCCTGCAACCCCAGTGTTTACAAGGGACTGCAGGACTTTTTGCGCTGGCCGCGGGCGCTTCGACCGTCGCGTCGATGATCGTTGTAAAACGCAGCGGAAATAGAAACTCCCGTCTTATTTTGTGTGAGCCCTCCTTTGCCGGGACAGTGGCTATGGAGCAGCTCGGACTTCCATGGACGCCCATGCCCCGCCACTAAAGACCGGTATAATTTTTCGTCACATCCAGCACCCGGTAGACGTCCAGCCAGGGCTGGTATCGGGGCTCGTTGGCGCCGATGAAGGAAGTCAGCTCCTGCCACAGACTGGCGGCGGCGTCTGTATCGCCGCGGGCCAGGGCGGCCAAGGCGGCTGCCAGACGGCCCGCATAGCGGGCGTGGTAGCCCAGGCGGTCCCAAAAGCCCGCCTGCACCGGCCCGCACCCGGCGGGCGGCGCGGCGGCAAAGGCCCGGCACAGGGCGGCGGCCCGGTCCATCCGGCCGGCCAGCTCCGGGTCCCGCCGGGGGCCCTTGCCGTTCACATAGTCGCAGTCGCTCAGTTCCGAGAGCTCGGAAAGGAACGAGAGCGCCTGGGGCGCGCCGGCGCCGTAGGCGGCGGAGAAATACTCCTCCAGCAGCCCGTCCAGGTCCTCCTCCGGGTCGAAAAGGGCCCGGCCCATCACGTAGTTGGGCAGGAAATTGGGCATCCCGGCCCGCAGCTCCTGACAGCTCACAGTGCCGTTCAGACCCAGCTCGCGCAGCCGCTGGGTGTCCCCGTGGATGATCCGGGCCATGTGCACATAGCCCAGGTCCCCGTAATGGGCCCGGCCCAGAGGGTAGTCATAGACGAAGCTGTCCCCGTCAAAGACGGCCTGCCAGCCCCGGAGGAAGGCCAGATTCTCCCCCAGATCGCCGGGCAGGGTGATCCGGTTGCGCACATAGGGCGGGATGGGCGGCACCTGGGCGGCGTCATAGGAGCGGGCAAAGGTGCGGCTGATGGGCGCGAACATGAGCGCGAACCGGTCCGGGTGCGCCAGCCGCTCCTTTTTGGGCGGCCACAGCAGCTCCTGGTAGAGCAGGAATACCAGCTTCGTGTCCAGGCCCTCCGCCGTGAGCCGCCGGTCGATGTCGTCCAGCAGCGCCACATACTGGTCGGAGAGGGTGGTCCGGCGGCAGGCGCTGCACTCGCAGATGTTGTTGAAGGCGTCCGCCAGCCAGATGTGCAGATAGTCCACGCCGGGATTCTCCCGGGCGTAATCCGTCACCAGCGCGGCGAAGCGCTCCCTTGCGTCAGGATCGGCCAGGCACAGGTTGGTGTTGGCGGGCACGCCGCCGAAAAGGCCCCGCACGCCGCCGATCTCCGCCGCCATGGCCCGCTTGTCCTCCGCCAGGGGACGGCTGTCCGCGTCCCAGGAGTTGGCGTCATAGCCCAGCACCTGGCCGGTCCAGCCGTGGCCCACCTTATGCAGCATCAGGCCCCGGCGGGCGATGGCCGCTTCCGCCTCGGCCATGACCGCCTCCGGCGCGGGCATGGGCTCCGGCGGGAGGGACGGGTTGTTCAGATGGCGGTACCAGCGCTCCAGAAAGACGACGGGGGTCTTGAACTGGAGGAAAAAGGCATTATAGCCCGTCTTGGGCAGCCAGTCGATGAAGTCCAGGATGTTCTCCCGGCTGTCGGCGCCCTCGATGCACACTCCCCGATGATAGAAGGCCGCGGTCTTCTCATAGCGCAGGCGCAGCGCCTCCGGCCCGATCCGGGGCACGATCTCGCTGTCCCGGCCAGGGGCCAGGAACCGGCAGCCCAGACGGCGCAGCGCGTCGTATGCCCCCAGCAGCACGGCCCGCGGGCTGCTGCCGGTGATGGCGCCGTGGTCGGGGGAGAGGTCCACGGCAAAGCGGTCGTTGCCCGGCGCGGGCTCCACCCGCAGCGCGACGGAGAGGGCCGCGTCGGTTGGCAGCATCCGGCCGAGATAGTCCCTCAGTTCGTCCGCGGCGAAGGCGAGGGTATCGTCTGCGGGCGAGACGCAGATAATTTCCATTTCAAAACCACCTTTTTGTCCAAAGGTCCAAAAAAGGGACCTCGGGGAAGTTCCCGGGGTCCCTCGGTTATTTTACAGGATACAACGCAGACGGTCAAGCTTATTCGGCAGGCTCGGCCACCGCGTCCAGGGCCTCCTGCATCACGTCGAACAGCACCCAGTCGCCCACGTCCTCATGGGCCTCTTCCTCGGTGATGTTGCCGCCGGCGAGCATATCGTTCTGCACGCCCTCGTAGTAGCCCTTCATGGTGCCGTCCTCCATGGCGGCGACCATGTCGGCGATGTTGAACCAGTGGGCGTCGCCCCACTGCAGCAGGTTGATGTCCTTGTCGGTCGCGGTCTGCTCGGCGCACCAGCCGGCCACCTCGTCGGCGTGCTCAGGATCGGCGCCGTAGTCCATGGCCTTGAACAGGGCCCGGCTGAAGCGGACCAGGGTGTCATGGTTCTCCTCGGCATAGCCGGGCAGGCAGATCCAGCTGGACATGTTGGTGGAGCCGTCGGCGAACTCGATCTCATAGGAGCCCTCGCTCTGCTCCAGGCACATGGTGGTGTAGGGGTTCCAGGTCACGGCAACATCGATGTCGCCGGAGATCATGGCGGGCACGATATAGCCGGGGTCCAGAGCGTTGAGGGTCACGTCGTCACGGGTCAGGCCCGCCACCTTCAGAGCGTTGTCCAGAGTGGTCTCGGAGGAGGAGCCGGCGCTGTAGCCGATCTTCTTCCCGGCCAGATCCTCCACGGTCTCGATGCCGGATTCAGCGGAGCAGACCAGCTTGTCGGTGGTGTGCACGGAGCTGGGGGCGAAGATGATGGCGCTGCCGGTGATGCACAGCCGGTGGGCGCCCTTGCCGATGTAGGCCAGGTCGATGGAGCCGCCCTCCATGGCCGCGATCTCAGAGGGGCCGTCGCCGAACTCGGTCAGCTCCACGGTGATGCCCTCGTCCTCAAAGAAGCCGCCGTTGATGCCGGTCATGACCGCCCACAGGGAGGCATAGTTGGCCATGTAGCCGACACGCAGGGTGATGGGCTCCTCCTCAGCGGCGAAAGCCACGGCGCCCAGACTCAGGACCATGGCCAGGGCCAGGATGATAGCGAGAAACTTTTTCATTGTGATCCTCCTAAAAATAATGATTACCTTATGTTTTCCGGCCTCGCCGGTCAGGTACGGTTTACTTGCGGACCTCCAGGTATTCCTGGTAGACCTCGTTCCAGACCTCGGTCTTCAGCTCCAGGAAGCGGGGGTCGTTCTTGGTGGCCTGGTCCCGGGGATAGGGGATGTCCACGTCCACGATGCGCTTGATGCGGCCGGGCCGGGCGGACATGATGACCACCCGCTGGGCCAGCAGGATGGCCTCGTCCACGTCGTGGGTGATGAAGAAGCAGGTCTTCTGCTCCTCCTCCCAGGTCTTCAGAAGCTCCGTCTGCAGCTGGGCGCGGGTCTGGGCGTCCAGGGCGCCGAAGGGTTCGTCCATCAGCAGCACCTCGGGGTTGTTGGCGTAGGCCCGGGCGATGGCCACCCGCTGCTTCATGCCGCCGGACAGCTCCTTGGGGTAGGAGTTCTCAAAGCCCTCCAGACCCACCAGCTTTATGTACTTGCGGGCGATGGCCTCGCACTCCGCCTTGGGCAGGCGCTTCATCTGAGGGCCGAACATGACGTTTTTCAGCACCGTCTGCCAGGGGAAGAGGGCGTACTGCTGGAACACCACGCCCCGCTCCACGCCCACGTCGGTGATGGGCTTGCCGTCCAGGTAGCAGGTGCCGCTGGTGGCCTCGTGGAGCCCCGCGATGATGTTCAGGAGCGTGCTCTTGCCGCAGCCGGAGGGACCCACCACGCACACGAACTCGTTCTCCATGATGTCCAGGTCCACGCCGTTGAGGGCCACGGTGGTGCCGTGCTCGCCCTTGTATTCCTTATAGACGTTTTCGATGTGGAGCTTTACTGCTCGATCTTCTCCTGCCATGACGTGAGCCTCCTTTCGATGAAGTTGACGAGCATGTTGAGAAGCATGCCGATGATGCCGATGATGATGATGTACATCAGCATGGGAGCCGACTCAAAGGTGCCGGACAGCGCCCGGATGCGCATGCCCAAGCCGGCCTGGGCGCCGGTGGATTCGGCGGCCAGCAGGGTGGTCAGGCCCGCGCCCAGACCCAGGCGCACGGCGGTGATGATGAAGGGCACCGTGGCGGGAAGGGTGATGCGGAAGAAGATGTCCATGTCCTTGGCGCCCAGCACCCGCGCCGCCTTCACCAGCGTGGTGTCGATGTTGGCGATGCCGCCGTAGATGGTCACGCACATGGTCATGAACGTGCAGATCCAGATCAGGATGATGGCGGGAGTCTTGCCCACGCCCACCATGATCACGATCAGGGGCGCGTAGGCCAGGGCGGGGATGTTCCGGATGAAGTTGATCCAGGGCATGAGGATCTTTTGCACCGGGGTGTACCAGGCCATGAGGAACGCCACCGGGATGGCGGTGACGAAGCCCAGGCCGAAACCGGCCGCCACGCAGATCATGCTGCTGCAGAAGTCCTTCCACAGCACCTTCCGCTCCACCGCCATTTTGGGGAAGGATTCGATGAAGGTCTTGCCGATGAAAGGAAAGCTGCGGCCCGTGGACTTGCCCAGGCTGAGCAGGTACCACACCACCAGGGCCACCGCCAGGGAGATCAGGAGCCAGACCTTGTTGCTCAGAGGCTTTTTCTTGATCTTCTCGGGCTTTTTCTCATTCAAGTCGCATCACTCTTTTCCGTTTCAGATTTACGGCCGCGCGGGGCTGTATTGTCACCGATATGATAGCATGATTGCACCAAACACGCAAGAAGGAATTCGGAGATTTTTGAGCAAAATGCTCTAAATGGTAAATTTTTTTCGAAATAGTGCACAGTTTCATCTAAAAATTGTCTTCCGGGATTGGCGGTCCTTGACAATCTGCCATGGCTGTTGCTAGAATGAAAAAAACGGCGCAAAGGAGCGTTTCACATGGACTATTTTTCTATTCCCGCCGGTGAGCTGGGCAGGGACGCAAAGATACCGGTATACCCTCTGGGAGACTCTGGCGAGGTGTTTTATGAGCTGGCGCTGGAGATGGTGAACGCCATCCGGGAGGGTAACGCCGCCGGCAGGCCCACGGTGTTCATCTGCCCGGTGGGGCCGGTGGGCCAGTATCCCATCTTCGTGCGGCTGGTGAACCGGGAGCGGCTGAGCCTGAAAGACTGCTGGTTTTTCAATATGGACGAGTACCTCAATGACGACGGGACCTGGATCGACGCGGCCAGCCCCCTGTCCTTCCGGGGGTTCATGGCCCGGAACGTATACGGCCGGATCGATCCGGACCTTCTCATGCCCGAGAGCCAGCGGGTGTTCCCGGACCCGGCGGACCCGGAGAAGGGGGATAAGCTCCTGGAGAGCCTGGGCGGGCCGGACATCTGCTTCGGCGGCATCGGCATCAACGGCCACCTGGCCTTCAACGAGGCCCGGGAGGACATGACCGCGGCGGAGTTTGCCGCTCTGGGCACCCGTGTGGTGGCCCTCACCCCGGAGACCCGCACGGCCAACGCCATCGGCGACCGGGGCGGCGCCATCGACGCCATGCCGAAAAAGGCCGTCACCATCGGCATGCGCCAGATCCTCTCGGCCAAAAAGGTGCGCCTGGGGGTGTTCCGGGATTGGCACCGGGCGGTGGTGCGCCAGGCGGCCTACGGCCCCGTGACGGCCCATTTCCCGGCGAGCCTCTTGCAAAACCATCCGGACGCGGTCATCTACACCAACAGCCTGGCCGCGGGCCGGCCCTTCTGACGGCATGGGCGCGGTGCTTTTCCAGAACGGCCGGGTCTATGAGGCCGGCCGGTTCGTGCGCCGGGAGCTGCTGGCGGTGGATGGCGTCATCGCGCCGGATGGCGTGCCGGTGCCGGAGGACTGCCGGCGGGTGGACCTGGCGGGGAACATGCTGGTCCCCGGCTTCATTGACATCCACACCCACGGAGGCGGCGGGGTGGACGTGAACGCCGCCGATGGGGCGGGCTTTGAGAAGATCTCCCGGTTCTTTGCCTCCCAGGGCACCACGGGCTGGCTTTGCAGCGTCCTCACGGACACGGAAGAGGCCACCCTGCGCTCCATCGGCTATGCCAAGTCCGCCATGGCGGGACCCGTCACGGGCGCGCAGCTGCTGGGCATCCACCTGGAGGGACCCTTCCTGGCCCCGGCCTATAAGGGCGCCATGCCGGAATACCTGCTGCGGGAGGGGGACGCGGACCTCTTTTACAAATACCAGACCGCGGCGGACGGCGCGGTGAAGTACATCACCGTGGCCCCGGAGGTGCCCGGCGTGGTGGACATGATCCGGGCCATCGCCGGGGATGTGACCGTGGCCATCGGCCACTCCGGCGCGGATTATGAGACCGCCATTGCCGCCATCGACGCGGGGGCGAAGGCCGCCACCCACACCTTCAACGCCATGGGCCTTTTCCACCAGCACCGGCCGGCCATCATGGGGGCGGTGCTGGAGCGGGACGTGGTGTGCGAGGCCATCTGCGACGGCCGGCACCTGCATCCCGGCACGGTGCGGATGCTCTTATCCTGCAAGGGCTGGGACAGGGTGGCCGCGATCACCGACTCCATCCAGGCCGCGGGCCTGCCGGACGGCAACTATAAGCTGGGGGTCAACGACGTGGTGGTCCGGGACGGGGACGCGGTGCTGGCGGATACCGGCGTCCGGGCCGGGTCCACCCTCACCACCGGCCAGGCGCTGAGAAACCTGGTGCGGTTCACTGGACAGAGCGTGGAGCGGGTGCTGCCGCTGCTGACGGAAAATCCCGCCAGGCTGGTGGGCCTGGCGGGAAAGGGCTCCATCGGGTCCGGCATGGACGCGGACCTGGCGGTGCTGGATGATGAGCTCACGGTGCGCGCCACCTACGTGGCCGGCACGTGCGTATATGAGGCGTAAAAACGACCGAAAGGCCGTGATCTTGATAAGGAGGAAAAAACCATGCCACTGGTCCCAATGAAAGCCATATTGGACGCCACCGAGACCTATAACTACGCCCAGGGGGCGTTCAACGTCAACGCCGTCTGCCAGGCCAAGGCGGTGATCGAGGTGCACGAGATGTTCCGTTCCGCCGCGATCCTGCAGGGGGCGGACCTGGCCAACGCCTTCATGGGCGGCCGGACGGACTTCGCCAACGGCACCTTGGAGGACAAGAAAAAGGGCGCGCTGAACATCGCCAACGCGGTGAAGAAATACGCCGAGCACAGCCCCATCCCCGTGGCCCTGCACCTGGACCACGGCAAGAGCTTCGAGGCCTGCGAGGCCGCCATCGCCGGGGGCTATACCTCCGTGATGATCGACGGGTCCAGCCTGCCCTTTGAAGAGAACGTGGAGCTGACACGCGAGGTAGTCAAGTATGCCCATGAGCGGGGCGTTACCGTGGAGGGCGAGCTTGGCGTCCTGGCCGGGGTGGAGGACCACGTGTTCGCCGCCACCAGCACCTATACCAACCCCCTGGACGCGGTGGAGTTCTTCCGCAAGACCGGGGTGGACGCCCTGGCCATCAGCTACGGCACCAAGCA
>CANQIO010000061.1 GCA_947624065.1 uncultured Oscillospiraceae bacterium | reverse complement strand
GCCAGCACCGCCACCATGTGGCTGTGCTCCTGGACGTTCTCCGGCGTCACCGAGCGCATCAGCGCCCAGCGGCCGATGTTCTTCATCCGGGCGATGAGGGCGTAAAAGTTGTCCATGCGGTCCGCTCGCCCCCTTCCCCCATAATAATAAAGTATTGTAACATATCCCGGCGAACATTGCAATCACTTGTGATTTTCGGGGCCGGCGCGTATAATGAGGGCATGAGATATCTTGACAGGGCCCGCTGGGTCACGGACAAGTATATACTGCTGATGCTGGGAGTGTTCCCGCTGTTCGTGGGCATCCACGGCTATGACGCCGTCACCGAGTCCAAGTTCTGGTTCTTCGCCGCGGCCACCGGCGCGTGGCTGGCCGCGGCGGCGGTGCTGCTGGTATGGGGGCGGCTGGCCGGGGAGCGGTATCGCCCGGCGGTGCGGCCGGCCCATCTGGCGGTGGGGCTGTTCCTGGCGGTGGGGGCGCTTTCCAGCGTGACATCGGAGTACGGCGGGACCTGCCTGATCGGGGCCTCCCGCTACGCCGGCTACCTGACCACGGTGCTGTACGGGGCGATCTTCTTCGGGGTGTCCTGGCTGGGCCGGCCCCGGCGGCGCTATGCCTGGGCGCTGGGGCTGTCGGCGGCGGTGTGCTGCGCCATCGCGTTTTTGCAGCTGCTGGGCTATGACCCCTTCTGGTTCTACCCGGAGGGCACCAACTATTACGACAAGTACGTGGCCTACAACAGCGCCTTTTTGGGCACCATCGGCAACACCGGCGTGCTGGCATCCTATCTGTGCCTGACCGGTCCGTTTTTGACGGCGTACGCGGCGCTGAGCCGGGAGCGGTGGGACCGGGCGCTGTTCCTGCCGGGGGCCATGAGCCTGGCGCTGCTGGGACTGTGCGACGTGGACGCGGGGATCGTGGCCCTGGCCGGGAGCGCGCTGGCTGCCGTGCCGCTGCTCATCCGGCGGGACCGGGCGGCGCGGCTGGCCGGCTGTGTCAGCGGCGGCGTCACCGTTCTGGGGCTGGGGACGCTGTATTTCTGGCCGGGGAAGAGCGGGACGCTCTATGAGATGAGCCAGGTGCTCCACGGCCATTTGGCGGACGAATTCGGCTCCCACCGGGGGCAGATATGGAAGCGGTGCTGGGAGCTGTTCCGGGAGCGGCCCTGGCTGGGGGGCGGTCCGGGCACCGGCGCACTCCGGCTCGACATCCAGTGGTACAGCGAGGTGCGCGACGCCGCGAGCAGCGTGGACAACGCCCACAACGTGTATCTGGGCTGTCTGGTGGACATGGGCGTGCTGGGCCTGGGGTGCTATCTGGCGGCCATCGTCTGCACGCTGGTCACCTGGGTCCGGCGGCGAAAGGCGTGGGCGCTGTATCCGGCCCTGGGGGCGGGCTTTCTCTGCTGGCTCATCCAGGACTTCTTCGGCCTGGGCCTGAGTCTGACGGAGCCGCTGCTGTGGCTGGCCTGGGGCCTGCTGGAGACGGCGGAGGAAGAACGAGAAGCATAAAAAACGCGCTGCGGAACTTCCGCAGCGCGTCTTTATTTCGGTATGTCAGCCGCCAGTATTGGTGTTGGACTGCGTGGGGGTACCGGTGTTCGTGTTAGAGGCCGGCGTAGGCTGCGTGGGCGGCGCCGTCGGTGTGGGCGGCACAGGCGTGGACTGCGTGGGCGGTGTCGGCGTAGCCTGCGGCGGTGTCGTCGCCTGGGAAGGCGGCGTCGGCGTGGTCTGCGTGGCCGGAGGCGCTTCCGTGCCGCCCGGCGTGGGGCTCACGGTCACGGTGCCGCCGTTGTTGCCGCCGCTATTGTTGCCGGCGTCCGGGGTGGTGGTGGGCTCCGGCGTGGCGGAGGGCTCCGGAGAGGCGGAGGGCTCCGGCGTGGCGGTCGGCTCGGTGTAGGCAGCGCCCTGGAAGGTGACGCCCTGATAGGTGCGCACGATCTGGCCGCTGTAACGGCCCATGAAATGGATGGTCACGATCACGTTGCCGTTGTAGATCCGGGCGCTGACCACATAGTCCACGCCGGGGGACAGCACGTTGCCGCCATCCCGGATGACGAGGGTGGACAGATCTGTCTCGCTGTTGATCTCGGGCACCACGATCCGGCTCTCAGGCGCCGTCTCGGCGGCCGTGGACGGCAGATCGTACTTTCCGCTGTCATCCAGGCGGAAGATGCACAGCCACAGGGCCTGCTCGTCGTCGATGGTGGTGGTGCAGTGCAGCACCTGGCGGGTCACGGTCTGGTCTGTGGGGGCCTGTCCGCCGATATAGACCACCTGGCCGTCGGGGACGGTCTGGGGGTTGTCGTCGGTGGGGGCGGCACTGGAGCTGCCCGCGGGGAAGTCCTCCGCCGTCAGCTCGTCGGGGAGCATCTCCATGGCACCGATGTAGTGGCGGTCGCCGTCGATGTAGTAGTCAAGGGTATCGAAGCCCTCGCCCTGGGAGGGCTCGGTGGTCTGGATGCGCCAGCGGGTGCGGATGCGGTTGTCGTTGAGCAGCACGTTGGTGTTGGAGTCATCCAGGTTCAGGTAGCTGCCGTTGTTCAGCAGCGCATAACGGGTGTTGCTGGCGTAATACTCCCCGCGGGTGGTCCAGACCATGCCGCTGGTCACCGGACCGCCCAGGCACCAGGTGCCGTCGCCGGCCTGGACCAGGGGCATCTCCACGATCCGCAGGTTCTTGCCGTCCACGTTCATCAGCACGTAGGCGCTGGCCTGCTCCTGCGCGGGCTGGGCGGCCTGTTCGGGCATGTCCTCCGCGCCGACAGTGCCGTCATCGGCGTCCACGTAGGTAAAGACGGGGCCGTCCTCGGCGGTGTCGGACCCGGCGGTGTCGGGGGTGGTCTCGGGCTGGTCCTGGGCGGCCTCAGGCAGGTTCTTGATCAGAGCCACCACGAACTTGCCCTTGCCGTCGAACTGCTCCGCCATGGCGAACACGCCATCCTGCACGTCGGCATACAGGCCGTAATCCTCCGCCTGGATCGGCGCGGGGGTGGGCTCAGGGGTAACGGTGGGCTCCGGGGTGACAGAGGGCTCCGGAGAGGCGGAGGGCGCCGTCGTGGCGGGAGGCCCCAGGGGGATGATCTCAAAGGCGAAGGGGGACAGCTCGTTCACCATGAAGGTGACCGAGTGGTCCTGGATGGTATATGTACCGATCTTCTCCCATGTGCCCGTATGGCTGAAGTGATGCACGGCCAGGCCGTCGCCGTCGCTGAAACTGGGGTCGCTGACGGTGATGTACAAGGGCTCGGTCAGATCCTTCTTGCCCGTCCAGGTGATGTCCAGGAGCACCACGTCGTCCTCCGGCTCGACGGCCTCGGGCCGCTGCTCGCCCTGGGTCACCGCCAGGTTGCCGGACATGTTGCTGCTGGTGGAGTCCAGCGCGCTGACCTGAGTGGTGATGCCGGGGGCGATGTCCGCCGCGGTGTTCTTGGGCCCGGAGATCATGTCCATGATCTGCCCGCCGAACAGCTGCCACAGCAGATAGCCCATGGCGCCCAGCACGAGCAGCAGCACCACGACCAGTATGGCGATCTTCCAGCCGCCGCCGCGGCGGGGCTCGGGCTCATAGCCCACGTACCGCCGGTTATAGGCCTGGTCGTAGCCGTCATCATAGCCGTCCCTGGCGGGGGCGCGGCCGGCCGGGCGGGCAGGCGCCTGGGCCTGGGGACGCGGCCGGGAGACGGGCTGCTCCCGGATGGGACGCGTCGGCTCCGTGTCGTGAATGGGCTGCTCCCGGGAAACGGGCTGCTCCCGGACGGGGCGCGTCGGCTCCAGGTCGTAATCGGCATCAAAATCGAAATCGGCATCCTGGTCGAGGTCGAACTCGAAGTCGTCATAGACCGGCTCCTGCTTGGGAGCCGGGGTATGGCCCTTCTGCTTAGAAGAATTGTTCGCAAGATGGCTTCCAGACATTGTATCACTACCTTATCATCATGTGGATAGGGCCATTATAAACGATACGGAAGGAAAATACAACAAAAAATTACGAAAAATTGCGAAATGGTAAAGCGGCGGGCGCCGATGGCCGTCCGGAGAAGAAAATACGGCTTCCCTGCGAAATATGTCTTGACAGGCGGACAAGAAATGAGTATAATCAAAAAGCTCGAAAACAGCGAGGCCGAGTAGTTCAGTCGGTTAGAATGCCGGCCTGTCACGCCGGAGGTCGAGGGTTCAAGTCCCTTCTCGGTCGCCAGCTGCTGTAGCTCAGTCGGTAGAGCGCGTCATTGGTAATGACGAGGTCGGCGGTCCGAATCCGCCCAGCAGCTCCATTTTTGCCCGCAGCCACACAAGGCTGCGGGCGCTTTTTGTCCCGATCGATTTTCGGCGGCGCGGCGGGAATTGCGCGTTGACAAGCGCCGGGCGGTGTGCTAAAATACGCCAAACGGCAGGAGAGAAGGGATCGCCTTGATGCGTGACGCCATGCGGCGGGAGCTGACAGGGGGTCCTGTTTCCTTTTTGTCCCTCCGGGGCGCGGGGAAGGGACTTCCCTTCCGGGCCCACGGGGGCGAACAGTTTTTGTTTCCGGTCTTGCGGATCGCGTGAGCGTTTCGCGGGCCGGTCTTTTTTATGCGAGGGGGACACGATATGGCGGAGATCATGGACAGGAAGATCGTGCTGGCCGACGGCAGCCAGTATTACGGCGCGGGCTTTGGATGCCGGGACGAGCGGGTGTGCGAGATCGTGTTCAACACGTCCATGGCGGGCTATCAGGAGATCCTCTCCGACCCGTCCTATACCTGCCAGATGGTGGTGATGACCTATCCGCTCATGGGCAACTACGGCATGGCGGCGGAGGATTACGAGACGGCCGTGCCCACCATCGGGGCCCTGGCGGTGCGCCGCTACAACGACCGGCCCAGCAATTTCCGCAGCGCCGAGACTCTGGGCGCGGTGATGGAGCGGTACGGCATCCCCGGCATCCAGGGCATCGATACCCGAAAGCTGGCCCGCAGCATCCGGGACCGGGGCAGCCGCAAGGCGCTGCTCACGGACGCCGCCACGCCCCTGGAGCGGGCGCTGGAGATCCTGCGGACCCGCGACGTGCCCCGGGACACGGTGCCCCGGGTCAGCTGCAAGGCGCCGTGGGAGAGCCCGGCGGAAAACGCCCGGTTCCACGTGGCGGCCATCGACTGCGGCATCAAGATGAACATCGTCCGCTCCCTCAACGCCAAGGGCTGCTCCGTGACCGTGCTGCCCTACGATACTACGGAGGAACAGGTGCTGGCCCTGCGGCCGGACGGGCTGTTTCTCTCCAACGGCCCCGGCGACCCGGAGGATGTGCCCCAGGTGATCGAACTGGTGCGCGCGCTTCGGGGAAGGCTGCCCATCTTCGGCATCTGCCTGGGCCACCAGATCATCTCCCTGGCCTATGGGGCGGGCACCTATAAACTCAAGTTCGGCCACCGGGGCGGCAACCATCCGGTGCGCGACCTGACCACCGGCCGGATCGAGATCACCAGCCAGAACCACAGCTACGCCGTGGACGAGGCGAGCCTCGCCGGCACCGGATTGGAGCTGACCCATGTGAATCTCCTGGACGGGACGGTGGAGGGCGTCCGGTGCGTGCCGGACCGGATATTCAGCGTCCAGTACCACCCGGAGAGCGCCCCCGGACCCCAGGACAGCGGGCACCTGTTCGACCGGTTCACCGCCATGATGGAGGAGGCCAAGCGCAATGCCTAAGAGGACAGATTTGAAAAAGATCATGGTCATCGGCTCCGGCCCCATCGTCATCGGCCAGGCGGCGGAGTTCGACTATGCCGGCACCCAGGCGTGCCTGGCGCTGAAAGAGGAGGGCTACGAGGTCATCCTGTGCAATTCCAACCCGGCCACCATCATGACCGACACCTCCGTGGCGGACAAGGTCTATATGGAGCCGCTGACGCTGGAATACGTGGCGAAGATCATCCGCTATGAGCGGCCGGACGGGATCGTGCCGGGCATCGGCGGGCAGACGGGCCTGAACCTGGCCATGCAGCTGGAGCGGAAGGGCGTGCTGCGGGAGTGCCGGACGGAGCTGCTGGGGACCTCCCCCGGGAGCATCGAGCGGGCGGAGGACCGGGAGCTCTTTAAAGAGCTGTGCCAGCAATTGGGGGAGCCGGTGCTTCCCTCGGACGTGGCCTCCACCGTGGAGCAGGGCCTGGCCATCGCCGAGCGCATCGGCTATCCGGTGGTGCTGCGGCCGGCGTTCACCCTGGGCGGCACCGGCGGCGGCTTCGCCGACAACGCGGACCAGTGCAGGGAGCTGCTCAAAAACGGCCTGAAGCTCTCCCCCGTCACCCAGGTGCTGGTGGAGAAGAGCATCAAGGGCTACCGGGAGATCGAATACGAGGTCATGCGGGACGCCAATGACACCGCCATCACCGTGTGCAACATGGAGAACGTGGACCCGGTGGGGGTCCACACCGGCGACAGCGTGGTGGTGTGCCCGTCCCAGACCCTGACCAACAAGGAATACCACATGCTGCGGGACAGCGCCCTGCGCATCATCCGCGCCCTGGAGATCCAGGGCGGCTGCAACGTCCAGTTCGCCTTGGACCCCAAGAGCTTCCAATACTACGTCATCGAGGTCAATCCCCGGGTCAGCCGTTCCTCGGCCCTGGCTTCCAAGGCCAGCGGCTACCCCATCGCCAGGGTGTCCGCCAAGATCGCCGTGGGCATGACCCTGGACGAGATCCAGCTGGCCAACACCCCTGCCTGCTTCGAGCCGGCCCTGGACTACGTGGTCACCAAAATGCCCCGGTTCCCCTTTGACAAGTTCGCCGACGCGGCCAACACCCTGTCCACCCAGATGAAGGCCACCGGCGAGGTGATGAGCGTGGGCCGGACCATGGAGGAGAGCCTTCTCAAGGCCATCCGCTCCCTGGAGATCGGCGCGGACCACCTGTGGATGCGGAAATTCGACAGCTGGGATACAGACGCTCTGCTTGATTATGTAAACCAAGGCCGGGACGACCGGCTGTTCGCCATGGCGGAGCTTCTGCGCCGGGACGCGGCGCGGGAGCGGATCAGCGCCGTGACGGGCATCGACATGCTCTTTGTGGATGTGCTGGCCAACATCGTGGACATGGAGCGGCGTCTCGCCGCCGTCCCGTGGGACGAGGATGTGCTGTGGGAGGCCAAGCGCATGGGCTTCTGCGACCGGGCCGTGGCCCGGCTGTGGCACACGGCGGAGCTGGACGTCTACCGGCTGCGGCTGGAGAAAAACATGCTGCCGGTCTATAAGATGATCGATACCTGCGCCAGCGAGTTTGAAAGTTACGTGCCCTATTTCTACTCCACCTATGAGCAGGAGAACGAGTCAGTCATCTCCGACCGGAAAAAGATCGTGGTGCTGGGGGCGGGGCCCATCCGCATCGGCCAGGGGGTGGAGTTCGACTACTCCACCGTCCACGCCGTGCAGACCATCAAGGCCGCGGGGTACGAGGCCATCATCATCAACAACAACCCGGAGACGGTGTCCACCGATTACACCTGCTCGGATAAGCTCTATTTCGAGCCGCTGTACGTGGAGGACGTGATGAACATCCTCCTGCGGGAGAAGCCGGAGGGGGTCATCGCCTCCCTGGGCGGGCAGACGGCCATCAATCTGGCGGGACCTTTGATGGAGCGGGGCGTGAAGATCATCGGAACGGACTGCGACGCCATCGCGCGGGCGGAGGACCGGGACGCCTTCGAGAAGGTGCTGGAGGATCTGGGCATCCCCCAGCCCCCCGGCCGGGCGGTGACGGATATCGAGTCCGGCGTGGCGGCGGCCGCTGAGATCGGCTATCCCGTGCTGGTGCGGCCTTCCTTCGTGCTGGGGGGCCGGGCCATGCAGATCGTCTCCGACGAGGAGCAGCTGCGCCGCTATCTGCGCTCGGCGGTGGAGATCGACGCGGACAGGCCCGTGCTGGTGGACAAGTACATCCAGGGCAAGGAGCTGGAGGTGGACGCCATCTGCGACGGCCGGGACGTGTTCGTGCCGGGGATCATGGAGCTGGTGGAGCGCACCGGCGTCCACTCTGGCGACTCCATCAGCGTCTATCCCACCTTCAGCGTGTCCCAAAAGGTGAAGGACACCATCCTGGACTACGCCAAGCGGCTGGGCCTGGGCATCGGGATCGTGGGGCTCTACAACATCCAGTTCATCGTGGACCGGGAGGAAAAGGTCTATATCATCGAGGTGAACCCCCGGTCCAGCCGGACGGTGCCGTTCCTCTCCAAGGCCACCGGCTGGTCCCTGGCGGACATCGCCACCCATGTGATATTGGGCCTCTCCCTGAAGGAACAGGGCTTTTTCAAGCTCTATCCCCCGGAGAAAAAGCGCTGGTATGTGAAAGCGCCGGCCTTCTCCTTCGCCAAGCTGCGGGGCATGGACGCCTATCTCTCCCCGGAGATGAAGTCCACCGGCGAGGCCATCGGCTACGACGCCACCCTGACCCGCGCCCTCTATAAGGCACTGCAGGCATCGGGCATGGCCATGGCCAACTACGGCGGGGTGCTGGCCACCATCGCCGACCAGGACAAGGCCGAGGCCATCCCCCTGATCCGCCGGTTCTATGACATGGGCTTCAACATCCTGGCCACCGAGGGCACCGCGCGGGCCCTGAAGGCCGCGGGCATCCGCACACACGTGGTGGAGAAGCTGCGCCACGGCAGCGAGGAGATCCCCGACGCCATCCGCAGCGGCGTGGTGACGTATGTCATCAACACACGGGACGTGCGCAGTCCGGCGGCCCTGTCCGACGGCCATGAGATCCGCGAGTGCGCCGTGGCCAACGGCGTGACCATGTTCACAAGCCTGGACACGGTGCGGGTGCTGCTGGACGTGCTGGAGGAGACCACCATGGGCATCTCCACCATCGACGCCTGAGC
>CANQIO010000060.1 GCA_947624065.1 uncultured Oscillospiraceae bacterium | reverse complement strand
ATGACGCAGGCGAAGGCGATGTAGCCCCGGGAGTTGGCCATGTTCTCGGCGAAGGTGCCCTGGAGCTGGCCCAGGGACAGATGCGCCCCCGCCAGACCGCAGAGAAGCCCGCACAGGACGCTGGCCAGCCACTTCATCTTTTCCGGGGCGATGCCGGCGGTGCGCAGGGTCTCCGGTTTCTCGCCGCTGGCCCGCAGCCAGAACCCGTAGGGGGTCTTGTACACGAACAGCCACATCACCAGCACCAGCGCCCAGGTGACGTAGATGAGCAGGGAGTTGTCATTGAGTACCTGGCCCAGGAAGGGGATGCTGTCCAGACCGGGGATATGGACTGTGGGCAGGGCGGGGTTGCCCTTGGTGCCGGCGGAGCCGAAGATGGAGCGGCTGAGGAAGCTGGTCAGACCCAGGGCGAAGGTGTTGAGGGCCGTGCCGATGATGAACTCGTCGGAGCGGAATTTCACCGTGAACAGGGCGAAGAACAGGCCTACGACCACGCCCATCAGCAGCACCAGGGCGATGCCCGCCGCCGCGGAGCCGAAGAGATAGCTGCCCAGCACGCCGAAGAACGCGCCCATCAGGATCATGCCGTCCATGCCGATGTTCATGATGCCCGCGTGCTCGGTCATGGCGCCGCCCAGGGCCGCCAGGGCCACCGGCGTGGCGGAGCGGAGCATCTGGTTGAAGGTGCCGGCGGAGAAAACGCTGGAGAGAATGTCCTCAAGCATGGTCCGCGCCCTCCTTTCTGCGGATGTCCGCCCGGGCCTTCCGGCGCTGGGCCCCGGCCCGGAGGGAGGCGAAGATGCCGCTCTCCGCCGCCATGAAGAAGATGATCACTGTCTGGATGATCAGATAGATCTGGTTGGGCACCCCGGCGGACAGCTCCATGCCCTGGGCGCCGATCTTCAAAATGGCGAAGAAGAAACTGAGGAAGATCACCGTCACCGGCTGGTAGCCGGCGATCATGGCCACCGTCAGGCCCTCGAAATAGTACTGGTTGCTGATGCTGGAGCGGTAGAGGTGCTCCGCACCGTAGACCCGGAACATGCCCACCAGCCCGCACATGGCCCCGGAGATCACCATGCACGCGATTACCAGCCGGTCGGTCTTGATGCCAGAGAAGAAGGCGAAGCGGGGATTGTGGCCGGTCAGGCGCATCTCAAAGCCCCTGGCGGTCTTTTGCATGACGTACCAGGTGAGGAAGGTGATGACAGCGGCGGCGAAAATGGCCGTGGAGAGGCTGGAGTTGGGGATGACGGTCCCGAACCAGTACCGGGGGTCCAGCTGGGCCGTAGCGGCCACCATGTTCTTGTTGGGGTTTTTCCAAGGACCCTTGGCCAGATACTGGCAGAGGCTGGCGGCGACGGTGTTGAGCATGATGGTGGTGATGACCTCGTTGACCTTCACCTTCACCTTCAGCCAGCCGGGGATGAGGGCGTAGATCCCGCCCACGGCCATGGCCGCCAGGGCCGCCGCCGGGATCACGATCCAGGCCGACAGGCCCGTGAGCCACACGCCCACCTGGCAGGCCGCGATGGCGCCCAGCAGCAGCTGGCCCTCGCCGCCCACGTTGAAGATGCCCACCCGGGAGCCCAGCACGCAGGCCAGCCCGCACAGGCACAGGACCATGGCGTATTCCAAAAAGTCCCCGATGTGCCGGGCGTTGGAGAAGGCGCCCTGCACCATGGCCCCATAGGCCTCCAGGGGATCGAAGCCGGCGATCAGGAGAATGACCGCGCCGATGGCGAAGGCCAGCAGCACGCTGACCGTGAGGCTGCCCAGGTAACCCCAGTTCAGCCGTTTCAGGCGCCCTTTCATTGGACCGCCTCCTTTTCCCGGCGGCTGCCGGTCATGTACCAGCCGATCTCCTCCTTGGAGAAGGGCCCCGTGAATTCGCCGGTGATCCGGCCCTCGTATATGGTGACGATCCGGTCGCTGAGCCGGAACACCTCGTCCAGATCCGCCGAGCACAGCAATATGGCGCAGCCCTGGTTGCGCCGGGCGATGATCTGGCTGTGGATGAACTCGATGGCGCCCACGTCCACGCCGCGGGTGGGCTGGGCCACGATGAGCACCGGCGCGTCGAAGGAGAACTCCCTTGCGATGACCACCTTCTGCATGTTGCCGCCAGAGAGCTCGCCGGCCAGGGCGTCGGTGCCCGCGCCGCGGATGTCGAACTTCTCATAGAGCTCGGCGGCGTATCGCTCGATGGTGGATACCCGCTGATGGAAGCCGAAGCGGTTGAAGCGCGCCTCCCGGTGGCGGCCGGTGAGCAGGTTGTCCCGGATGGTGTCCTCCCGGCTGACGCCGGTGGCCAGCCGGTCCTCCGGCACGTGGGCCAGGCCGATGGCCCGGATGGCGCCGGGGTCCAGGCCCGTGGCGTCCCGGCCCCGGAGGATCACCCTGCCGGACTCGGCCCTGCGCATGCCGGTGATGGCCTCGATCAGCTCGCTCTGGCCGTTGCCCTCGATGGTGGCGATGCCCAGGATCTCCCCGGCCCGGACCGAGAGGCTCAGCCCCTTTACGGCAGGCAGCCCCCGGCTGTCCCGGACGGACAGGTCCTCCACCCGGATCAGCTCCTCGCCGGGGACGCCGGTCTTTTCCAGGCTGTCATAGAGCACCGGCCGGCCCACCATCATGGAGGACAGCATCCGCTCGTCCACCTGGGACGTGTCCTTCACGCCCACCAGCCGGCCCTTGCGCATCACGCCTACCCGGTCGGAGATGGCCATGACCTCATAGAGTTTGTGGGTGATGATGATGACGGTCATGCCCTGCTCCCGGACCACCCGGCGGATGACGGCGAACAGCTCATCGGTCTCCTGGGGGGTGAGCACGGCGGTGGGCTCGTCCAGGATCAGGATCTCCGCGCCCCGGTACAGGGTCTTGAGGATCTCCACCCGCTGCTGGAGGCCCACGCTCAGCTCCTCCACCGGCAGATCCGGGTCCACCTCCAGGCCGTACCGCTCCACCAGCTCCCGGGTCTTGCGCCGGGCGGCGGCGCTGGCGAAGAACACCCGGCCCCGCCGGGGCTCCTGGCTCAGGACGATGTTCTGGGCCACGGTGAAGGAGGGCACCAGCATGAAGTGCTGGTGGACCATGCCCACGCCCATGGAGATGGCGGCTCTGGGGTGGAAGGCCGTCATCTCCCGGCCCTTGATGAACACCTTCCCGTCGGTGGGGGTGTTGATGCCGTACAGCACGTTCATGAGGGTGCTCTTGCCGGCGCCGTTCTCGCCCACCAGGGCGAACACCTCGCCCCGGCGGATATCCAGGGTCACGTCGTCGTTGGCCAGCACGCCGGGAAAGGCCATGCTCACATGTTCAAATCTCACAGCGATATCATCCAATGGGATCACCTCGCCTGTCATAGTTTCAAAGGGGGCGCGGGGCCACGGCCCCGCGCCCCCTGCCGGACTGCCCCGACGGAGAGGGGCGGCTGAGAAAGGTGCTGTTTTTATCGGGTGGTGTCTACCTCGATCTCGCCGGAGATGATCTGCTGGGCGAGCTCGTCCACCTCGGCCTTCAGCTCGTCGGAGACCTGCTGGACAGAGCCCTCCTCGCCATAGCCGATGCGGATGTAGCCGGTGGACATGTCCGCCACCCAGTTGGTGCCCCACAGGGAGGCGTCGCCGTCGATCAACTGGGAGACGGCGTCATAGATGGAGTTGCCCACTTCCTTCATCATGGAGCAGATGATCACGTCCTCGTTGATGTACTTCTGGTCGCCGTCCACGCCGATGGCGTAGAAGCCCTTCTCCTCGGCGGCCTCGAACACGCCGTCGCCGGTGGCGGAGGCGATCTGGAAGATCACGTCGGCGCCCTCGTCATTCAGCGCCAAGGCGCACTCCTTGCCCACGGCGGGGTCCTCGTAGGTGTTGGCGTAGTTGTGCACGACCTGGATCTCGGTGTCGTGGCCGTCGGCGTAATACTGGGCGCCCTGCTCATAGCCCACGATGAAGTCGTTGATGGTGTCGGAGTCCTCGCCGCCCACGGCGCCCACCACGCCGCTCTCGCTCATGGCCGCGGCGATGTAGCCGGCCAGGAAGGAGCCCTCGTTCTGGGTGTAGGTGATGGCCAGCACGTTCTCCACCGGCGCGGAGACGGGGTTGTCGATCCAGATGAATTTCACGTCCGGGTACTCGGGGGCAACGGTCTCGATGTCATAGAACTCCCAGCCCACGCAGACCACCACGTCCGCCACGTCGGCGGCGTTGCGCATCTGGGCGGTGTGGTTCTCGCCGTTGCACTCGATGGTCTTGGGCTCGACGCCCAGGTCCTCGGCCAGCCGGTCCAGGCCCTCCTTGGATGAGTCGTAGAAGGAGCGGTCGCCAAAGGTGCCCGCCACCACCAGCGCCACGGTCAGCGGCTCGTCGTCGGCATACGCCGCCACGCCCACCAGGCCGGTCATCATGACCATCACCAGAAGCAGCGCGAAAAGACGTTTTTTCATGGTTCATACCTCCTAAAAAATCTCTGATCTCAGGATGCGCCGGACCGCGGTCCGGACAGGTCGATTATAGCAATTCCATGGCCGTGAATCAAGCCTTTTTGACGTGTCAGGCGTACTGGAACACGTTATAAACGCTGATGCAGATGATCACCGCCATCAGGCCGATGAAGAGCTTGTCCACGGCGCGGTTATCCATGCGCCGGTTCAGCATCCGGCCCGCGATGCCGCCGCCGATGCCGCCGGCGATCATGAGGCCCAGCTCCGGCCAGGCGAAGGCCGGCACCGAGCCGCCCAGGACCGTCACGGCCAGGCTGGCCAGTTGGCTGCACAGGATGATGTAAAGGCTGTTGGCCGCGGCTTTTTTCGTGTCCATGCTGAAAAAGTAGAACAGCACCACCAGGTTGATAGGCCCGCCGCCGATGCCCAGAAAGCTGCTCATCAGCCCCAGAGCCAGGCCGATGAGGCCGCTGGCCAGGGGACTGGTCACCTGGCGGGTATGGATCCTGGCCTTGTTGACGGTGTAGAGAAGGGTGCCCAGGGTGATGAGGGCCAGGCACACCGCCTGTACGGCGCTGACCGTCTCCGGCCGGGCCGCTGCCGCCTTCACGAGGGAGAACAGCCGGTTGCCCGCCAGTCCGCCGCACACCGCCCCCGCGATGAGGGGCCCGCCGGTCTTTGCCTCCACCTGCCGCTCATGGGCGAGCAGGGAGCGGCCCACCGAATAGGCGCTCATGGACAGCACCGTACATCCGGACAAAAACTGGATCGCCGCCACGGTCTCCATGTGCAGCAGGTCCAGCACCGGTTTGATGATGACGCCGCCGCCGATGCCGCAGATGGCCCCCACGACGCTGGCGGCAAAGCTCACGATCAAAAACAGGAGCATAGAGCGCCTCCTTTCAGACGGATACGGATCTTTCCGCGCAGGCCGGCCCGGGCGGCCAGGTCCCGCGCCCGCTCTTATTTTATATGGCGGCGGTCCGTCCGTCAAGCCTTGCCGCAACCTGCCTGACGGCCGCGGACCCATTTTTTGACAAAAAGGACCGGGCGGCGTCCGCCGCCCGGCCTTTGGGTGCGCTTTATTGCTTTTCCGTATGCAGGGACTTGCCGATGCTGAGCCGTTTCCAGGTGCCGGACTGGTACCGCCAGGCCATCAGCCCCGTGCGCAGCAGCTGGTCGGCTACCAGCGCGATCCAGGCGCCCCACAGCCCCATGTGCAGGCTGTTGATGAGCACGATGGCCAGGATGCTCCGCACGCCCAGCACCGTCACCGCCATGACGATGGCGGGGAAGCGGGTGTCCCCCGCGCCACGGAGGCCGCCGGCCACGATGAACTGGTCCGCCTGGAAGGGCTGGCTGGCGGCCAGCAGATAGAGGATCGGCGCGCCCATGTCCACGATCTCCGGCGAGTTTTTGAAGATGGCGATGATCTGTCGGTTGAACAGCACCATCAGCGCCATCAAGAGGAAGGAGGAGGCGATGCCCAGATCCCGGGTCTTGCGCATATACACGGCGGCCATGTCGTATCGCCGCTTGCCGATAGACTGGCCCATCATGGTGGTGGTGGCGTTGGCGAAGGCCTGGCCCATCATGAAGGTCAGGGACTGGATGTTCATGCACACCTGGTGGGTGGCGTAGACGGTATCGCCCAGGCCCGTGACCTGCAGGGTGTAGATGATGATGCCCGCCCGCAGGAACAGCTGCTCCACCATGGAGGGCACGCCGATGCCCACCACCCGGCTCATGAGCCGCTTGTCGAAGGTGAACCGCTCCTTGAAGTCCAGATAGACATAGTGCTTTTTCCGCAGCGCCACCGTGATGGCGATGAAGAAAGCGCAGGTCTGGCCGATGATGGTGGCCCAGGAGGCCCCGGCCACGCCCATCTTGGGCACGCCGAAGTGGCCGTAGATCATCACGTAGTTGAAGAAGAGATTGATGACGTTGGCGAGGGTGTTGTAGATCATGGGCGTGCGGGTGTCGCCGATGCCCCGCAGAGCCGCCGTTACGGTGATGGCCATACACAGCGGGATGAAGCCGTACAGCTGGATGTTCAGGTAGGTGACGCCCTGGGAGATGGTCTCCGCGCTGATGCCGGACCCGCCCATGAAGGCGATCATGGGCCGGCTGAGGACCAGGCCCACCGCCATGAACAGCACCGACATGAGGGCGTTGAGGAGCATGGCGTGCTTGAACACCCGATTGGCGCCGGCCCGGTCCTGCTGGCCCCGGAAACGGGCGACCATGGCCGTGGCGCCCACGTTCATGGCCTGGATCATGGTCATCAAAAGGAATTTCGGCTGGGTGGCCAGCCCCACCGCCGCCAGGGCCACGATACCCTCCTGGCCGGGCAGCCGGCCCACCATCACCTGGTCGGCCATGCTGGTCAGCTGGGTGAGGATCAGCTCCACCAGGCTGGGCCAGGCGATGAGGATCACGTCCCGGTACAGCCGCTTGTTCGTTATGCCCTCGGGCACGCGGATGCGGCCCACCTTTCCTGTGGCGTCGGGGGAGTCCGCCTCGCCGTATGGCAGATCGTCCAGCGCCGTGTATACTGTCTTGCCTTCCAACCGGGATTTGCTGTCCATAAAAAACCTCTCCGCTACCTTTTATCCGGTAAAGTTTAACGCAACTTTTCCGGCGCGTCAATAGCGGCGAGGGCGGTTTGGCGATAATTTCTGATAATTTCCCCAGGAAAAGGCGAGATGCCTTCGGATATCCACAAAACAGCGGCCGGCCGGGAGGGGCTTGTTTTTTCTCCCGGCGGAGGATATAATGCAAATGTGCAAATACAATTATTACCAAGTAAGATTTCTGATTACGGACAGCAGAGAAAGGAACGTTCTATGAACCTGTGGCACGACATCGCCCCTGCCCGGATGCACCCCGAGGACTTCCTCGCGGTGATCGAGATCGAAAAAGGCTCCAAGAACAAGTATGAGATGGACAAGGACACCGGCGCTCTGCGCCTGGACCGCATCCTGTACACCTCCACCCACTATCCGGCCAACTACGGCTTCATCCCCCGGACCCTGGCGGATGACGGCGACCCCCTGGACGTGCTGGTGCTGTGCAGCGAGGCCATCCGGCCCATGAGCCTGGTGGAGGTATACCCTGTGGGGTACATAACCATGCTGGACAATGGCAAGCTGGACGACAAGATCCTGGCCATCCCCTTCGGCGACCCCATGTTCAACTGCTACCATGACCTGCCGGACCTGCCGGCCCATATCCACCAGGAGATCCAGCACTTCTTCACGGTCTACAAAAACCTGGAGCCGGGCAAGGAGTCGGTGGTCAACAACGCCCACGGCCGGGAGGAGGCCCTGGAGGTCATCCGCAAGGCGTTCGACGCCTATGTGGACAATTTCTGCCGGTAAAAACAGCGTATTTTCCCGGGAACAGCCGGGCTGCCGCGTCTGCGGCGGCCCGGTTTTTTGCGGGTTTTACAGTCCATCCAGTTTTTTCCCAGTTTTGCTGGATAAATTCATAAATTGCGCCCAAAATGTTTCGCTTCTCATCGTGAGCCGCCATATGGTATAATCCACGGTGGCAAAAAATCGGCAGACCCCAATATGGCAATTTGAGGTGGAACGTCAATGACGAAAGAGAAGAAGGAAGAGAGATCTGTCAAGCAGATCATCGCCCGCTATGGCGGCCAGGAATCCAATCTGATCGCCATCCTGCAGGATGTGCAGAACGAGTTCAAGTACCTGAGCGAGGACGCGCTGACCATCATCGCTGAGGAGTTGGGGCTGAGCACCGCCAAGGTGTACAGCGTGGCCACCTTCTATGAGAATTTCTCTCTGGAGGCCAAGGGAAAGCATATCATCCGCATCTGCACGGGCACGGCCTGCCATGTGCGCAAGAGCCAGCCCATCTATGACGCCCTGCGCCGGGATCTGGGCCTCACGGGAAAGAAGCGGACCTCCCCCGACGGGCTGTTCACCCTGGAGACGGTGGCCTGCCTGGGGGCATGCGGCCTGGCGCCGGTGATGACCCTGGACGGCGAGGTCCACGCCAAGATGACGCCGGATGAGGCGCTGGCCCTGCTGGCGGACGTGCGCGCGAAGGAGGCAGAGACGGTATGAACGCTGTGAGAAGGAACAAACTGACCCGGGACAGCTTCCATGTGTTCCAGGCCACCGCCCGCAACGCCCTCCGGCAGAGCGAGCATGTCACCAGCGTGCTCATCTGCGCCGGCACCGGCTGCATCGCCGGCGGCTCCCTGAAGATCTATGAGAACATCAAGGCCGAATGCGAGAGCCGGAACATCCCCGTCTATGTGGGGCTGAAGCATGACTCCGACGAGGAGAAGAGCCTGCATGTGAAGATGAGCGGCTGCCACGGCTTCTGCGAGATGGGCCCCCTGGTGCACATCGAGCCCATGGGCGTCATGTACATCCACGTCAAGCCCGAGGACTGCCACGAGATCATCGAAAAGACCGTCCTCAAGGGGGAGATCATCGACCGGCTGGTGTACAAGCTGGACGGCGTGGCCTATCCCCGCCAGGAGGACATCCCCTTCTATAAAAAGCAGCACCGGGTGGTGCTGGCCAACTGCGGCAGCTCCGACGCCGAGGACATCGAGGAATACGTGGCCAAGGGCGGCTACGCGGCCCTGGAGAAGGCGCTGTTTGAGATGTCCGACGAGGAGATCTGCCGGACCATCACCGACTCCGGCCTGCGGGGCCGGGGCGGCGGCGGCTTCCCCGCCGGACGCAAGTGGGAGGGCGCCCGCCGGCAGAGCTCCGATGTGAAATACATCGTCTGCAACGGCGACGAGGGCGACCCCGGCGCGTTCATGGACCGGTCCGTCATGGAGGGCAACCCCCACTCCGTGCTGGAGGGCATGATGATCGCCGGCCGGGCCGTGGGCAGC
>CANQIO010000059.1 GCA_947624065.1 uncultured Oscillospiraceae bacterium | reverse complement strand
GATAACGTCGACATGAACGTGGAACTGATCACCCCCATCGCTATCGAGGTGGGCCTGCGCTTCGCTATCCGCGAGGGCGGCCGTACCGTTGGCTCCGGCGTCGTCATCGAGGTCCAGGAGTAATTTTGGCAAAGCAAGATCCCCCGGCGTCAGCCGGGGGATTTTTGCTTTGGTCGGGCCGCGGGCGCGGACTCTGCCAGGCTCATTTCAGCCCCACCATGAACCCGTCCATGTTGGTGGAGTGGACGTCCCCGCCGATGATCTGCTTTTTGTATACGTACAGATCCGCCAGGACGGTCTGGCTCTTGTCCGGGTAGTTCAGCACGGCGTAGCTGTAGAGGGTGCATTCCCGGCCGGCAAACTTGGCCAGGTCGTAGCCCTGCTGCAGCTGGAGGGCGTTGTACTGCTCATAGACGGGGGAGAAGGTCTCCGGGATGCGGATCTGCTGGACCTGCTCGGAGGTGGCGTCCACCTGCCAGCCGCAGTCTGCCAGGAATGCCGTCCGTTTTTCCACGGTGGAGGCGCGGTCCGCGCCGATGAGCTTCACGCCTCCGGCGGCGCTGCCGGCGATCAACAGCACGGCCAGCAGTGCCAGAACGCTGAGGGCCACAAGAAAGGTCTTTGTCTTTTGTGTCATACACTTTTTCATGGTACAGTCTATTCACCCCGGGGAGGGCTTATGTATGAGCGACGAGAGGCTGGATAAGATCCTGGCCGGCTCAGGCCGGTTCACCCGCTCCCAGGCGCGGGCGGCGATCCTGTCCGGCGCGGTGACGGTGGACGGCGTCCCCGTCCGCAGGCCGGAGGCGAAGGTGAGCCGCGCCTCCCGCATCCTGGCCCAGGGCCAGGTCATCGAGGGCGCGGAGCACGTCTATTATATGATGAACAAGCCCGCGGGGGTTCTCTCTTCTACGGAGGACGGGGCCTGGCCCGCCGTCACGGGGCTGCTGCCGCGGCATCTGCAGGCGCGGGGCCTGTTTCCCGCGGGACGGCTGGACGCGGATGTGACGGGACTGCTGCTTCTGACCGACGACGGCGCCTTTGCCCACCGGGTGACGGCGCCCCGGTCGGAGATCAAAAAGGTCTATGAGCTCACCGCCGACGGCCCGCTGACGGAGGCGGACGAGGCGAAGCTGGCCGCCGGGGTCGTGCTGGACGACGGCACGGCGTACCGGCCGGCGGCGCTCGCGGTCGACCGGGAGGACCCCTGCCGGGCGTCGGTGACCGTGACGGAGGGAAAGTTCCACGAGGTGAAGAACCTGATCGCCGCCTGCGGCCGCCGGGTGGTGACCCTGCGGCGGGTGGCCATGGGGGAGCTGCGACTGGACGAGTCCCTGGCGCCGGGGGAGATCCGCGCCCTGACCGAAGAGGAAAAAAGCCGCTGCCTGATGTGATCCCGCCGGTCACGGCGCCGGGAGAGCAGCTGGTTTCAGCGCAATTGTGACAAAGCGGTGAAAAAGTTTACAAATTTTGATGCGATTTCTATTGCAAAATGACGGCAAATAGTTTACAATAACTGTAAGTATTTTGTGGGGGTAGGATATCCATGTCGAGCCGAATTTTCCAGAGTGTGATCCTGCAGATGAAGGACGCCAGCAAGCGCTGCTTTGGCGTCGTGGATGAGCAGGGGAATGTGATCGCGTCCAGCGACCTTTCCCTGATGGGGTTTTCCATCGGCGATGTGCATATTGCCGCCCAGGAGGCGGGTACGGAGCTGTTCACCGTGGCGGGCAGGACCTGCCGGGTCATCGGGGCCGCCGGCCGCGGCGCCTATATCGCCTTCGTGGACGGCCAGGACGAGACTGCCAGGAGCATCTGTATCCTGATCTCCGTCGCGCTGGCGGAGGCCAAGAACAGCTATGACGACAAGCATGACACCACTACCTTCGTCAAGAACATCATCTCCGACAATATCCTGCCGGGGGATGTATATGTGCGGGCCAAGGAGCTGGGCTTCAACGCGGAGACGCCCCGGGGCGTGTTCGTGGTGCGGCAGAACGCCGGCGCGGAGATGGCCGTGCTGGAGTATCTGCAGGGCCTGTATCCCTCCCGGGACAAGGACTTCGTGCTGTCCATGAGCGAGACGGACGTGGTGATCATCCGGGAGCTGCAGCCGGGCTTTGACGCCGAGGAGCTGGAGCGCACCGCCCAGCAGATCCAGCGCAGCCTGGAGAAGGACATGGGCATACACTGCGTGGTGGGCATCGGCTCGCCGGTGATGTACCTGCGGGAGCTGGCGGACCGGTACAAGGAGGCCCAGATCGCCATCGAGGTGGGCATGGTCTTTGAGAATGACCAGACCGTCATCAGCTATGAGAGCCTGGGTATCGGGCGCATCATCTATCAGCTGCCTACCACCCTGTGCGAGATGTTCCTCAACGAGGTCTTTAAGAAGAGCCCCATCGAGAGCCTGGACCAGGAGACCCTGTACACCATCAACAAGTTCTTCGAGAACAACCTGAACGTGTCCGAGACCAGCCGCAAGCTGTTCGTCCACCGGAACACCCTGGTGTACCGGCTGGAGAAGATCAAGAAGCTCACGGGGCTGGACCTGCGGGAATTCGACCATGCCATCGTGTTCAAGGTAGCGCTGATGGTCAAGCAGTATCTGGATTCCCAGAATTTACGCTATTGATCCTGCGGAGGCCCCTTTTCTATGGTTCTGTTTGAAAACGTGTCCATGACCTATCCCGGCGGGGAGCTGCGCGCCATCGACAACATGAGCTTCGCCATCGAGGACGGAGAATTCGTGTTCCTGGTGGGCCCCTCCGGCAGCGGGAAAACGTCCATCATCAAGCTCATCACCGGCGAGGTGATGGCCGAGAGCGGCATCCTGAGCGTCAACGGCTTCGATCTGCGGCACATCCGGCGGCGGAAGCTGCCGCTGATGCGCCGGACCATCGGCGTCATCTTCCAGGATTTCCGCCTCATCGAGGACATGACCGTCTATGAGAACGTGGCCTTCGCCATGCATGTGGTGGGGGCCACCAACCGGGATATCCGCCGGCGGGTGCCCTATGTGCTGGACCTGGTGGGTCTGGCCGGCCGGGAGCGGCGCTATCCCCGGGAGGTGTCCGGCGGCGAAAAACAGAGGGTGGCGGTGGCCAGAGCCATCGTCAACAGTCCCCGTCTGCTCATCGCCGACGAGCCCACCGGCAACCTGGACCCGGCGCTCAGCCTGGAGCTGATGCTGCTGATGGACCGGATCAACGACAATGAGATGGGCACCACCGTGCTGGTGGTGACCCACGAGAAAGAGTTGGTCAACTCCTTCTCCAAGCGGGTGATCGCCATCGAGGACGGCAGGGTCATCTCCGACGGAATGGACGGGTATTACAGCTATGAGATCCAGTAAATTAGGTTACCTCACCAAAGAGGGCTTCAAGAGCATCATGACCCACGGGTTCATGTCCTTCGCCTCCGTGACCATCATCGTGGCGTGCCTCGTCATCATGGGCAGCTTCACCCTGATCGCGGTGAACATCGACTCGCTGCTGGACGAGCTGGAGTCGGAGAACATCGTGGTGGCCTATGTGGAGGAGACCTTCCCCGAGGAGGAGGCCCGCGCCCTGCAGCCCCAGATCGAGTATCTGGCCAATGTGCGCAGCTGTGAGTTCGTGCCAAAGGCCCAGGCATACGAGGAGTTCGTCTCCCAGCACGAGGGCCAGGCGTCCTTCGCGGACCTGCCGGTGGAGGTGGTCCGGGACCGGTACATCATCTACCTGGAGGACATCTCCCTCATGGGCCAGACCCAGGAGCAGCTGGAGGACATCATCGGCATCGCCCGCGTCCGGGCGGACATGAAGGTGGCCCAGGGCTTCGTCAGCGTGCGCAACATGATCAGCGCCATCAGCCTGATCCTGGTGGTGGTGCTGGTGGTGGTGAGCGTGTTCATCATGTCCAACACTGTGAAGCTGGCGACCCTCAGCCGGAAGGACGAGATCGCCATCATGAAGATGGTGGGCGCGTCCAACTGGTTCATCCGGTTCCCCTTCGTGGTGGAGGGCCTGGTGCTGGGCTTGTTCGGCGGCATGCTGGCGTTCCTGCTGGAGTGGGTGATCTATGACGTGGTGGCCAACAAGATCATGACCGGCCTGCTGGGCGGGCTCATCGCGCTGATCCCCTTCGCGTCCCTGAGCGCGATGGTGTTTCTGGCCTACGTGGGCGTTGGTCTGGCGGTGGGCGTGTTCGGCAGTTCCATCGCCATCCGCAACTACCTGCAGGTGTGACGAAAGATATCCTTTCTGAGGGACCCAATGACCGAGCGGAAACCTATACATATGCTTTTGTCGGCGATCCTGATCGCGGCGCTCCTGGTGGGCGCCGCGCCCGCCTATGCCTCCACCAGCAGCGAGATCCAGGAGGAGCTGGACGAGCTGAACGGCCAGCGGGGCGATATCCTGTCCGAGATGGACGATATCCAGGCGCGGATCGACTCGCTGGAGTACGCCGATGCCGGCACCATGAAAAAGAAGCAGATGCTGGACGAGAAGATCCAGCTGGCCGGCCAGGAGCTGGACGTGCTGGCCGAGCAGATCGCCATCGGGGACGGATACCTGGCCTCCCTGCAGGAGGACCTGGACGACGCCCGGCGGGAGGAAGAGGATCAGCGCCAGCGCTGGCTGGAGCGGGTGCGCGCCATGGAGGAGAGCTCCGATGTGGGCTATATCCAGGTCCTCTTTGCGGCCAC
The DNA here is from genome assembly GCA_947624065.1 of uncultured Oscillospiraceae bacterium. GTDB lineage: Bacteria > Bacillota > Clostridia > Oscillospirales > Oscillospiraceae > CAJOIG01. Next base: position 4,782 of record CANQIO010000059.1, on the reverse strand, counting down.
CAGCTTTTCCGACCTGCTGACCAGGCTGGACCTGGTCAACGAGGTCATGGCCTATGACGAGCAGCTGGAGCAGGAGTATATCGCCGCCCGGCGGCGGGTGCAGGACCTGGAGGCCCAGGCGGAGATCGTCCGGACGGAGAACGAGCAGCGCCGGGCCCAGTGGAAGGAAAAGCAGGCCCAGCTGGAGGCCGACGTGGCCGTGGCCAACGCGCTGATGGAGACGCTGGGGGAGGACCTGGAGGAGTACCGGCAGATGATGGCGGAGGCCGCCGCCTGGGAGGCGCAGGTGGAGGCCCTCATCGCGGAGAAAAAGCAAGAGCTGCTGGACGCGCAGCTCCTGGAGCAGATGAGCAACCAGTCCGGCGCCTCCAATCCCGCCGGCTTCATCTGGCCCAGCTACACCAAGCAGATCAACTCCTACTTCGGCAACCGAAAGCACCCCATCAGCGGCATTTGGACCGGCCATAAGGGCGTGGACATCAACGCCAACTATGGCTCTGCCGTCTGGAGCGCCGCCTCCGGCACGGTCATCATGGCCAGCACCGGCTGGAACGGCGGCTTCGGCAACGTGGTCATGGTCATGCACCCCAGCGGGTACACCACCATTTACGCCCATCTTTCCTCCATCGCCGTAGTCAGCGGCCAGTCCGTGGCCCAGGGCCAGGTGGTGGGCTATGTGGGTTCCACCGGCAATTCCACCGGCTCCCATCTGCATTTTGAGGTCCATGACTTCTATGGCACGCCCGTGGACCCGCTGGCTTTCAGCTATCCTTAAGACCCATCGCCGGCCCATGCCGGATAAAGGAGAACCCAATGAAAAAACGCAAGACCTTTATCACCGCGGTCTGTATCGTCCTGGTGGTGCTGATGCTGCTGTCGATCATCGTGATGGCGGTGGCGCCCCTGGCCTACGCGTCCTCCAGCAGCGAGATCCAGGATGAGATCGACGACCTGAACAGCCAGAAATACGCGATCCAGGGGCGGATGAACGACATCCAGGCCCAGATCGACTCGCTGGATTATCAGAAGGCCAACACCCTGGAGAAAAAGCTGATCCTGGACCAGAAAAACGAGCTGGCCCGCCAGGAGATCCAGGTCATCGACGAGCAGATCGCCATCATCGACAACCAGATCGCCACCATCCAAAAGGACCTGGCCGAGGCCCGCCAGGAGGAGACGCTGCAGCGGGAGCGCTGGCTGGAGCGGGTGCGCGCCATGGAGGAGAGCTCCGACATCGGCTATATCCAGGTGCTGTTCGAGGCCACCAGCTATTCCGATCTGCTGACGCGGCTGGACCTGGTCAACGAGATCCTGGTCTATGACGAGGAGCTGGAGCAGGAGTATATCGCCGCCCGGGAGCGGGTGGAGTCGCTGGAGGCCGAGGCGGAGGCCAAATTCGCCGAGAATGAGGTCCGCCGCCAGGAGCAGCAGGAATGCCGGGACCGCCTCCAGGCGGATATCGACGCGGCGTGCATGCTCATGGCGACCATGGACACCAACATCGCGGAGAACGAGGAGATCATGGCCCAGGAGGCCGAGACTCTCGCCCAGACCCAGGCCCTGATCGTCAAGAAAAACAAGGAGCTGCAGGAGGCCAAGGCCGCCGAGGAGGCGGAGCGGCAGCGGAAGCTGGCCGAACAGCAGGCCGCCATGCAGCAGGCCGCCGGCGCCGGCCCCGTCCAGGGCACCGCCGCCACAGGCACCTGGATGATGTGGCCCACCTATACCCATGTGATCAACTCCTATTACGGGATGCGCACCGACCCGGTCAGCGGCGTCATCTACCGGCTCCATGCTGGGGTGGACATCAACTCCGCCTGGGGCACCCAGATCTGGTCCGCCGCCGCCGGCACGGTGATCCTGGCCGGCTGGAACGGCGGCTACGGAAATTGCGTCATGGTCAACCATGGGAATGGATATACTACCCTATACGGCCATATGTCCTCCATCGCGGTGAGCAATGGCCAGTCTGTGGCCATGGGGCAGGTGCTGGGCTATGTGGGCTCCACCGGGAACTCCACCGGCCCCCATCTGCACTTTGAGGTGCGCTCCAGCAGTACGGGCGGCACCATCAATCCCCTCGGATTCAGCTACCTTACATGACGGCATGCGGCGGCCGGGCGACCCACGTCGCCCGGTCCTGCCTGTCGGGGATGGATATCCCGGGAAAGCGGCGCGCAAGTTCCAACGAGAGGTGTTCCGTGAAGAGATCAAAGATCGACAAACAGGCGCTGCGCTGCGCCTTGTATATGCTGGTCGGGATGCTGCTGGCCCTGGCCATCGTGGTCGCCGGGTTCGGCGGCTTTCGCGCTTTCGGGCGGGCGGCCAAATTCGCCAGGGTGATGCGCCTGGTGAAGTCCCATTTCGTGGGGGACTATGACCCGGACGAGGCGGCGGATACCGCCATGTCCGGCATCATCGCCAGCCTGGACGACCGCTGGAGCTATTATATGGACGCGGAGGACTATGCTGCCTACCAGGACACCTCCGCCAACCGCTATCAGGGCATCGGCGTCACCATCACCAAGGACGCCGGGACGGGCGGCTTTCTGATCGTAACCATCAACAAGGACGGCCCCGCCCAGCGGGCGGGCCTCCAGGCGGGGGACATCATCCTGGCGGTCGACGGCGTGGATGTGACGGCCGGCGATACCGAGGATCTGCGGGCGCTGATCCAGGCCGACTACGGCAAGGACGCCCTCGTCCGCTACCGGAGCGCGGACGGCGGGGAGCATGAAGCGGCGGTGTCCTGCCAGACGGTGTATACCAGCCCTGTGAACAGCCAGCTGCTGGACGGCCATGTGGGCTATGTGGACATCGACAACTTCCGCCAGGGCGCCGGCCAGGAGGCGATCGACGCCATCGAGGCGCTGCTGGAGCAGGGGGCGGACAGCCTGGTGTTCGACGTGCGCAGCGATCCGGGGGGACAGGTCAGCGAGCTGGTGGAGCTGCTGGACTATCTGCTGCCGGAGGGGGACCTGTTCATCCAGACCGACAAGCGCGGCCATGAGAGCATCGATGCGTCCGACGAGGACTGCCTGGAGATGCCGATGGCGGTGCTCGTCAACGCCGACAGCTATTCCGCGGCGGAGTTTTTTGCCGCGGCGCTGCGCGATTATGACTGGGCGGTGGTCGTGGGGCAGCATACCACCGGCAAGGCCCGCAGTCAGGTCACCTATCCGCTGCTGGACGGCAGCGCGGTGCACCTGTCCCAATACAGCTACCTGACCCCCTCCAGGACGGACCTCTATGAGGCCGGCGGCTTGGCGCCGGATGTGGAGGCCGCGCTGGATGAGGAACAGACGGCCCTGTATCAGACCGGCTGGCTGGAGCCGGCCCAGGACGCCCAGGTGCGGGCGGCGATCGACGCGCTTGTCCCTTGACAGGGCGGCGCGGGATCACTATAATAAACAAGCTATCAAGGGAAATTTGAGTGGAGGATTATGGCATGGCTGACACGAAGTTCAAGATGAGCCGGGAACGGTACGACGAGATCGCCCAGGAGCTGGATTATCTGCAGACCGTCCGGGAGAAGGAGGTCGCCGAGCTCATCAAAGAGGCACGCAGCTATGGCGACCTGAGCGAGAACAGCGAGTATGACGAGGCCAAGGCCGAGCAGGGAAAGCTGTATTCCAAGATCGCCGAGTACAAGAACCTTCTGGAGAACGCGGAGATCGTGGAGCACGTCACCCGCGCCGGCGTGATCGGCATCGGCAGCCGGGTCACCGTCCTGGACGTGGAGTTGAACGAGCAGAGCGAGTACCAGATCGTGGGCAGCCAGGAGGCCAACCCCATGATCGGCCGCATCTCCGACGACTCCCCCTTCGGGAAGGGCCTGATCGGCCACCGCATCGGCGAGACCGTCACCGTGGAGGCTCCCGCCGGAGAGCTGAAGTTCGAGATCCTGAACGTCACATACTGATACAAGGAGAAATAGATCATGTTCCAATACGCGCCGGGGTATCGGACGGAGCCGGAGGGCCTGTCCGACGAGATGAGAGTGCGCCGGGAGAAGCTGTACAAGCTCCAGGACGCCGGCCAGGACCCCTACCAGATCACCAAGTTCACCCGCAGCCACTTTTCTCAGCAGATCAAGGACGACTATGACGCCCTGGAGGAAAAGGACGTGCAGGTGGCCGGGCGCATCATGGCCAAGCGCGTGCAGGGCAAGGCCGGCTTCATGGACCTGCAGGACGACCGGGGCCGCATCCAGCTGTATGTCAGCGTCAACGAGCTGGGCCCGGAGGGCCTGGCGGCGGTCAAGACCTGGGACGTGGGCGACATCGTGGGGGCCTCCGGCTTCGTGTTCAAGACCCGCACGGGGGCCATCTCCGTGCATGTGAAGCAGATCCAGCTCCTCTCCAAGAGCCTGCGGCCCCTGCCGGAGAAGTTCCACGGCCTGACCGATACCGACCAGCGCTACCGCCGGCGGTATCTGGACCTGATCACCAACGAGGAGTCCCGGAAGGTGTTCGAGCTGCGGACCCGGTTCATCAGCCATGTCCGCCGCTATCTGGACGCGCGGGGCTACCTGGAGGTGGAGACCCCCGTCCTGGGCACCATCCAGGGCGGCGCCACCGCCCGGCCCTTCATCACCCACCACAATACCCTGGACTTGGATATGTATATGCGCATCGCCACGGAGCTGAACCTGAAGCGTCTCATCGTGGGCGGCATGGAGCGGGTGTACGAGATCGGCCGCATTTTCCGCAACGAGGGCATGGACACCAAGCACAACCCGGAGTTCACCACCCTGGAGATGTACGAGAGCTACGCCAACTT
>CANQIO010000058.1 GCA_947624065.1 uncultured Oscillospiraceae bacterium | reverse complement strand
GCCTGGGTCAGGCCCAGGTCGGACAGCACACGGTACAGGATGATCATGGTCAGCATCCCGGGGAACATGCCCAGGATCAGCATGAACCGCATCAGAGGCCCGCGCAGCTTGAAGCGGAAGCGGGAGAGCGTATAGCTCATGCACAGCTGGATAATGGTGATGAGCACCGCCGCGGCCAGGGCGATGATGAAGGTATTGAGATACCACCGCTTGAAATCGGAGTTCCAGAGGTTTATGTAGTTCTGCCAGCCCCACTGATGGGGGATGACATAGCCCACCTGGTAGGTAGATTCCACGCGGAAGGACTGCAGCACGATAAAGATGAAGGGAAGCAGCCAGATAACGCTGATGATCACCAGCAGGATGTAGATGGAAGTATTGCTGACGCGGTTCAGGGTCTTCAGACCCATATGACGTTTTTCATTCATCACTGGTAATCCTCCTCGTTCTTAATGGACGGCAGCACGTTGTAGACCACCAGGGAGATGAACGCCACCACCACGAACACCATGATGCCGACCACAGACGCCAGATAGTACTGGCTCTCCGCGCCGGTGGTGATCTTGAACAGCCACGTGATCAGCAGGTCCGTATAACCCACGGAGCCCGCCGCGCCCGATGCCGCCGGGTTCGTGGGCGCGCCGCCGGTCAGCAGGTAGATGACGTTGAAGTTGTTCATGTTGCCGGTGAAGCTGGTGAGCAGATAGGGCCCGGTGATGAACAGCATATAGGGCAGGGTGATCTTCCGATATTGCTGCCAGGCGTTGGCGCCGTCGATGCGGGCGGACTCGTACAGGTCCGCGGGGATGTTCATCAGGATGCCGGTGGTGATCAGCATCAGATAGGGGATGCCGACCCAGATGTTGATCGCGATGACCGAGATACGGGCCCACGTGGGGTCCTCCCAGAAGGGCAGCGGCTGCTTGATCCACCCCAGATCCATCAGAGAGAGGTTGATCAGGCCGTTGCGGGCGAACATCTTGCCCACGTACAGCAGGGAGATGAACTGGGGGATGGCCACGGTCATGACCAAGATGGTCCGCCACATCTTCTTCAGGCGGATGCCCTTCTTGTTGATCATCATGGCCACGCCCATGCCCAGGAAGTAGTTGGTGAAGGTGGCCAGGAACGCCCAGATCAGCGTCCAGGTGAGGATCTCGCCGAAGGTGGCGGAATAGGATTGGCCGCCGCCGTTGCCGCCCGACCAGGAGAGCAGGGTGTTGAAGTTGTCCAGCCCCACCCATGTGAACAGGTTGTTGGAGAAGCCGTTATGGGCGCCGTCGTAGTTGGTGAAGGCGACCAGCACCATGAACACGATGGGCATGACGGTGAACACCATGATGCCGGTCATGGGCAGGGCGAGAAGGGTGGCATGGAAGTTCTCGTCCACCATGGAGCGCAGATCGTCCTTGCTGCCCTTCAGCTTCTTGCCGGACTTGAGGATCTGCTCGGAGATCTTGTTCTGCTTGACGTTCACCCGCCAGGTGTAGATGAAGGCGATGATGAAGAAGATGGTGAGCACGCCATAGAGCAGGATCTTGAAGGAGTTGTCATGGTATGCGGTCACATAGGTGTCCAGCACCGCGTTGTACTCGCTGGAGGGTCCCTCCTTGCCCAGGCTGGGCAGCAGGGACAGCCAGTGGCCGCCGGCGATGAACATATAGCCGATAAAGACGACCTCGAACAGCAGGAACAGCACGCCCCGCAGGATCTGGCCGCGGGCAAAGCTTCCGAAGCCCATGACGAGGAAGGACGTCTTTGTTTTCCAGTCGCCGTTTTTGAACGTGGAGCAAATGTCGCCGATCTCCCGGCCGATCGCCAGAAAGGCCCCCTTGATCAGGGACCATATCTTGATGAACAGCCTTCCGATGGCACGGGGAATACCGCAGAAGAATGCGGTCAGCTTATAAACGAATCTCTGCCCCTTGGACAGGCGCAGAAATTCAAGGTCGCTGTAATGTTTCATCAAATCACCCCTCTTAATAAAAGCTGGCCGGAGCCGAATAGACTCCGGCCAGCTGCCGTATATATCAGGTCGATCCCGAGGGCACGGCGCCCTCTGTGCCGGTGATTACGCGGCCGGGACCAGGGACACCTCGCCGGAGGCGGCGTCCAGCTGGACGTAGTAAGTGCCGGCGGTCTCCACCACGAAGTTGTCGGCGGGGTAGGCCGTATCCCAGGCCTTGCCCTGACGGCACTTGAACTCGGTGCCGGCTTCCATCTCATAGGCCTCGTTGGAGGTCCAAATATCGCCCTCGGCGGTCATGGGCAGGTCGGTATCCCAGTTGGTGCCGCCCACGGTGCCGATCACGGTGAAGGCGTTGCGCACCTCATCGGTCATCTCGAACACGGCGGCGATGGAGTCCTCATACTTCTGCAGAGCGGCCTTCAGCGCGTCGTCAGAGCCGTCAGTGGCCTTGATGTCGGTGGTGATGACCTTGGCGATATCCCACCAGGAGCCGTGGATGTTGGGCTGGGGGATGGCGTAGTTGCTCTGCTCAGCCAGAGCGGTCAGAGCGGGGTTGCTGGCGACGGCCTCGTCCTGGACAGCTTCCTTGTTGGCGGGGCCCCAGCCGAACTCAACGGTACGCTGGATCTGGCAGTCCTTGTTGGTGAGGAACTGGGCCAGCTGGTTCAGGGCGGCGCCCTTCACGGCGTCCTCCTGGGGCTTCACGCCCAGCAGCTTGCAGCCGCTGTAGGAGCCGATGTGGTACTCGGCGCCGTCCACCTCGAAGGAGGGCAGATCGGCGACGCCGAAGTTATCGCCAAGCTGCTCCAGGATGGTGGCATAGTTCCAGGTGCCGGTGACCACGACGGCGGAGCCGCTGGCGAAGTCGGCGGTGCCGGAGTTCACATAGATGGGGGAGGACACCAGCTTGTAGATGCCCTTGGCGGCGATCAGGCCGTTGTCGGAGTTGAAGTCGTCGTCGATGGCGATGAAGTTGCCAGCGTCATCGGTGATCCAGTCGGAGTGGCAGCCGGTGCCGAAGAAGAAGCCGGCGTTGTACCAGGCGTTCTCCAGCTCGAAGGAGAAGTTCTTGCCGGCAGCCTCGCAGTCGGCGATGATGGCCTCCAGGCTGTCCACATCCTCATCGGGGACGACGGACTTGTCATAGTACATGAAGTAGCCGTTATCCGCGGTCAGAGGATAGGCGTAGTAGTCCTCGCCGGCCTGCGCGGCAAGGACGGAACCGGCGGAGTTGTTGTCCTTGACGAAGGCGGCGGCGCCCTGGCCCAGCTTGGTCAGCGCGTTGGCCTGGATCAGACGGCTCAGCTGGTCCTGGGCGAAGAAGTACAGATCGGCGCCCGCGGACACATCCAGGATCATGTTGCTGGCGGCGTCGGCCTCAGAGACCGGCTCCACCGTGGCGTTGATGACGATGCCCATCTCGTTGGAGCTGTTGAAGGCCTCTACCTGAGACTTGGTCAGGTCGACAGCGGCGTCGGGGGCCCAGATGGTCACATCATAGGTGCCCGCGATCTCGCTGGAGGCGCTGGCGAACACGCTCATGGAGAGCAGCATCGACAGAGCCAAAAGGATCGCGAAAAGCTTTTTCATGTTGGTTCCTCCTGTGAAATATGTTTTTTGTGTTTAATGGGTCATTATCCCCGCTGCGCGGGGATACGAAGGGGGTACCCCCTTCGTTGCCTATTAATCAACGCAATTATACCAAGTTCTTTTGCTATTGTCTACAAATCCGCCATATTTTTTTCAGCGATTTTTACACAAAAAGCGGGAAAGATTTTTATTCAGTTTTCTTGTCGCCGGCGGCAAGCCGCTCAGGCCGCGGGATTGAGCATGGCGTCGTCGATCTTGCCCCAGGCGCCGCCGCCCGCCCCGGCGCACTTCACATACACGCCCACGGCGAGGCTCTGTCCCTCGGCCACGGTGACATCGATGTGGGCGGTGTCCCAGGAGCCGTAGGAGGTGATGGTCATGGGCGCGGTGGCGGTCGTCTCCCCGTCCAGCTTCACGTAGGCGTAGATCTCGCTCTCGCCGCTGTCGCCGCCCATGATGGACACGGCGTATTCGTAATCGCCGGCGGCCAGGTCCTCCACGGCCTGCTCCACGGTGAACTCCACGCTGTTGGCCGCCGCGCTCCAGAAGTGCATGTGCTTGGTGCCGGTGAGGGAGTCGGTGGCCTTGTCCTCCACGTAGATCTCGTCGGCCCCGGCGATGTCGTTCACCGTCCAGCCCGCGTCTCCGTCCTCAAAGCCGCCGTTCAGCAAAAGGTCTGTCTCCACCATATCCACATAGCAGCGGGCCGGGAGCCCCTCCGCCGTGCCGTCGACCACATAGCTGGCCGCGCCGCCGGTGTGCATCCGGTCCAGCAGCTCGTCGGTCAGCTCCCACTGCACGGGCACCTCCTGCCGGGAGTTGTCGCTCATCACCGCGCTGACCGTCTCCGGCAGCACGATCTCCCCTTTCACGTCCGCCGTCAGGTGCGCGTCCTCTGTGGCGTCGGCGACGATGGGCGCTTCGCTGCCCTCCCGCACCAGGCGGAACACCCGCAGCGACGGCAGCGGATGGCCGTCCGCGCCGAACAGCGCCTGGTTGTCCACCGCGCAGCCGCCGTAATACTTGCCAGCGTCGTTGGGGTCATAGTCGGCGGCGAAGCGGCTGGCCCAGCCGGAGCCGTAGGTCTCCCACAGCGCGGCGTTCTCCTCCCAGGAGCTGCCGCCCACGGTGATCCAGGTGCCCTCCCAGTAGACCACGCCGATGCCGCTCTCGGTGTGGGCCACCGTGTCGATCACGTCCCGGATCTCGTTGGCCTGGCCCTGGACGGTATAGGGATAGTTCTTGACCACGCCGGAGCCCTCGCCGATGGTGTTGCCGGCGAAGTCGGTGTCCTCGGCGGTGTAGGCATAGGAGGTCTCCATGACCATCACCTTTTTACCGTAGTCCCTGGCCACCTGGCCCAGCACCGCGGAGAGGTTTTCCAGCGTGCCGTGCCAATAGGGATAATAGGAGCTGGCGAACACGTCGTAATCCAGGCCCCGCTCATCCAGCTGTTTGGCATAGTCGGCATAGGCGCCGCCCCGCTCCGGGTTGGCGAAATGCACCGCCACCAGCGCGTCGGGGCAGGTCTCCCGCACGGCCCTGCTGCCGGCCTGCATGAGGGTCACCACGCCGTCCCAGGACGTCTCGCCGCACATGGCACCGTTGGTCTCGTTGCCCACCTGCACCATGCCCACCGCCGCGCCGGCGTCGTTCATCGTTTTCAGGCTCTCTACCGTGAAGGCGTACAGCGCCTCGCTCTTTTCCTCCAGGCTCATGTCCGCCCACGCCAGGGGCACCATCTGCTTGCCCGGGTCCGCCCAAAAGTCGGAGTAGTGGAAGTCCACGATCAGCTTCATGCCGTACTGGGCGGCCCGCCGGCCGATCTCGGCGGCCTTGTCCACGTCGTTGTTGCCGCCGCCGTAGCCGTTGCCATCGGCGTCATAGGGGTGGTTCCAGACCCGGACTCGGATGTGGGTGACGCCGCTCTCCGCCAGGGTGGCGAACACGTCCTGTTCCTCCCCGGCGAAGTTGTAATACTTCACGCCGCTGTCCTCCTCTGCGATGACGGACGAGGCGTCCACGCCCAGGATGAAGTCCTCCGGCAGGCCCTCCACCTTTTCCACCCACAGGGACGGCTCGCCGCCGTCCTCCGCCGCCATGGTGCCCGGCACGAAGCCGGCCAGCAGGCCCAGCACCAGCATCGGTGCCAAAAGCGCCCTGATCCAAAACGCGTGTCTTTTCATATCATTCTCCTCCTGATATCGTCGCGGCTGTTTGGATCGCCCGCCGCCGGCGTTTATCCCATCGCCAGGATCGCCCTTGCCACGGCCAGGGCCGCGCCGTCCTCCAGATGCACCGAGCCGGAGCCCAGATACATGTAGTAATCCTCGTCCCCGTACTGGATGTACTCCGTGGCGGCGCCCTCGCCGGCGGCGGCGTCATACACCTTCGCGGGCTGTCCGCCCTCCACCGGGAGCAGGTCCTTGACGAAGTCCGCCTCCTCGGAGGCGGGCACGATGAACACGTCCCCCCGGTCGAACTCGTCCGTGCCGAACATCACATACTCGAAGGAATGGACCTTGATCATGCGCAGCCCCTCCGGCATGTCCTCCTCCAGGGCCGCCGCCAGGGCCGTATCCTGGATGGCCGGCACGCGGCAGTACACCGTCACCTTCTTCTCGGGGGACGTGTCGGTGACGATGGTGAAGATCCAGCCCCAGAACAGGGCCGACGCCAGCAGCCACAGCACGAAGGTATGCAGCTGGGAGAAAACGTTTTTCAGAAATCTCATGCCGTCACCTCATAGGCGGCCACATAGCCGTGGCACGTGTAAAGCACCCTTGTCTCCGCCCCGGCCAGGGCCTGGGCGCGGCTGGCGCATACCAGCAGCCTGTGGACGGTCTCCTCGTCAGCGCGCACCTCCACCCGCCGGACGGCGACGCTCTTGCGGATAGTGAAGCGCTCGTCGGTGAGCGCCACCGCGCCCTCCACTCTCTCCCGCTCCTCCGTGCGCAGCATCTCGGCGTGGGCCAGCTCCCGCCGTACCGGCGTCACCACAAAGAGGATGCCGTAGAGCACGACCCAGCCGGCAGCGGTGCTCACGGCGATCGTGGCGAGCTCCATGCGCTGGGCGTTGAGGGTCCCCGCGGCGGCGACCAGGCCCACGCATACTGCCAGGGCCCCGGCGGCCAATGCCAGCAGCGCCGTCCGCCAGCGCCTGATATGTTTTTTCATCCGCGCCAGATCGGCGTCGCTGTAAAGTTCAATGACTGTCTTGTTCATCCTGTCTCCCACCTTTCCCCCAACCATACCATAAAAACCCGGCGGATACAAGCAGAGTATATAGAAACTTCTTCCTTCCCCCTTGACTTTTTGTGTACCTTTTTATAGCATATGGGCAGAACACAGAAACGGAGGGCTTCCCCATGAAACGTATATCCGCGCTGCTCCTGGCCGCCGTGCTGCTCATGAGCTGTGCCGGCGGGACCGGGGCTCTGGCCTCGGAGGCGGAGGGCGGCGAGGTGGCCGTGGACTGCGCGTCCGCGCCCGCCGCACTGGCCGCCGACGACAATTACCGGGTCTTTTATGAGATCTTCGTGGGCTCCTTCTCCGACTCGGACGGGGACGGCACCGGCGACCTGCGGGGGATCATCGACCGGATGGACTACCTCAACGACGGCGACGACGGCGACGGCCTCAGCCTGGGGGTGGAGGGGCTGTGGCTGTCCCCCATCTTCGTCTCGGGCAGCTACCACAAATACGACGTGGACGACTATTACGCCGTCGACCCCGCCTTCGGCACCGAGGAGGACCTGAAAGAGCTGGTGGACCTGTGCCACGAGCGCAACGTGAAGGTGATCCTGGATCTGGTGATCAACCACACCGGCACGGGCAACCCCTGGTTTCAGTCCTTCGCCGACGCCCATCGCGCCGGCGACGAGCAGGACCCCTATTATGATTTCTACTCCTACTATACCGAGGGCGAGACCGCGCCCGCCGGCATGACCTTCGCCAAGCTGGCCGGCACGGACGTGTATTATGAGTGCAACTTCTCCGAGAGCATGCCGGAGCTGAACTACGACAACGACGATGTGCGCCAGGCGGTGCTGGACGTGGCGGCGCACTATCTGGAGCTGGGCGTGGACGGGTTCCGTTTCGACGCGGCCAAGTATATCTACTTCGGCGACAACGAGCGCAGCGCGGCCTTCTGGCAGTGGTATATCGGCCAGCTGAAGGCCATCCGGCCGGACATCTACACCGTGGCGGAGGTGTGGGACGCCGACGGCGTCACCGACCGGTATTACCCCGCCCTCAACTGCTTCGACTTCACCACCTCCCAGGCCGACGGCCTCATCGCCCAGTGCGCCAAGGCCGGCAATGTGAACCGGTATACCGCCTATGTGCAGTCCTATCTGGACCGGGTGCACGGTCTGAATGAGGACGCCATGATCGTCCCCTTCGTGTCCAACCACGACATGGACCGGGCGGCGGGCTATCTGAGCGCCGCCAACGGCACCATGCAGATGGCCGCCAACCTGTACCTGCTGTCCTCCGGCTCCCCGTTCATCTACTACGGCGAGGAGCTGGGCCTGCGGGGCTCCCGGGGCGGCTCCAGCACCGACGCCAACCGCCGGCTGAAGATGGAGTGGGGCGACGGCGACACCGTGGCCGACCCGGAGGGCGCCAGCTATGACCACGCCCGGGCGGACGCCTCCGCCATCGAGCAGATGGCCGACGGGGACAGCCTGTATTCCTACTACAAAGAGCTCATCCTGATCCGCAAGGCCAACCCCGCCATCAGCCACGGGGAGTACGCCGCCCTGGCTCTGGAGGACACCCGGGTGGGCGGCTTCACCGCCAGCTGGGAGGGGACCATGGTGATGGTGCTGCACAACACCACCACCGAGCCCGCCGTCATCGAGCTGGCGGACGTCACGGGCCTGGAGATCGCCGGCATCAACGCGTCCATCGGCATGGGCGGCGCCGTCCTGGACGGCACCACCCTCACCCTCGACCCCCAGACCAGCGTGGTGCTGGCCTTGGCATAAATGACCTATACTGACTGAAAAACGGAGGATCGACCATGAAACGGAGCTGGAGACTTTTTACGAGACGCGCCGGCTGCGCGCTGCTGGCGCTGGTACTGCTGCTCGCCGCCGGATTCGGCGGTACGGTGTCCGCCCTGGCGGACGGGGACGGCGTGGTGATCAAGCTGCACTACGACCGGCCCGACGGGCAATATGACGACTGGGACGTCTGGTCCTGGGCCCCCGGAAAGGACGGCGCCGCCTATCCCTTCGCCGAGGAGGACGGGGAGATGGTGGCCACCATCCCGGTGCCGGCGGGCGTCACCCAGGTGGGCTTCATCGTCCGCCAGGGCGGCGACGGCTGGAAGGCGAAGGACATCAACGCCGACCAGTTCATCGACCTGCCGGACGTGACGGCCGGCACCGTACATATCTACGTACAGTCCGGCGTGGAGGGCTACACCCGCGTGGACGGGGACGACGTGGCCACCGGCGTGCTGATCACCGGGGCCCAGTATGACGCGGACGCGTCCGCCGTGCTCGTCACCGCCACCGGCGCCGTGGGCGGCGATCCGCTCGAGGCGTTCCAGGTCCTGGACGCGGACGGCACGGCCGTGCCCATCGCGGCGGCGGAGCCCGACCGGGAGAGCGGCTATGTGCTGACCCTGGGCGAGGCGCTGGATGCCGCGGGCACCTATCAACTGGTATTTGACGGAACGGAGTATAAGATCACCATGCCGAGCGTTTATTCTACCGAGAGCTTTGAAGCGGAATACACCTACGACGGGGACGACCTGGGCGCGGTCTGGACGGCGGAGAAAACGTCCTTCCGTGTGTGGGCCCCCACCGCCAAGTCCGTGGCGGTCAACCTCTATGCCGGCGGCACCGCAGGGACGGACGACCTCATCGAGCAGCTGCCCATGCAGCCGGACGTGAACGGCACCTGGGTGGCGGAGAAGGCCGGCGACCTGAACGGCACCTACTACACCTATTCGGTGGAGGTGGGCGGCCAGGTGAACGAGGCCTGCGACCCCTACGCCCGGACCACCGGCGTCAACGGCGAGCGGGCCATGGTCATCGACCTGGACGCCACCGACCCGGAGGGCTGGGA
>CANQIO010000057.1 GCA_947624065.1 uncultured Oscillospiraceae bacterium | reverse complement strand
ATGGCAGAACATCAGCTTCCCAAGCTGAATACGAGGGTTCGATTCCCTTCACCTGCTCCACGTCGGAAGTTTCCCGAGGATGTCGCGGCCGCGCAGGCGCGTCCTCTCCATCGGTCGGAAAACTTCCTCCTTCTCCCCATGAAAACCGCTTCGCTGGGTTTTCATGGGGACCCCGAAAGGAGCGCCCCTTTTGCGATTCGCGGAGACCCGGAGCACGGGGTTCGCGCGGGGACCCCAACGGGGGAACAATGTATCGGGGTGTAGCGCAGTTGGTAGCGCGCTTGGTTCGGGACCAAGAGGCCGGGTGTTCAAGTCACCTCACTCCGACCAGAATGGAAAAAGTCCTGCAAATACCGTGTTTTCGGTACTTGCAGGGCTTTTTGTTATATTGAAACTGCGGCAGTCGCAAGCACAAAACAGTACCGTTTAGAGCTGTTTGGAACCGTTTAAGTGGACACCAAAGTGGACACCTATTTTGCCTCCAAAAGCGCTATCACTCTTGCCAGCATCGCCTTGACTTCCTCGAACTGCTCCGATATAATGACTGCACGGAGGTGAGCTCATGGCGAAGATGGTGCGGCTGATCTGCGTCGGTGTTTTGCCGCTGCTCGCGGGCTTTTTGCTGAATTGGATATTATCGGTTTTTCCCATCCACGGCTTTGTTGCTGTAATGGCGTCCGTTCTGCTTCTGATCGGCTGGGGATACCTGGCATGCAAGCTGTCAGATCCTGACCGCAGCCTGCTCATGCAGTCGTTTTTCATGTGCGCGTTCGGACTGGTGATGCTGCTGCTCGTTCTCTATCAGGAGATCGTTCTGAAAGCGTATTGGGGAAATATCATCGGATTGGCCACGCAGATGTTTTTCCTGCCATGGCTCACACTGGCCTCTTCGGTCATTAGTCCTTTTGTCAGCCGCGTATGGCCTATGTGTGTTCTGATCTGGGTCGGTCTGTTTGCCGCAAGCTGCGCCGGCTGTTCGCTGAAACGACAAAAATAATATCAGCCGCGCCCCGGGGTCCGGGGCGCGGTTTTATTCTGCCTGCAGCAGTGCCGACCAGGTGCGGCGGCCCACCTGGCCGTCCCACTGGGCAGGCTCGGTGGGAAAGAGCCGTTTCTGGGCCTTGATCACCGCCGCGGCAGTGGCAGGGCCGAACGCGCCGTCCGTCTGCAGGGGCCGGCCCGCCCCGTCGGTATAGCCGGCGGCCGCCAGCAGCCGCTGCAGGGCGAGCACCTGGGGCCCCGAATGGCCCTGGCGCAGCAGATTGAGCGTCACGGTCAGCGGCGCGCCCACACGGGCGTCCGGAAACCCGGCGGCGGGAACGCCGCCCTCCTCCCCCTCGTACAGCGGATGGCCGAACCCGGCGATATACGCATCGGTCCGGGCATAGGACCGGTCCGCGACCCGGTTGCCGGCGTTGCCCTCCACGGTGGCGATGCGGCCGGCGGTGACCTCCGTCACGATGCCGGTGTGCACCAGCGCGCCATTTTCCTGAAAAAACACCTGGTCCCCCCGGCGGGGCGTCCGGTCATACCGGCCCAGCGCCTGATAATACCCCGCCGAGAAGGGCACCGCCGCCCCCAGCGGGCCGGTCTGGCACTGGATGCGCTGGGCGTCGGGGCCGAAAGCCTTATAAAAGCACCAGTCCGTGAACACGTCGCACCACTCGAAGCCGTTCTTGTTGCCGTTATAATACCCCGCCGCGGCCAGGTCCCTGGCATACTTGGTCCAGTTGGCGCCGCCGGCGTTGGCCGCCGGGTCGTCCAGGTCCTTGTTCGAGCCCTTCTCCCGGTAGCCGATCTCGCCCTTCGCCACGGCGATCAGTTTTTCCGCGTCAAGCATGATGACATCTCCCCCGGCCCATCCTATGCCGCTGTTCAGGAGATGTGAGACCCGCCCGGCGTCTGCCGGGCGGGTGTTCTTATATTTTCAGCTTTTCCATGATCTCCCCGTGGATGTCCTCCACCGGGCGCATCCCGCCGTCATGAGTACAGTGGACCGTGATCCAGCCCAGCTTCTCCGCGCAGTACTCCGCCGCCCGGCGGGAGCGGGCCATGTACGCCCGGTCCGCCTCGTGGATATCCTCCCGGCTCTCGTCGCCGTGGTAGCGCTTCAAAAGCAGCTTCTCGGTCACGGCGGCCTCCGCCTGCAGGAACATCACCTGATCCGGCGCGGGGATGCCCAAAAGGTCATATTCGAAATGGAACAGCCACTCCAAAAACGCGGGCCATTCCCCCTCGGGCAGCTTGGAGCACTGGTGCACGGCGTTGGAGGTGGCGTACCGGTCCGCTACCACCACGCCGCCGGACCGGTAAAACGCCTCCCAGTCCTTTTTAAAGCTGGCGTAGCGGTCCACGGCGTAGAAGCTGGACGCGGCATAGGCGTTCACGTCCCCCGGCTTCCTGCCGAAGTCCCCCCGCAGGTACATCTTCACCAGCGCGGAGGACTCGCTTGCATAGTCCGGGAAGGACACCTGCCGGACGGATACGCCCCGGCTTCTGAGCGCCTCATACAGCAGCTTTGCCTGGGTGGCCTTGCCGCTGCCGTCCACGCCCTCGATCACGACAAGTTTTCCTCTTTCTTCCATTTCCTTAGAACAGCCCGGAGATGACGCCCCTGTCGTCCACGTCGATCTTCTCCGCGGCGGGCACACGGGGCAGGCCCGGCATGGTCATGATGTCGCCGGTGAGCACCACGGCAAAGCCGGCGCCGGCGGATACCTTGACCTCCTTCACCGTGACGGTGAAGCCCTCCGGCGCGCCCAGCAGCGTCGGATCGTCGGAGAAGCTGTACTGGGTCTTGGCGATGCACACCGGCAGGCCGCCGAAGCCCAGCTCGGCCAGCCGGGCGATCTGCTTCTGGGCCGCCGGCAGGATGGCCACGCCCGCGCCGCCATAGACCTTGCGGACCACCGCTTCGATCTTCTTCTCCAGGGGCAGGTCCAGCTCATAGCTGAAATGGAAGTCCGGCTTTTCGGTCTGGCACACCCGGACCACCTCGGCCGCCAGGTCGGTGGCGCCGGCGCCGCCCTTGGCCCAGAAGTCGCCAAGCACCGCTTTCACGCCCAGCTTGGCACAGCTGGCGATGACCTGGGCCACCTCCGCGTCCGTGTCCGTGGGGAAGCGGTTGACCGCCACCACGCAGGGCAGGCCGTAGACGTTTTTGATGTTGCTCACATGGCGCAGAAGGTTGGGCATGCCCTTCTCCAGGGCCGCCAGGTCATCACGGCTCAGTTCGGTCTTGGCAAGGCCGCCGTGCATCTTCAGCGCCCGGATGGTGGCGACCACCACCACCGCGGAGGGGGTCAGGCCGGCATAGCGGCACTTGATGTCCAGGAATTTCTCCGCGCCCAGATCCGCGCCGAAGCCCGCCTCGGTGACGGTGTAATCGGCCAGCTTCATGGCCATGCGGGTGGCCAGCACGCTGTTGCAGCCGTGGGCGATGTTGGCGAAGGGGCCGCCGTGGACGAAGGCCGGGGTGCCCTCCAGCGTCTGGACCAGGTTGGGCTTGAGCGCGTCCTTCAAAAGGGCCGCCATGGCGCCCACCGCCTTCAGATCCTTCGCCGTCACCGGCGCGCCGTCATAGGTATAGGCCACCACGATGCGGCCCAGGCGCTCTTTGAGGTCATGGATGGAGCTTGCCAGGCAGAACACCGCCATGATCTCCGTGGCCACGGTGATGTCGTAGCCGTCCTCCCGGGGCACGCCGTTGACGCGCCCGCCGATGCCGTCGATCACATGGCGCAGCTGCCGGTCGTTCATGTCCACGCAGCGCTTCCAGGTGACGGTCTTGGGGTCGATATGCAGGGCGTTGCCCTGATAGATGTGGTTGTCCAGCATAGCGGCCAGCAGATTGTTGGCCGCGCCGATGGCGTGGAAGTCGCCGGTGAAGTGGAGGTTGATGTCCTCCATGGGCACCACCTGGGCATAGCCGCCGCCGGCGGCGCCGCCCTTGACGCCGAACACGGGACCCAGGGACGGCTCCCGCAGGGCCAGGATGGCGTTTTTGCCGATCCGGCGCAGTCCGTCCGCCAGGCCGATGCTGGTGGTGGTCTTGCCCTCCCCCGCGGGGGTGGGGGTGATGGCGGTGACCAGGATCAGTTTTCCGTCGGGCCGGGGGCTCTCGTCCAGCAGGGCGTAGTCCACCTTGGCCTTATACTTGCCGTAGGGCTCCAGGTACTTTTCATCCACGCCGGCCTTCTCCGCGATGGCGGCGATGGGCTGCATCTTACACGCCTGGGCGATCTCGATATCGGTCATAATGGGCCTCCTGAATTATTTGATGGCGCTGGTGGTGCGCAGTGTCACGTCGTGGTAGCCGCCCTCCACGATGCTGGTGGCGGATACCAGGGTCAGCTTGGCCTCCCGCTGCAGAGAGGGGATGTCGGTGACGCCGCAGTTGCACATGGTGGACTTGACCTTGTACAGCGTCATCTGCACGTTCTCATGCAGGCCGCCGGCATAGGTGACGTAGCTGTCCACGCCCTCCTCGAAGGACAGGTTCTCCGCCCCGCCCAGATCGTAGCGTTGCCAGTTCCGGGCGCGGTTGGAGCCCTCGCCCCAGTACTCTTTCACATAGGTGCCGTTGATATTCAGCTTGGGCGTGGGGCTCTCGTCGAAGCGGGCAAAGTAGCGGCCCAGCATGACGAAATCCGCGCCCATGGCCAGCGCCAGGGTGATGTGGTGGTCATAGACGATGCCGCCATCGGAGCAGATGGGCACATAGACGCCGGTCTCTTTGAAGTATTCGTCCCGTGCCTTGGCCACCTCGATGACCGCCGTGGCCTGGCCGCGGCCGATGCCTTTGGTCTCCCGGGTGATGCAGATGGAGCCGCCGCCGATGCCCACCTTCACGAAGTCCGCCCCGGCCTCGGCCAGGAACCGGAACCCGTCGGCGTCCACCACGTTGCCGGCGCCCACCTTCACGCTGTCGCCGTAGCGCTCCCGGATCCAGGCGATGGTCCGCTTCTGCCAGATGGAATATCCCTCCGAGGAGTCGATGCACAGCGCGTCCGCCCCGGCCTCCACCAGAGCCGGCACCCGCTGGGCATAGTCCCGGGAGTTGATGCCCGCGCCCACCAGCAGCCGCTTATGGCTGTCCAGCAGCTCGTCGGGGTTCTCCTTGTGGCTGTCGTAGTCCTTGCGGAAAACGAAGTACTGCAGACGCCCGTCGTCGGACACGATGGGCAGGGCGTTGAGCTTGTGGTCCCAGATGATGTCGTTGGCCTCCTTGAGGCTGGTGCCCTCGGGGGCGGTGACCAGCTTGCTCCAGGGGGTCATGAAATCCCGCACCACGGCGTCCTCGGACATGCGGCTGACCCGATAGTCCCGGCTGGTGACGATGCCCAGGAGCTTTCCGTTGGGGGAGCCGTCCTCGGTGACGGCCACGGTGGAGAAGCCGTTTTTCGCCTTCAGGCGCAAAATGTCCCCCAGAGTGGCGTCCGGCGTCACGTTGGAGGCGCTGACCACGAAGCCGGACTTATGGTTCTTCACCCGCGCCACCATGGCCGCCTCGTCCTCGATGGACTGGGAGCCGTAGATGAAGGACAGGCCGCCCTCCCGGGCCAGGGCGATGGCCAGGGTGTCGTTGGACACGGACTGCATGATGGCGCTGACCATGGGGATGCTCAGCGTGATGGCCGGGCTCTCGCCCTTTTTGAACTTCACCAGTGGCGTTTTCAGCGAGATGTTGCCGGGCACGCACTGCTCCGAGGTGTAGCCGGGGATCAGCAGATACTCGTTGAAGGTATGGGACGGTTCTTCATAAAAATGTGCCATGGGGACCTCCTTGTCACACACAAATAGCAGGAACAGCCGCCGGGCGGGCGGCGGGAGCCTGTACAATATCTTGGGCAGTATTCTATCATGGCCCACAAGGACAAGTCAATGCCGCCGGCGCATTTTCGTGGAAAGCGTAATAAAATGACACCTATTTTTAACTTGTACCGAACGGATCTATCCTATAGTATATACTTGAGGGGATAGGGCGTTCGCGCCGAAGAACGGTCCCCGGAAAAGAGATGTCGGATATGGATCTGTTTTATAGGATCGTGTCCATGCTGGGCGGACTGAGCATGTTCCTGTACGGCATGCGGGTCATGGGGGACGGACTGAGCAGCTGCTCCGGCGGGGCCATGAAGGCGGCGCTGGAGAAGGTCACCAGCCGTCCGGCGCTGGGCTTTCTGCTGGGCGCGCTGGTCACCTGCATGATCCAGAGCTCCCACGCCGCCATCGTGCTGACGGTGGGCCTGGTGGGCGCGGGGTTCCTCACCTTCCGCCAGTCCATCGGGATCGTGCTGGGCGCCAACGTGGGCACCGCCATCACCGCCCAGATCATCCGGCTCATGGACGTGCAGGCGGGCACGGGCAGCGTCCTGTATTTCTTCAACGCCAAGAACCTGGCCCCCATGGCCCTGATCGCGGGCATCGTGCTGATCATGTTCGTGAAGCGGGGCGCCTCCAAGAACGTGGGCACCATCGCGGTGGGCTTCGGGGTGCTGTTCATGGGCCTCATCTCCATGAGCGACGCGGTCAGCTCCTTCGGCGACAGCCTCAGCCGGATGCTCACCGCCTTTGAGGGCAACTACTTTTTGGGCTTCCTGGCCGGCGCCGGCGTCACCGCCGTGATCCAGAGCTCCTCCGCCGTGATCGGCATCCTCCAGTCGGTGGCCAGCTCCGTGGGCGTGCGGTTCTGCGGGGTGTTCGCCGTGATCATCGGCGTGAACGTGGCCGACAGCATCTCCGCCTACGCGGTCAGCCGCATCGGCGCCAAGCCCGAGCAGATCCGCACGGTCACCGTGCATGTGATCTATAACCTCTGCGCCGCGGTGCTCATCGCCCTGGCCATGGCGGTGCTGCGCGCAGCGGGCGTGCTGGGCGACGGGCTGTGGTACAGCTCCCTGGACTCCGGCGGCGTGGCCAACATCCACGGCCTGTTCCGGCTGGTGCCGGCGGTGCTGCTGCTGCCCCTGAGCGGGCAGTTCGCCCGGCTGGCGGAAAAGCTGGTGCCCGACAAGCCCATGGATGAGGAGGATCGGGACATCCTGGAGAACCTGCGGGAGCTGGACAGCCACCTGGTCACCAGCCCCTCCCTGGCCCTGGCCCAGTCCGCCCACCTGATCGGCCATATGGGCGACGTGGCCCTGCACAACTACGACGCCGCGCGCCAGCAGCTGTTCGAGTTCGATCCCAAGCGCACCGAGCGCATCGCCCAGCGGGAAGAGCTGCTGGACCGGATGGCCGACGCGGCCAACCAGTACGTGGTGAGCCTGTCCCCCTATGTGAACCGCGACCTCGACAACCGGGCCCAGAACTTCCAGATCAAGGCCCTCACCTGCTTCGAGCGCATCGGCGACCTGGCCCAGAACATCCAGCACGACCAGGAGCATCTCGCCGAAAAGGGCAAGCCTCTGTCCGACGACGCCATGACGGACCTGAAGGGCGCCTTCACCGTGGTGCGGGACATCCTGGCCATGACGGTGGACGTGTTCAAATCCGACGACCTGGCGAAGGCCCGTGCCGTGGAGCCCCTGGAGGAGGTCATCGACGACATCATCGAGGTGATGAAGGCCCGGCATGTGGAACGCATGACCAGCGGCAGCTGCGACATGTTCAGCGGCATCCAGTATGAGAACATCCTCCAGAACCTGGAGCGCGTGTCCGACCAGTGCTCGGACTTGGCGGTGTATATGCTGGGCCGGTCCGACACCTCCATCTCCGGCCAGGAGCACCACTACCTGCACGAGCTGCACCACTCCGACAACGCCGCCTATCAGCGCATGTTCCGGGAGAATTACCGCAAGTATTTCCAGCAGCTGCACCTGGGCGAGGAAAAATAAAGATAAATTATTCTTGACAAAACAAGAAGCATCGCTTATAATCCACCCCAAGAGCAAAGACGTTCTGTACTCAGGGCGTCTTTGCTCTTTTTTCATCAAGGGCAAGGAGAAGAAAACGATGTGCGGTATCATGGGATTCACCAAACGAACGCTGACCCGGGATGAGCTGCGGCCGTATTTTGACAGGACCTGCTTCCGGGGGCCGGATATGAGCCGGATCGAGCCGGCGGGGCCCGGCTGGCTGTGCTTCCACCGGCTGGCCATCATGGGCCTGCACCCCAACGGGATGCAGCCGTTCCACCTGGGCGGGGACATGGCGGTATGCAACGGGGAGCTGTACCTGTTCCGGCCGCTGAAGGCGGAGCTGGCGAAGGAGTATGATTTCGTCAGCGAGTCCGACTGCGAGATCATCCTGCCGCTGTACCGCAAGTACGGGCTGGACATGTTCAAGATGCTGGACGCGGAGTTCGCCATGATCCTCTATGACAGCCAGCGGGACCGGTTCATCGCCGCCCGGGACCCCATCGGCATCCGGCCGCTGTTTTACGGCCAGCTCTCCGACGGCTCCATGGTCTTTGCCAGCGAGGCGAAAAACCTGGTGGGCCTGTGCGAAAAGATCACGCCCTTCCCTCCCGGCCACTACTGGGTCGACGGGAAGTTCGTCCGGTACGCGGATCTGACCACCGTGGACCGTTATCTGCCGGACGACATCGACACGGTGTGCCGGAACATCCGGGAAAAGCTGATTCTGGCGGTGGACAAGCGGCTGGACGCGGACGCGCCCTTGGGCTTCCTGCTGTCCGGCGGGCTGGACTCCAGCCTGGTGTGCGCCATCTCCGCCCGCATCCTGGGCAGGCACATCCGCTCCTTCGCCATCGGCATGGACACCGACGCCATCGACCTGAAATACGCCCGCCAGGCGGCGGACTGGATCGGCGCGGACCACACGGAGGTCTACATGACCCGCCAGCAGGTGATCGACGCGCTGGAGGTGGTCATCGCCATGCTGGGCACCTACGACATCACCACCATCCGGGCCAGCATGGGGATGTATCTGTGCTGCAAGGCCATCCACGACCACTCCGACGTGCGGGTGCTGCTGACCGGCGAGATCTCCGACGAGCTGTTCGGCTACAAATACACCGACTTCGCCCCCTCCCCGGAGGCCTTCCAGCAGGAGGCGAAAAAGCGGGTGGATGAGCTGTACATGTACGACGTGCTCCGGGCGGACCGGTGCATCAGCTCCAACTCCCTGGAGGCGCGGGTGCCCTTCGGGGACCTGGAATTCGTCCGGTACGTCATGCAGGTGGACCCGGCGCTGAAGGTGAACAGCTACCACATGGGCAAATATCTGCTGCGCCGGGCGTTCGAGAACGACCACATCCTCCCGGATGCCATCCTCTGGCGGCAGAAGGCGGCCTTCTCCGACGCGGTGGGCCACTCCATGGTGGACGATCTGAAGGAATACGCCGCGGGCCGGTACACCGACGCAGAATTCGAGCAAAAGCGCATGCGCTACGACTTTGCCCGCCCCTTTACCAAGGAGAGCCTGCTCTACCGGGAGATCTTCGAGAAATACTACCCCGGCCAGGCGGAGATGGTAAAGGATTTCTGGATGCCCAACAAGTCCTGGGCCGGCTGCGACGTGGACGATCCCAGCGCCCGGGTCCTGGCCAACTACGGGGCGAGCGGCGTGTGACACAGACAAAAAGATTCCCGGAGACCGTTTGGTCTCCGGGGTCCTTGGTGGAGCAACCTGCTCCAAATCCGAACCAAAGGCGGCCTCTATCTCCGAAAGGGTAATCGGCTCCGTGCCATCTTTGAAGTTGTAAGTAAACAGCAGCTTGTCATCGAACACATAGATGGAATTGAT
>CANQIO010000056.1 GCA_947624065.1 uncultured Oscillospiraceae bacterium | reverse complement strand
ATATAGCCCCGATTGCTGGTGCGGGAGATATAGAGTTTCAAAAAGTTCGTTTTCACATCGTCCACGAAGCTGGCCGCGTAGGGCAGCGCGCACACGATGGGCAGGCAGATGGTGAGCCCGTCCCCGTCCAGGGCGTCCAGTATGAACTTGCCGTGAAAGCCACAGTCCAGCGGGTCCTCCGCCCGGAACGCCTCCGTCACGGCGTCCATGGAGGAGAGGAAAAGCACCAGGGCGATGAACACCGCGCCCAGGGCGAAGCGGGCGGAACACAGGCTCTGCCGGACACTGGATAAAATGGTGTTTCTCATGTGTCCTCCTGTGTGGCCGGCCCCGGCGGACCGGCGCCTTGCTCAATAGCCGAGTGCCACATCGATGGCGGTGCCGTCCACGGCGTTGATGACCGCCAGCTCCCGCACCTCGCTGACGGTGGCGGTCTCCCCGGTGGGGTTGCCCGCGTCGTCATAGAGGGGGAACTGGAAGGGCTGGCCGCTCTCGTCGCAGCAGGTGATGGTGCCGTAGAAGGTGTAGGTGGGCACCAAGTAATAATCCGTGGCACTGTCCTTCATCCGGATGCGGGAGAAGCCCAGGAGCACGTCCGTCACCTCCACCTGCTGGCTGGTGCCCTCAACGGGGGTGCTGATCTTGCTCATGTCGATCAGGCGCATCTGGTCCTCCGCGGCGGCCAGCACCTCATCGAAGGGCAGCATCTGTACATCGGCGTTCACGGTCTCCTCCACCTGGTGCATGTCCTCCCAGGTAAAGCTGACCAGGCCGTCCTCGTCGAAGCGGAACGCCGCCTCCTCATAGCCGTAGTTGGTGGCGTACGCGTCGCTGGTCTTGCCGCCGGGGTTGAACCCGCCTACGTGATAGGTCAGGGGCACACCGGCGTATACCGGCGTCATCAGCACTGCGGGGATATCGCCGAAGTACCAGTCGAGGGACTTCAGCGTCACGTCCGGCACGGGGGCGAACTCACCCACGCCCATGGCCGCGAGCATCTCCTGGGCCTTGGCCAGGGCGGCGTCCATATCCACCGCCGGCGGCTGCGCGTTCTCCCCGCCGTTTGCGGCGTACTCCGCAGCCAGTACGTCCTCGGGCACGTACCGGTCCACGCTCAGCCGCTGTACCTTGTAATCGTCTCCCAGGCGCTTTCTGGCGACGATCTGGAAGGCGTCGCCCTCATAGGTCCCCATGCCCTGGATGTACTGGGTCCCGTCGTCCTGATAGCCGTAGTAGTTGGGGAAGTAGCTCTGGTCGTGGAACTGCCAGTCCAGGGGCTTTTGCTCCACAGTCTCCGGCGCGTCGGCGTAGGCCTGCTCCAGATGGGCGATGCGGTCCTCAAAGCTCTGCCGCACAAAGTCCCGGTCGTCCGCGTCCACAAGGGGGTCCTGCTCGATCCGGTACTCCCAGTCGGCATACTGCTGCTTGGCCTCCAAGAGGGCCTGCTCCGCCTCCGCCTTGTTCATCTCACCAGTGAACTCGATCACCGTCCCGTCGCCGAAGAACGCCTGGCCGACCTGTTTGACGGTATCTCCCGTCAGCTCCATGGGCCGGACCCGCAGCACCGGCATGGAGCCGGGCACCGTCGGCTCCGTCACCAGCACATGGAACGGCACGTCCCCCATCTCGGTGCGGAAGCGTCCTCATGGACCACCGGCTCCGCCGCGGGGGCGGTCCGCTGTCCGTCGGCGCTCTCCGCCGCCGGGGTGTTTTCCAGCGCCGATTCAAAGGCACCGTTGTTCTTGCTGGCTACCACGCCCTTTTCCGGCGTGGCCTGGCAGCCGCCAAGCAGCAGTATAAGGGCCGCCAGCGCGGCCGCGACGCGTTTTTTCATGCGTTCGTTCCTCCGTTACAGGATACCGTTTCCGGTTCGGGCGCTATCCTAGCACCCGCCTGCATCGGATCAGCATCAAGTTCCTTAAGATATCCTTAAGATTTTCTTAAGACGCCGCCGGAGGAAAGCGCTTTTTGCGGGGATTCAGTATCCCAGGCTCCGGTCGATGACGGTCCCGTCGATGGCGTTGATGGTGAAAAGACTGTCGTCCGGGTTGCCCCTGGGGTCGCCGTCCTCGTCCGTGATGGTCCCGAAAAAGTCCCACGCCGGCACCAGCAGTCCCACGCCGTCCTCGTCCTGTTTCAGCACCCGTGTGTAGCCCAGGCGGATGTCGGACACGGCCACGTCCTTGGCCTGGCCGTCGTTCTGCACGACGTACATCTTCTCAAAGATGTCCATGATGTCCCCGAAGGGCAGCAGGGCGCTGTCCCCGGTCACCGTCTCCGTCAGCGCATAGGGCGCTTCCCAGCGCAATTCATCGATGCCGTCATCCCCCACGTATAGGCACAGCGTCTCATACCCCCAGGGCATCCGAAAGACCCCGTCATCGGTGAGGGCGACCGTCATCAGATTGCCGGCGTAGGTGATGGGCACCCCGTCCACCACGCGGGTATATTGCAGCACCCACCGGCACCTGACGGGCAGGTCCTGGTCCGGGAAGGCCAGGGACGCGGTGTCATAGAGCTTCCGGGCGGAATACAGGCTCATGCCGGGGATGTCCAGCGTATCCACCAGGGCGTCGCCCAGCTCCGCCGCCGCCTGCTCCGTTATGGTCAGCTCAGGCAGCGTGCTCAGGTCAAAGTCCGGATAGCGCTGGGCGATCTCCTCCCGGGACAACAGGGTGCCGGAGACGTATGTGCCGCTGTCCCCACGGTAGTAGTGGGCGGTGGACATGCCGGTCTGCCAGTGGTTGTTGGACACCGACAGGGATTCATAGCCCACATCCTCCTCATAGCCCTTGCCGAGGATGCTCTCGGCTTTTTCGTCCAGCGGCTCAAACTGGCCGGAGATGGGCTTTGGCTGAACCGTCTCCGGCGCGGACTCATACTGCTCGGTGAGCCGGTCGATGGTGTCCTGCATGTGCTCCTCCCAGGTCATGGTGCCGTCCTCGCCCGCCTCGTCGCCCACGGTCAGATAGATCGCGCTCGCTTCCTGTTCAGAGGGGCCCTCGGCCAGCTGCTGCTTGGCGTCCAGGAGCTTTTCCATGACCTCGTCCTTGGTCATCGGCAGGTCGGGGTCATAGAGCGTGGTGCGCACCAGCCCCTGGATGAGCGCGTCCGCCTGCTCCTGGGCGATGGAGCCGTCCTCCACCCGCCAGATGGGGATCTTCTCCGCCTCCGGGACGGTGACGGCCGCGTCGATGGTCACGGTCAGCTTCCCGTCGGCGCTGGATGCGGTGCTTTGATATGTTTCCGGCGCGCCCAGCTTTTCGGCCAGAGCGCCCTCACCGGCGTCGCCCTGGGCCTTCTCGATGAGCGCGTCGCTGCTCTTGCCGGTGACGATGGAGCTCTCCGGTGTGGCCTGGCAGCCGGCGATGAAGGCCAGCGCCAGAGCGAGCAGCAATGCAAGCGTTTTTTTCATGTTTCTCCCTCCTTAATACCCCATATCCCGGTCGATGACGGACCCGTCGATGGCGTTGATGGTCAAAAGACTGGCGCCGGGGTCGGCCGTCGCGTTCCCGTTCTTATCGGTGACGCTGCCGAAGAAATCCCACACCGGCACCAGGAGGCCGGAGCCCGCCCTGTTCTGCTCGGCGATGCGGGTGTAGCCCAGGCATATCCGGTCCACGGCGACGGTCTGCTCCTGGCCGTCGTTGTCCACCAGATACATCCTCTCAAAGATGTCCATCACGTCCTCGAACCGCAGCAGCGCGGAATCTGCCGTCACGGTGTCCCCGATGGTATAGGGGGCCTCCCAGTGCAGCCCCACGATGCCGCTGTCATCCACGAAAAAGGCCAGCGTCTCGTAAGGCCAGGGTTCGTTATATACCGCCGCGTCCGTCATCATATCGCCGGTGGCGGAGGTGTAGGTGATGGGGATGCCGCCAAAGCAGCGGGTGTACAGCAAGACCCAGAAATCCCGCTCCGGCCACCGCTCGCTTTCCGCGCTGTATCCCTTTCTGGCTGCGTAAAGCGCCATGTTATCAATGCCCAGCTTTTCCACCAGCGGGTCGGTCAGCGCCTGGGCGTCATCGGCGGAGATCGTCAGTCCGGGCAGCTCCCGGCCCGCCGCGTCCGCGTACTGGATGTAGAGCGGGCTGAGGAGGATATAGGCCCCATTGCCGGCGCTGTTTCGGTCATAGAGCGCTCGATGAGCGCCAAGGCCCGCGAAATTCCCGATCTGGAGTGATTCGTAGCCGTATTCCTCGGAATAGCCGACGCCCTCGATCAAGGATATGCCGTCCTTCTCCACGAACTGGCCGGATATGGGAGCGATGGCATCCATCTCCGGGGCGGCGCTGTATTGCTCCTGGAGCCGGTCGATGGCCTGCTGCATGGACTGTTCCCAGGACAGCTCATTGCCGTCGCTATCATAATAGGTGAGGCCCACGTCTTGCTCCGAGGGACCCTCGGCCAGCATCTGCTTGTATTCCAGGATCTGCTCCATGATCTCGTCTTTGGAGCGTTCGTTGGGATCATGCAGGGGCGTGTGGACGAGCGCCTCCATCAGCACATCCGCCTGCTCCTGGGTGATGGTCCCGTCGGTCACCCGGATGATGGCCGCCGAATCCGCCTCCGGCGCGACGACCTGGGCGTCCACGTTGATGGTGATCGAGCCGTCAGCGTTGGAGAAGGTATCCTGATAAACATAAGACGGTGTGCCTTCCCCGGCGTCCTGGGTACCGGTCTCCGCCGTCAGGCCCACCCTGTCGGACACACTGCCCTCCCCGGCGTCGCCCTGGGCCTTCTCGATGAGCGCGTCGCTGCTCTTGCCGGTGACGATGGAGCTCTCTGGCGTGGCCTGACACCCGGCGATGAAAGCCAGCGCCAGAGCGAGCAGCAGCGCAAGCGTTTTTTTCATCTCGTTCGACCTCCCGTCTGGGTGATGACACCATTATGGGACGCCCAGCGCGGAAAAACTATCATCCCGTTCTTATCTTTTTCTTATTTCGGCAGGAGCACCCGGATGGCGGTGCCCCGGCCGGGCGAGCTCTCCACCTCCAGGCGGGCGCCGTGGGCGTCGGCGATCTGCCTGACCAGCGCCAGGCCCAGGCCGCTGCCGCCGTTTTTCTTGCTCCGGGACTTGTCCACCATGTAAAAGGGCTCGAAGATGCGCTCCTGGGCCTCCGCCGGGATGCCCCGGCCAGCGTCGCGCACCTCCAGCACGCCGTCCCGGATGGTCAGCCGGACGGTGCGGTCCCCGCCGCCGGGGTCGTACGCCTTGCCGGCGTTGTCCACCAGGTTGACCAGCAGCGACTGCATCAGGTCCGCGTCCGCCAGGAGGACCTCGCCGCCGCAGTCGGTCTCCAGCGTCACGCCCCGGCTGGCCATGAGCTGCCGGGTGCTGTCCCGCACCCGGTCGATCAGCTCCCGCGCCGGGATCGGCTTTTTCACGATGTTCTGCCGGAGGGTGATGACCTTCAGCAGCTTCTGGGTCATGCTCTCCAGCCAGGTACACTGCCGTTCGATGTGGCGCAGGGAGTCGGCCCGCTCCGCCTCGGTCATGTTGACCCGCTGCAGCATCCGGGCGTGGAGCAGGATGGCGGTGAGGGGGGTCTTGAACTCGTGGGTGACGCCGCCGATGAACAGCCGCTGCCGCTCCGCGGTCTCCGACAGCTCCGCCACATGGCGCTGGACGGCGCCGGCCATGATGTTGAAGTCCTCCGCCAGAGCGCCGATCTCGTCCCGGGAGCGGACGTCGGCCCGGATGCCGTACTCCCCGCCGGCGATGCGCCTTGCGGCGGCGGAGAGGGCCGCCAGGGGCTTGGCGCCCTTTCGCATCAGCAGCGTCACCGCGCCCGCGCCCGCGCCGATGCCCCCCAGGCTCACCGCCAGGAAGATCAGCGCCATGCGCAGCAGGTCCCGGTGGATGTCCGTGACGTCCACCACTGTATAGACGGTGTATTCCTCGTCCCGGACCAGGACGGTGTTGGAAGCCATGAGGATGTCCCTGCCCCGGACCTTCCCCTCAAAGACGTCCCGGCCGTCCGGACCGCCGCTCCACGGCCCGCTGTCGGACGTTTCCGCCAGGGCCGAGGGGTCGATGTCCAGGGCGGAGCTGACGGTCTCGACGCCCCGCATCAGCACGGAGGTGTCGTCGGCGAACCGGTCGAAGCAGTACCGCACCAGGGAGTCCCGCACGGTGTCGGAGTCCGTGTCCAGCAGGTAATAGCCCGCCATCTCCGAGAAGGACGCGGCCAGGTCCCGCTGCTTGGCGAGGGTCTGCTGCCGGGAGATGTCCAGGATCGTGTGCCGGGCGTACAGGAGCATGGCGGCGGAGCACACCGCCACCACCGCCGCCAGCACCGCCACGCAGGTCAGCGCCGCCTTTTGCCAAAGCTTCATCTCACCGGTCCTCCAATCGATAGCCCAGCTTGGGGAGCGTGCGGATGGCGTCGCCCAGGTCCAGCTTTTTGCGCAGACTGAAGATCTTGATGTCCAGCACACGGGTCTCGCCTACATAGTCGTAGCCCCAGACCTCGGTCATGAGCTGCTCCCGGGTGACGGTCATGTTCTTGTATTTCATCAGCAGCAGGAGCACGTCGAACTCCATGGGCTGCAGATAGACGATCCTGCCGCCCTTCGTCACGGTGCGCGTCTCGCTGTTGAGCTCCACGTCCCGGACCCGGTAGACGGTGTTCAGCCGTCCCGTCCGGCGCAGGACCTTCTCGATGCGGACCATCAGCGTGAGCATGTCGAAGGGCTTGACGATGTAGTCCTCCGCGCCGTCCCGCAGGCCCCGGATCTCCGAGGCGGAGTCGGTCTTGGCGGTGATGTAGATGACCGGGATGTTGTATCTCTGCATGTGGTCGAAAAGCTCGAACCCGTCGATGCCGGGCAGCATGATGTCCAGCAGCGCCAGGTCATAGGCGTGGTCCTCCGCCAGGGAGCGGGCCGCCTTTTCGCCGTCGTCGAACGCGGCGCAGTCATAGCCCGCC
This sequence comes from uncultured Oscillospiraceae bacterium, assembly GCA_947624065.1. GTDB lineage: Bacteria > Bacillota > Clostridia > Oscillospirales > Oscillospiraceae > CAJOIG01. The sequence goes on along the minus strand of CANQIO010000056.1, from coordinate 3,224 downwards.
ACCTGCAGGTTCAGCGTCACCGCGCTGGCGATGGCCTCGTCGTCCTCTACAATCAGGATACGGTTGCTCATATCGCGTCTCCTATCTTCTGTGGTGATGACAGTATCATTATAGCAAAGCGGCGGCCGGCGGCGAAAGGACGCGGCCGCGCGGAAATGTTATTTCTTTCTTATTTTTGGCCTCGGGCGGCGCAAAAAACCTCCTGCCGCGGCGGAACGGCTCTGGGGCCGTATGTCCGGAAGCGACAGGAGGTTTAATATATGAGGCCAGAGGGGCCCGCACAGTCAGGCGGCGTCGGCCTTTTTCAGGAACCGGCGCAGCAGCCACAGCGCGAAAATGCCGCCGCAGGTCTCCCCGGCGATGACGGCGCATACCAGGCCCGTCATGCCGAACAGCCGGTCCAGGAGGAACATGAAGGGGATGTAGAACACGATCTGCCGGACCACGGAGTGCAGCAGCGTGTCCCGCCCGTCGCCCATGGCCTGCAGGCAGAAGGAGGTGTGGTAGTTCATGAACTGCACCGGCGAGGCCAGGCACCGGATGCGGAGGAATACGGTGGCGAACGCGACGGTCTCCAGAGCCTGCTGGGCGTAGGAGCCGGAGGTGCTCATGAACAGCCGGCAGATGGGCGTGGCCATCAGCTGGAAAAAGACCATGCTGAACAAACACACCACCAGCCCGGTGCGGCGGGCAAAGCGGATGACGCTGTTCATCCGCTCCCGGTCGCCGGAGGTGAAGTTGTAGGCCACGATGGGCAGCATCCCCTGGCAGATGCCCAGGTTCGTGGCGTTGGGCAGCCGCTCGGCCTTCATGACGATGCCGATGGCGGCAAGGGCCTGGTCGCCGTGGGCGGCCATGAGGGCGTTGAGGAACACGTTTGCCACGTCGAACAGCGCGTTGAGCAGCGCCGAGGGCACGCCCACCGCGAACACGCCCCGCCGGTCCTCCGGCCGGATGGACCGGGCCAGGGCGGGACTCATGCTCAGCGGCGCCGCCTGGGACAGCTTCTTGAGCATGACGAGCATATAAAGGCACGCCGCCACATTGCTCAAAAGCGTGGCCAGCGCCGCGCCGAACACCTCCCAGCCCGGCGGCAGCAGCACGAACATGAACAGCGGGTCCAGAGCGATGTTCAAAATGCCGCCGCCGGACAGGCCGATGCTGGCCTGGCGGGAGTAGCCGGCGTTGCGCAGCAGGTGGGCGCATACGGCGCTCAGCACCACCGGCAGCGTGCCCAGGATCACGGTCATCCACAGGTACTGCCGCGCGTAGCCCTCCGTCTGCTCCGACGCGCCCAGCACCCTCAGCAGGGGGGTGAGGAACAGCCAGACCAGCAGCGAGTAGGCCAGGGAGACGGCGATAGCGCCGTAAAAGCTGAACGCGCACACCCGCTTGGCGTCGTCCTGCCGCCCCAGACCCATCAGGCGGGCCAGCAGACTGCCGCCGCCGATGCCGAAGAGGTTGCCAAGCGCCACGGTCATCATGAAAACGGTAAAGACCACCGTCACTGCCGCGACCATATAGGAGTTGCCGGTGCGGCCGATGAAGAAGGTGTCCACCACGTTGTAGATCAGGTTGATCAGCTGGCTGATGATGGTGGGGATGGCCATGCTGGCCAGGGCCTTGGGCACCGGTACGGACTCGAAGAGCTCTTTTTTGCTGTATTTGTTCATGGCGCGGCCTCGGTTTCGTTCAATAGTCGATCTCGCAGTGATCGAAGGCGTTGATGACGCAGGTATCCCCCCGCTGGACGCGCTGGGGGATGTGGGGGCCATAGGAGAGGTGGATGTGGCCGTGGATGAAGTATTTGGGGGAGTACTTATCCAGCAGCTGGTTGAAGCAGTCGAAGCCCCGGTGGGACAGGGTGTCGAAGTCGTTCAGTCCCCGGGCGGGGGCGTGGGTCAGGAGGATGTCGAACCCGCCGCTGCGCCGCAGCTTCCACCGGAGACGCCGGATGCGCCGGAGCATCTGGCGCTCGGTGTACATGCACTCGCCGTCCCGGTAGCGGTAGGAGCCGCCCAGACCCAGGATACGCACGCCGTTGACGGTGACGATCTCGTCCTCCGCGCAGACGCAGCCCTCCGGCGGGGCCTTCAGATACTCGTCGTCGTGGTTGCCCCGCACGTATACCAGCGGGCAGTGGGCCATGGTGACCAGAAATTCCAGGTAGGACCGCCGCAGGTCCCCGCAGGCCAGGATCAGGTCAAAGCCGTCCAGGCAGCCCGGTTCATAAAAATCGTAATATTTCTTTGCGGGTACGTCAGAGATGGCCAGTATCCTCATGGAGCCGCCTCGTCCGGCCCCATGACGCCCGCGATGCCCACGGTGGCTTTGCCGATGTCCGTGAGCTGGTCATAGGCGGGGATCGACCCCGCCACGTTCTCGTTGAGCCAGGTCATGTCGATGATCTGCTCCGGGGGCAGGGAGCCGTCCCGGCCGATGATCTGGTGGCCGGACTGGTCGTGGAGCGGGCCGCGGAAGGGCTCGCACAGCCCGGCCCGGATGCTCTTTTCCAGCAGGCCCGCCAGCTTGCGGGTGGCGTCGGGCAGCTTGTCGGAGTAGTGCATCTCCACCACGCCCGCGCTCATGCCCCAGTAATAGTTCAGGGCCTTGCTGCTCTCCTCGTATTCCGCGCGGAAGCTCTTGTCCCGGACGCGGCGCAGCAGCGCCTCATAATAGACGCCCCACTGCCACACGGGCATGGCCAGATTCACCGGGCCGCCCTCGGCGACGATGGACAGGCCGAAGGGGGTGCGGCCCCGGTCGGCCAGACGGCCCAGATCCTGGGAGGAGATGAGCCGGATGGCCCGGTCGGTGAGGCGCTTCGTCGCGGCCTCCACGCCGCCCACGGAGGACCACTCCAGATAGACCTTGGCCCGGGGGTTGGCGGTCTGCACGCCCATGGCGAAGGCATTGATGCCCGCCACCTGGCCGTAGATGGGGTAGTCGCAGATATAGCCCACGTCGTCCACGCCGGCCAGCGCCCCGGCGATGACGCCGGCGATGAACTTGGCCTCGTACATCCGGGCGTAGTAGGTGCGGATATAGCGGTGGGACTGGTGCAGGGAGCAGTTGAGGATGGTCACCTTGGGGTGATCCACCGCCGCCCGGAGGCTGGCGGGCATGAGCCGGGGGGAGGTGTCAAAGAGCACCTCGCCGGTGGCGGGGCTGACGATGGGCACGGCGGGGAACCGGCCGCGGATGCTCTCGCCGAAGGTCTGGGC
>CANQIO010000055.1 GCA_947624065.1 uncultured Oscillospiraceae bacterium | reverse complement strand
TAATCTGTATAGGAAACGCCATAGAAGATGTCCCGGAAAACTCGGCGGTAATCTATGCTTTGAGGGGCATTTTCGATTTGCTCTTCCAGCTTGGCAGAGACCTGCTCACCCTCGTCGTTTGTCAGCCGGGCATACTCCAGCAATGCCACGGCGGCAGGATCATGGGACAGATATTCCTTCGCGTCGGCAGTAAGCGGCAGAGCATTCAGGTCAAGGGTATTGAATGCTCCGCCAATAAACAGGTCAGACAGCGGCGCGTTCTGACAGGCAATTTTCAGATAAAGATAGGTCTTGATAGCGTCGATCTGCACGTCACGCATCTGGCCGCGCTTTTCCATATAGGCGATCAGCGGCTGTATCGTACAGTCGGAAGATGCGTACCACTGATCCCGTTTTTTCTCTATCATCCTGTAAAACATATGGGCCTCCACCATGTGCCTGTCGCACATTTACCCTATTTTATTTAATTATACCACAAGATGATGTGTCTAGCAAATACGGAGTTTAATATCCAGCAAAAATCATCGGGGCAGCGTATGGAACGCTGCCCCAAAAACTTATACCAGTACAACAAGTCAGTCTTCCGGCTTTTTGTATTCCGTGACGGCCCTCAAATACACCTGCGGATCGCTGTTCAGAATCAAGTCAGCGTATGCCAGCGGGTCATTGTAGATCAGGTAATCCAACTCCGACCGCTGATACAGGTTATCGGCCACTTCGTTCTCCACGGCGGTACAGTCGATGGAGATCATGCTGTTATCCGAATACACCAGCTCCACACACGCGCTGTCCATATTGAATTCACAGGAAATCAGCCTTTTCATGGGGAAACCTCCAAAATCATATTGTACGGAAGTCATGTAAGCGTGGGTTTTCCATTTGTATCTTTAACTTTGCGACACGTCTCAGCCGTACATAGAGAGCGCCTTCAGCATCCGGCCCACCGGGGCCACGCTGCTGTTTGCGGATGTGGACGTGGACGAGATCAGCTTCAACCGGGGCTATTACACCGTGGACGTGACCTATTTCTATGAGGTCACCGGCACCACCTTCCCCGGAGAGAATCCGGTGAACGGCCTGTGCGTGTTCAACAAGCGGGTCATGCTCTTCGGCAGCGAGGGCTCCGCCAAGGTGTTCTCCTCCGACGGCGCCTTTGCCGACAGCTACACCCAGCCCATCGCCGTGGTGGAATGCGTGGACCCCATCGCGCTGAACATGAAGGTGGCGGACGCCTGCCCCACGGGGCTCATGGCGGACGTGAACGCCATCCCGGCGGCCATCCTGGCCCGGTTCGGGGAGGACCTGGTGCTGACGGACGGCGCGCGGGTCTGGCTCACCACCCTGGGACAGTTCTCCATCATCCGCCTGGAGCGGGACAGCCAGCTGGTGGTGCCGGTATACGACTACTGCCTGCCCGACAAGGACTGCGTCTCCGGCTCGGAGGATGATCCCTGCACGCTCTTCAGCAGGATCCGTTTTCCCGTGGAGGAGTTTTTCCCGCCCGACAGCATCGACGCGGCGGAGGATTACCGCTCCGCCATCCACAACCTGAACACCGTCCCCACCGCCGCGGTGGACCCCAAGGGCGGCAGCAACTAAAATACGGGCTGCCATACGGCAGCCCGCTTTCCATATCCCATGACGCGCGTCACCGGCCGGGCCTCTCCTGGGGCTCGTCGGACAGCAGCGCCCTCACTGGCCCCGGCAGCCTTGCCCGCACCCAGGCACAGATGCCGTCGCAATGGCGGAAAAACCAGCCGTCAAACAGCTTCCCCACCGTCGCCCTGCGCACAAGGTCGATCCCCAGCCCCGCGAGAAAGACCGCCGGGATCTTGATGGCCGCGTGTAGATACGGCGCGGCGAGATGCCCGGCATTCGGCCAGACCGACTGCCATATATACTCCCTGGCGAGATAGTTGTCATGGATGAGATAGACCCCGACCATCGACCCCGCGATCCGATTGACCGTCCGGCTGACGAAATGCACATTGGAAAAATAGAGGAACAGCGCCACCGCGAAGATCACCACCGGCAGTTTGCTGTAATCCCTGAAATAACAGGCGTTCCAGACGAGAAAGTCGCTGTGCAGAAGATAGCCGGCGGCAGCGAATCCCACCACGGACAGCACGGTAACGGCCGCCGCGGCCAGGGCGGCCGCCAGATTCCAGCGGTTATCATACGACGCCTTCCCATGCACGTGCAGCTTGATATAGGCGCCGGTCAGATACATCACCAGGAAAAAATCCAGATGGCTGAAGGACCACGCCTTCGCCGTGAACGTCGGGATGACGGACCACAGGATGTAGACCACGACCAGCAGCCGCAGGAAGGTCCTCTTGCGCATGCCGAGGAGAAAGGGATTGATAAAGGGGATGAGCAGGAAAAAAATCAGATAGTAGCTCACATACCAGTACTCCCACAGGAAGGGGAAGAACGCCTTCAGCCCGTCCGTCAGGGACAGCGGCCGGCCGCCCAAAAGGGAGATCAGCCAGATCCCCAGGGAGTAGAACACCATCTCCGCGGCCAACGGCACGATGCGCCGGTAGTGGCGTTCCCGCCGGCGTTCGACCATATAAAACCCCGAGATCAGCGCGAAGGCGGAGCAGGAGGCCTGTCCGAACATGCTCAGAGCCAGCACGAACACGGCCCCGACTGACAGGTTATCCGCCGTGAACACATCATATCCCCCGTGCACGCCGTAGTGGCCCGTTACGATCAGCAGCATGCAGAGGATGCGCATCAGCTCCAGGCCGGAGCTGCGTTCCCCGTTCCGTTCCATTCCGATCCCTCTCTCATTCGCAAACACCGCCGCAGGCGTCGATCCCCCGCGGCGGTGCGTGTGTTTGCCTTACATCCGGCCCTTGGGCACCACGTTGTCCTGGGCCTTAAAGATCGAGTTCGCCGGGACCACGCCCCGGACGGAGGACAGCGGATAGATGTTGCTGTCCGGCCCCACCACCGTGCCCGGATTGAGCACGCTGCCGCAGCCCACCTCCACCCGGTCGCCGATCATGGCCCCCACCTTTTTCCGGCCGGTGGGGATATCCTCGCCGCCGTTGTGGATGACCACCAGGGCCTTGTCGCTCTTGACGTTGGAGGTCAGGCTCGCCGCGCCCATGTGGGCTTTGTAGCCCAGGATGGAGTCGCCCACGTAATTATAGTGGGGCACCTGCACGTTATCGAACAGGATCACATTTTTCAGCTCCGTGGAATTGCCCACCACGCAGTGCTCCCCCACCAGGGCATTGCCCCGGATGAACGCGCACTGGCGTACCTCGGTGCCGTGGCCGATGATGCAGGGGCCCTTGATGTACGCTGTGGCGAACACCGTGGCGTCCTTGGCGATCCACACATCCTCCGCCGGGTGGTCATATTCCTCCGCCGGGAGGGCGGGTCCCAGGGCCAGGATGAGATCGCCTATGCCGGCCAGCGCCTCCCAGGGATACTCGGTCTTTTCCAGAAGAGGCCTGGCGGCGGTGTGGGAGAGGTCATACAGCTCCGCTGTCCGAATCATTTGCGCACCTCCACCAGCAGGCCCTGCTTCTCCATGGCGGCGATGATCCGGTCCACGCTCCGCTCGCACATCTCATGGGTGAGCGCCTCAGACATCACCCGCAGCACCGGCTCCGTGCCGCTCTTCCTGAGCAGCACCCGGCCGTCGGAGCCCAGCTCGGCCTCCGCCGCGGCCACCTCCGCCTGTACGGCGGCGTTCTCCAGCGCGGCCTGCTTGTCGGTGACCACCACGTTTTTCAGCACCTGGGGATACATCTTCACCGGCGCCGCCAGCACGGACAGCGGCAGATTGGTCTGGAGCATCACCTGCATGAGCATGATGGCGGTGATGATCCCGTCGCCGGAGCGGGCATACTTGCGGAAGATGATATGGCCGGACTGCTCGCCGCCGATCAGGTGGTTGTTGGCTTTCATGTTCTCGTACACATACCGGTCGCCGACGGCGGTCTTTTCATAGCCGATGCCGATCTCGTCCAGGGCCTTGTAGAGGCCCAGATTGGACATGACCGTGGTGACGACGGTGTTGTCGGGCAAAAGCCCCTGGCTCTTCATATGCTTGGCGCAGATGTACATGATCTGGTCGCCGTTGACCACCTCGCCCCGCTCATCCACCGCCAGGCACCGGTCCCCGTCGCCGTCAAAGGCAAAGCCGCAGTCCACGCTGCCCTGGCGGACGAGCTCCTGCAGCGGGTCGATATGGGTCGAGCCGCAGGCGAAGTTGATGTTGGTGCCGTCCGGCCGGTCGTTGATGACCCGCACCTTCGCGCCCAAGGCGGTGAACACGCTGCGGGCGATCATCCAAGTGCTGCCGTTGGCGCAGTCCAGCGCCACCGTCCGGTTCTCAAAGGGGCAGGAGGCGATGCTGGCCAGCCGGCCGATATACCGGTTGCGGCCGGAATAGAAGTCCACGGTGCAGCCGATCTGGTCCTTGACGGCATAGGGCAGCTCCGGCGTCAGGCCGTCGATGTACCGCTCGATGGCGTCCTGGACCTCGTCCTCCATCTTCTCGCCGTCGGCGTTGAGGAGCTTGATGCCGTTGTCATAGAAGGGGTTGTGGCTGGCCGAGATCATCACGCCGCAGCTGAAGCCCTCGCTGCGGGTGATATACGCCACGCAGGGCGTGGTGGTCACATGCAGCAGATAGGCGTCCGCGCCGGAGGAAACGATGCCCGCCGCCAGGGCGTTCTCATACATATAGCTGCTGCGGCGGGTGTCCTTGCCGATGACGATCTTCGCCTTGTGCTCCTGGCCGTAGAACCAGCCCAGATAGCGGCCGATCTTGAAGGCGTGGACCGGGTCCAGGTCCACGTTGGCCTCTCCGCGAAATCCGTCCGTGCCGAAATACTTTCCCATTGTGTTTCTTCTCCTGCTCCTTTCCGGGGGATACCCGCTCATAAGGCGGGCTCTGCGCGGCATAATAACGCCATGCTTACTGTGATCTTATTCCGTTCCGCTGTCATGTATGCCCTGCTGATCCTGTTCATGCGCGTCATGGGCAAACGGCAGCTGGGACAATTGGAACCGTCGGACCTGGTGGTGACCATGCTCATCTCCGAGGTGGCCTCCACCCCCATCACAGAGCCGGACAGGCCGCTGCTGTGGGGGATCGCGCCGGTATTCATGCTGTTTTTGCTGGAGCTGGTCATGAGCCTGCTGTTGGCCAAAAGCGTGCGCCTGCGGGCCCTGCTGTCCGGCAAGCCCTCGCTCCTCATCGCCCACGGCCGCATCGATCAGGCCCAGATGCGCCGCAACCGCTTCACCCCCGACGAGCTGGCCGAGGCGCTGCGCAGCCAGGGGGCCCTGGACCTGAACGAGGTGGAATACGCCATCCTGGAGACGGACGGGAAACTGAACGTGGTCATGCGCCCCGCCGACCGGCCCGTCACCGCCGGGCAGATGAACATCCCCGCCCCGGACGCCGGCTACCCGCTCATCGTCATCAACGAGGGGCGCGTCCTCACGGAAAACCTCAGGCTCCTGGGCCGGGACTTAAAGTGGCTGGAGAAGTGCCTGCGCGGCCAGGGTCTGGCCTCGGCCAAGGACGTATACCTCATGACGGTGGACATGGCCGGCGGGGTGTTCCTGTCTCCCAGAGAGCGGCGTTAGCCGTTTTTGGTCTTGTCCCCCAGGAGCTTTGTCAGCTCTTCCATAAAGGTGTTAATGTCCTTGAACTGGCGGTACACGCTGGCAAAGCGCACGTAGGACACCTCGTCCACGTTTTTCAGCTGCTCCATCACCATGTCGCCGATCTCGGCGGTGGTGACCTCCCGCTCCAGGGCGCTCTGCAGCTCCGTCTCGATGGCGTCGGCGATGGACTCGATCTTGTCCAGGGACACGGTCCGCTTCTCGCAGGCCCGGACCATGGAGTTGATGAGCTTCACCTTGTCAAAGGTCTGGCGGCTGCCGTCACGCTTGACCACCACCAGGGGCATCCGCTCCACCTTCTCATAGGTGGTGAACCGCTTGCCGCACATCAGGCACTCCCGCCGCCGCCGGATGGTGCTGCCCTCGTCCGCGGGACGGGAGTCGATGACCTTGCTCTCGCTGTATGCGCAATAGGGGCACTTCATATCGTTTCCTCCATGCTCTCATATGTTCCGGCCTGCTTTGCCGGCCTGCTGATTTACATAATTATATCACACTCCCCCTGGGTTGTCACCAAAAAAATACCCCCGCCGCGCGAAATCGTCAGGATCTCCCGTCCGTCCGGATTTTTCCCGGCGGACGTTTGTTTTTATTGAAAAACCAACATGGATATATTATAATAAGTTGATTAAGCCAGGCCAAATTCTGGGAACAGTAGAAAGGAGCCGTCAGGATGGACAGTTCCATTGAGACCCTCCGCCAATGGGTGGCGGAGAGCCGGGATATCGTGTTTTTCGGCGGCGCCGGCGTCTCCACGGAGAGCGGCATCCCCGATTTCCGCAGCGTGGACGGGCTGTATAACCAGCAGTGGGCCTATCCCCCGGAGACCATCCTGTCCCACACTTTTTTTGAGCGGGACCCGGCGGAGTTCTACCGCTTTTACCGGGCCAAGCTGGTGGTGAAGGGCGCCAAGCCCAACGCCGCCCATCTGAAGCTGGCCCAATGGGAGCGGGAGGGAAAGCTCCGGGCCATCCTCACCCAGAACATCGACGGGCTGCACCAGGCCGCGGGCAGCCGGGAGGTGCTGGAGCTGCACGGCTCCACCCTGCGCTGCTATTGTTCCCGGTGCCGGAAACCCTATCCCGCCGCCTTCATCAACGACGGCGAGGGCATCCCCCGCTGTGACTGCGGTGGGATCGTCCGGCCGGACGTGGTACTGTATGAGGAGCCCCTGGACCAGGACATCCTCCAGCGCAGCGTGATGCACATCCGCGCGGCGGATATGCTCATCATCGGCGGTACCTCCCTGGCTGTGTACCCCGCGGCGGGGCTCATCAACTACTACCGGGGCAGCCGCCTCGTGCTGGTGAACCGGGGCGCCACGCCCCGGGACGCCGAGGCGGACCTGATCGTGCGGGGCAACATCGGCCAGGTGTTCTCCCAGCTGTGAAGTCCGACATCCTGGGCGTGCGCTTTGACGGCGTGGCCCTCCCCCAGGCCGTGGACCGGGTCCTGGACCTGGCCGCCGGCGGGAAGGGCGGCTACGTCTGTACGCCCAATCCGGAGATCGTCTGGGCCAGCCGCAAGGACGCCGCGCTGCGCGCTGCGCTGGCCGGCGCGGATCTGACGCTGGCCGACGGCGTGGGCGTCGTCTGGGCCAGCCGGGTGCTGGGGTCCCCCCTGCCGGAACGGGTGGCGGGCTATGACCTGCTGCTGGCGCTGCTGGAGCGCTCCCCCGGCCGCGTCTATTATCTGGGCGGGAAGCCCGGCGTGGCCGAGCGGGCCGCCAGGGCAGCCGAGGAACGGTACGGCGTGCTCACCGCCGGGTGCCGGGACGGATACTTCGACGATCCCGGGTCGGTGCTGGCTGAGATCACCGCGGCGGCGCCGGATGTGGCGCTCGTGTGTCTCGGTTCCCCCAGGCAGGAGCGGTTCATGGCCTGGGCCAGGGCCCAGGGCGCCCCGTTTCTGATGCTGGGTCTGGGCGGGAGCCTGGATGTGCTCAGCGGGGATGTGCCCCGCGCGCCGGAGCGCTGGCGCGATGCCGGGCTGGAGTGGCTGTACCGGCTGCTGCAGGACCCCCGGCGCATCGGCCGCCAGATGCGGCTTTCCCTGTTCGCGGGGGCGGTGCTGGCGGAGCGGATAAAAAAGCGGGGCTCCGAAGAGCCCCCCAAGCGCTGACTGGTCTCTCTTTTTCCTGACCGCTGGCTCAGTTGCCGCAGCCACAGCCGCAGCCGTTGTTGCAGCCGCAGCCATTGTCGTTGCCGCAGCCGCAGCCATAGCCGCCGGCCACAGAGAACAGAAGGATCAGGATGATGATGAGCCAGAGCCAGCTATAAGAATTGTTGTAGAACATTGTGATTCCCTTTCCCCGCGCTGATGATTTCGCGGCCGCCCCTGCGCGGCTGGGCTTTCGGCGCGTCGGCATCCGTGCCATACTATGAAGCTGCGCCCACGGGCGTGACGGCAAGTAAGGAGCGTTTTATGTCTCAGAATACCCACAACACCCCCAGCGACGGATACGATCCTCTGCAGGCCGACGACGGCTGGCAGGAGCAGGACGCCGCCCCCGACGGGCAGTCCATGACCCCCGACGCACCCCGGCATGACGCCGGCCCCGCGCCGGAGGCCCCTCCCGCGCCCGCCGGCCGCGCCCCCGCCTCCAAAAAGGCCAAAGCCTCCGGGAAGCCCCCCAAGGCGAAGCGGTCCTGGCGCAGGCGGGCCCCCCGGGAGGTGGTCCGGGAGTCCCCCATCACCGGCCATGACCTGCGCGGCAGCCAGATGCTGGTCTATGACTCCGAGCTGGACGAGGTGGATTACACCGACCCGGACGACCTGCCGGAGATACGGGACTATCTGCCCATCCGTTTCAAGCGCTACGGCCGCAGCGGCATTGGCGGCGGCATCCTCTACGCGCTGTTCGTCATCAGCATCAGCATCATCCTGGCCTGCTTCGCCTGGATGTGCGCGGTGGACGTGCTGGCGCTGAACAAGGAATTCGTCTCCCAGCCGGTGTTCATCGAGCCCTACCAGCCCTCCGGCGACATGCCCGCCACTGTCACCACCAAGGACAGCGAGGGCAACGAGATCGAGGTGCCCATCCAGGTGGACATCGACCAAGTCGCGGACGCCCTGAACCGCAACGGCATCATAGAATATCCGTGGCTGTTCAAGATCTACGCCCAGCTCTCCCACGCCAACATCAAGATCGACCCCGGCACCTACGATCTGGACACCACGCTGGACTACCGGGCGCTGGTGACGAAGATGCAGTTTGGCTCCGGCGCTCAGGAGACGGTGCAGATCACCTTCCCCGAGGGCTTCTCCCTGGAGCAGATCTTCACGCTCCTGGAGCAGAACTACGTCTGCGAGAAGGAGGACCTCTATGAGGCCAGCGCCAACACCGAGTTCGACTATGACTTCCTGAAGGACCTGCCCTATGGCGACCCCGACCGGCTGGAGGGCTACCTCTTCCCGGACACCTATGAGTTCTTCCAGGGCGAGGGCGCCGAGACGGCCATCAAGCGCTTTTTGAACAACACCCGCCGGAAGCTGAGCGACGAGATCCTCACCGCCGCCTCCAACCGCGGTCTGAGCGTGCATGAGCTGCTCACCATGGCCTCCCTGATCGAGAAGGAGGCCGGCTCCGCCGAGAACGAGCGGGAGAACATGGCGTCGGTCATCTACAACCGCCTGGCCGCCAGCATGCCGCTGGGCCTGGACAGCACGGTCAACTATATCAAGGGCACCAGTACCTTTGACCTGACCCAAGAGGATCTGGCCATCGACAGTCCCTATAACACCTATCTCTACAAGGGCCTGCCCCCCGGACCCATCTGCAACCCCAGCCTGGCCTCCATCGAGGCGGTGGTGAAGCCGGCCAGCACCAACTATTACTACTGGTATTCCGTAGACGGCGTCAGCTCCTTCTTCACCAGCTATGAGGAGCAGCAGGCCTTTGCCAGCGCCCATCCCTATTAAGCACAACTTTTTTAAAGCAAAGCATAGAAGAGGTAGACGACATGAAAAAGAAATTCGGCGTGAACGAGCTGCGGGAGATGTTCCTGTCCTTCTTTGAGACGAAGGGCCACCTTCGCCTTCCCAGCTTCTCTCTCATCCCGCAGAACGACGCCAGCCTTCTGCTCATCAACTCCGGTATGGCCCCCATGAAGCCCTACTTCACCGGCGAGCAGGAGCCCCCCCGTCACCGGGTCTGCACCTGCCAGAAGTGCATCCGCACCGGCGACATCGAGAACATCGGCAAGACCGCCCGCCACGGCACCTATTTCGAGATGCTGGGCAACTTCTCCTTCGGCGATTACTTCAAGAAGGAGGCCATCCCCTGGGCGTGGGAATTTCTGACCAGCCCCGACTGGGTGGGCCTGGACTCGGACCGGCTGTATCCCTCCGTGTTTGCCGGCAACGAGACCACCCCCGCCGACGATGAGGCCTTCCGCATCTGGAACGAGGTCATCGGCATCCCCGCCGACCGCATCTATAAGTTCGGCAAGGAGGACAACTTCTGGGAGCACGGCTCCGGCCCCTGCGGCCCCTGCTCCGAGATCTACTATGACCGGG
>CANQIO010000054.1 GCA_947624065.1 uncultured Oscillospiraceae bacterium | reverse complement strand
CCAGGCTCAGGGCCAGCACAAGGGCCAGCACGATGGCGATGATCTTCTTCATTTTGGGATTCTCCTTTTCAAAAAATAGTTTTTATTTTATTTTCACCGGATGCGTTTGTCGCTCCGTTTGGTGATGGTGTTGCCGGCGCTCTGGAAGATCTGCACCAGGACGATCAACAGGATGACCATGACCCACATGACCAGCTCCCGCCGCCGGTAATAGCCGTAGTTGATGGCGATGGCGCCCAGGCCGCCGCCGCCCAGGATGCCCGCCATGGCCCCGTAGCCGAAGATGGTGATCAGGGCCACGCAGAAGTTGGAGATGAGCGCGGGCTTTGCCTCGGGGATAAGCACCTTCCACACGATCTGCATAGGACTGGCGCCCATAGCCTGGGCCGCCTCGACCACCCCCTGATCCACTTCCCGGATAGATGTCTCCACCAGCCGTGCCACAAAGGGAAACGCGGCGATGGTCAGCGGTACGATGATGGCCTTGGTGCCCACAGACGTGCCCACCACCAGGCGGGACAGGGGCAGGACCACCACCAGCAGGATCAGGAACGGCACGCTGCGCAGAAGGTTGATGATGACGTTCAGCACCTGCATGATAGGGCTCGGCAGCGGGCGGATGCCCCGCTTGTCGCCGGTCACCAGCAGCACGCCCAGAGGCAGGCCGATGGCGAAGGCCAAGAGCGTGGGCAGAAAGGTCATGAGAAGGGTCTCGCCGATGGCCTTGAGCAGTTCCTCATGGACGATGCCCGTCAAAAGCTCCACATTTTTCTCACTGAACAAGGTCCGTCACCTCCTCCGCCGTCACGCCGGGGATCTCTCTCAGGTATATCAGCGCTCTCGCCGCCTCCGTCTCGTCCTGGGGCAGGCCCAGCACCATGGTGCCGAAGCTCTTGTCCCCGATGGTCCGGGTATCCGCGCTGATGATGTTCAGGCATATGCCCTGCTCCTTGGCCAGGGTGCTGATGATGGGCTCGCCGGAGGTGGCCCCGTTGAAGGCCAGGCGCACCAGCCGGTTGGCCGGCAGCACGTGGATCTTCTCCCCGCCCGGCATCACCAGCCGGCGGCCCGCCTCGGTCCTGGGGTTGGAGAAGATATCCGACACCGCGCCCTGCTCCTGGATGACGCCGTGATCCAGGATCGCCACCCGGTCGCAGATCTGCTCCACCACCCGCATCTCGTGGGTGATGACCACCACCGTGACCCCCAGCTCCCGGTTGATCTTCTTCAGCAGGTCCAGGATGGACTGGGTGGTGGTGGGGTCCAGGGCGCTGGTGGCCTCGTCGCACAGCAGCACCTGGGGCTGGGGATACTCGGCCAGCGACCGGGCGATGGCCACCCGCTGCTTCTGGCCGCCGGATAGCTGCACCGGATAGGCGTACGCCTTGTCAGGCAGGCCCACCAGCTCCAGCAGCTCCATGGCCCGCTTTTTGCGCCAGCCCTTCTCGCCCTTGACACCGCTCAGCTCCAGGGGGAAGCAGATGTTCTCCAGCGCCGTGCGCTGCATGAGAAGGTTGAACCCCTGGAAGATCATGCTCATGCCCCGCCGGGCCTTTCGCAGCTCCTTCTCCTTCAGCGCCGTCAGCTCCTGGCCGTTCACCGTGACCTTGCCGCTGGTGGGCTTTTCCAGCAGATTGATGCACCGCACCAGGGTGCTCTTGCCCGCGCCGGACAGGCCGATGATGCCGAAGATCTCGCCCTTTTCGATCTCCAGATTGATGTCCTGCAGGGCGTCCACCTTTCCGTCGCCGGAGCCGAAGGTCTTGTTCAGATGCTCTATCTTGATGATCGTCTCGCCCATACTGCCCTCTCTCACAACAAAAAATGCCGTCCCTGAAAACTCAAGGACGACATACAAAATACGCCGTGGTACCACCTTGCTTCGCCTGTGCCTCGCGGCACATGCCTTTGAGGGTTCCATCAAACCCCTGCGCTGTCACGGGCGCCCCCGTCGCGGACTACCTATCGCCCACGCGGCTCCAAGACCATGTTCGGCGGGCTCTCTGCGCCCCTTTCCAGCTGCCGGGGCTCTCTGGCGGCATAACCTTCCCGCGTACTCTTCTTTTCATTGCCTTTTGTGGTATTCGATTGTCCCTCATCTGAGGTTATCGCCATTATAATCTCCCCGCGCCGCTGATGTCAACTGACAAACACGTCGATTTTTCCCCCGCTCGGCCGTGAATTTTTGTGTATTCTGGAGGATCGCAGCAAAAAACGCCGCCCCCGGCAGAGCCGAGGGCGGCAGTGAGCTTGAGGGATGAGCTCACTTTATTGCAGCTTATGCTGGTCGGAGAAGAATTCCTTCGTGGTCTTGACGATCACGCCGGACAGGGCCAGCAGCGCCACCAGGTTGGGGAAGGCCATCATGCCGTTGAGGGCGTCGGCCAGGTCCCACACCACGCCGATCTCCAGCATGGCGCCGATGGGCAGCACCAGCAGGAACAGGACCTTATAGACGATGCTGAGCTTGGTGCCGAACATATACTCGAAGCAGCGGGTGCCGTACAGGGACCAGCTGATGATGGTGCTCAGCGCGAACAGGCTCAGGCCCACGGCGATGATGGTGGAGCCCACCTTGCCGCCCAGGACAACGCTCATAGCGGCCTGGACCAGGGGAGCGCCGCCGTTGCCGCCCCACTCGATGCCCAGCTCGGCGCCGGCGCGGCAATAGCTGGTGAGCACGATCAGGGAGGTCAGGGTGCAGATCACGATGGTGTCCATGAACACCTCGAAGATGCCGTACAGGCCCTGCTTGACCGGCTCGGTCTCGGAGGTGGCGGCATGCGCCATGGGGGCGGAGCCCATACCGGCTTCGTTGGAGAACACGCCGCGGCCGACGCCCTTCTGGATGGTGGTCATGATCATGATGCCGAACGCGCCGCCCAGCGCAGCCTCCGCGTTGAACGCGCCCTTGAAGATCATGGCGAAGGTGGCGGGGATATACTTGATGTTGGCAAAGATGACGATCAGGCCGAAGATGATGTAGATGACGGCCATGACCGGGACCAGCTTCTCGGTGACGGAGCCGATGCGCTTGATGCCGCCGAACAGCACCAGGCCCACGATGACCATGACGATCAGGCCTACCACCAGGGAGGTGATGGGGACCACCTGGCCCGCGATGGTGATGGCATGGGCGGCGGTGTTGCCGCCGAAGCTGTCGATCATGCCGTTGATGGAGCCGGCGATGGAGTTGATCTGGGTCATGTTGCCGATGCCGAAGGCGGCCAGCGCGCCGAAGATGCAGAACAGCACGCCCAGCCAGGTCCATTTCTTGCCCAGACCGTTCTTGATGTAGTACATGGGGCCGCCCACCCAGTCGCCCTGGTCGTTGCGCTCGCGGTATTTGACCGCCAGCAGCACCTCGGCGTACTTGGTGCACATCCCGAACAGCGCGCACAGCCACATCCAGAACACGGCGCCGGGGCCGCCGGCCACGATAGCGCCGGTGACGCCGGCGATGTTGCCGGTGCCCACGGTGGCGGCCAGAGCCGTCGTCACCGCCTGGAAGGGCGTGACCTCACCTTTGCCGGCTTTCTGCCCGGAGAACACCTTGCCGATGGTGTTCTTCATGGCATAGCCGAACTTGCGGAACTGGGGGAAGCCCATCCGAATGCTCAGATAGACGCCCGTGCCGGCCAGCAGGACCAGCAGTACTGGCCCCCATACCCAGCCGTCGATCGCTGTGATGATGCCAGGAATAGACATAGCTCTCTTCTCCTTATGTTCGTTTTTAGTATGCCCTGTGCCGCGCCGTTCAAAACAAAATGAGCCTACCCGAAGGTACGCTCAAACTTACGGACAGTGCCCTCGAAAGGCACGGTTCTCTTTCTGTCCTTTTGCCTGAGAGTTTGAGCGTTCGTCTGCCTTGCCCCTTCGGCCCCCGCGATCTTCGCGGGCTTCTCCAGAATCCCATCCACCTGCAGTCCCTTCCGGTCCAGCCGGCTTCTACTGGCGATATGCGATTGGTCATGGCCGCAGCACAGCGGTCTTTACTATACCTATAATATAGACGATTGTGGGATTTTTTGCAAGCCTTACTTATTGAACAAATTCACCAGGTATTTTCGCAATTTTTTATGCAATTTTTCACAGTTCAATTTCCCATATTCCCCATTTCCTTTCCAGGTAATGGGACATCCGGCCGCAGCTCCTTCGCCTTTCTGGCACAGTTGGCCGCCCATTTGTCATAGCCCTGCCTGGCGCACGCCAGGCTCAAAAGCTCCCACGGCGCCGCCCCCCAGGCCTCCGGCTCGGTGGTATAGTTCATGTCCCGCCGGGTGATGTCCAGTGCCCGGCGGCAGTACCGCTCGCATTCTCTCCACCGCTCCTGGGCCGCCATGAGCCGGGCCAGGTCCATCAGCGGCTCCCGCTGCTCCGGGGCCTCGAAGGCCGCCCGCAGCAGCCACAGCTCCGCCTCCTCCCGCCGGTCCAGATGCTCCAGACACCGGGCGATGTACCGCATGGAGGCGGCCCGCTCCGGGCCCCAGGCGGCCGACGGCATGGCAAGGTGGCCCCGCAGCGTCTCGATGGCCTCCCCCCAGCGGCCCCGGAACATATACTCCCGGCCCAGATAGTGGCGGCAGCGGTCGTCTTCCGGGTTCTCCGCCGCGCTCAGCTCCAGCAGCCCCAGGTACTCCCCCCTGCTCTTGGTCCCGTCCGGATGGTGCTCCAGGCGCATGCCCGGCACGAAGCAGTATACCGGCTCGGTCTCATACCGCAGCACCTCGTGCACCGGGTACACCCACCGGCATACCCCCGGCCGGTGGACCTTCTCATAGAGGAACTTCACCCCGTCGGACCCGTCGGGCTGGAAGGACCACACATATTCATACCGGGCGGTGGTGCACCCCGGCCGCCAGGCCGCTTCCAGCGCGGCCCGCCATCCGGGCAGCAGCACCTCGTCCAGATCCGTGCACACCAGGATGTCCGCGTCGTCCGGCACCAGCGACAGCGACCGGTTCCGGGCGGCATCGAACCGCCAGGGCACGATCCGCTCCACGGTCACATGGGCTCCCAGCGCCTCCAGCGCGGCCGCGGTGCCGTCGGTGCTGCCGGTGTCCAGCACGTAGACCCCGTCCGCCTCGGCCATGGAGGCCATCCACCGGGCCGCGAACGGTTCCTCATTTTTCGCGATGGCATAGACATAGATCCGCATATAAAAACGCCCCCTGCCGGTCATTGTATGCCCGGTCAGGGGGTCTTGTTCCGATGGGTCACGCGCCCAGCTTTTCCTGCCGCTCCTGCTGCTCATACTGGAGCATGTAGAGCTTGTAGTACCGGCCGTGCTGGTGAAGCAGCTGCTGATGGGTGCCCTGCTCCAGGATCTCGCCGTGGGACAGCAGGATGATGTTGTCCGCGTGCTGGATGGTGGAGAGCCGGTGGGCCACGATGAGCATGGTGCCGATATTCTTCATCTTCTCCAGGGACTCCTGGATGAGCAGCTCCGTCTCCGTGTCGATGTTGGCGGTGGCCTCGTCCAGGATCATGACCTCCGGCCGGTGGATGATGGTGCGGGCGAAGGACAGAAGCTGCCGCTGGCCGGCGGAGAAGTTGTTGCCCCGCTCCCGGACCACCTCGTCCAGACCGCCGTCCAGCTTGTCGATGAAGCGGTCGGCGTTGACATACCGGCAGGCCTCCCAGATCTGCTCGTCGGTGAAGGCGTCCTCCCGCAGCACGATGTTGGAGCGGATGGTGCCGGAGAACAGGAACACGTCCTGGAGCATCTGGCCGAAGTGCCTGCGCAGAGACG
Source organism: uncultured Oscillospiraceae bacterium (assembly GCA_947624065.1). GTDB lineage: Bacteria > Bacillota > Clostridia > Oscillospirales > Oscillospiraceae > CAJOIG01. The sequence continues at coordinate 5,280 of CANQIO010000054.1, read as the reverse complement.
AGGTCTTGATGTGCTTGATGTCGATGCCGTCGATGAGGATCTGGCCCTTCTGGATGTCATAGTTGCGGCAGATGAGCGAGAGGATGGTGCTCTTGCCGGAGCCGGTGGCGCCCACCAGGGCCACGGTCTGCCGGGGCGCGACGTGGAAGCTGACGCCCTTGAGCACCCACTCGCCGGGGTTGTAGGCGAACCAGACGTCCTTGAACTCGATCTCTCCCTCGATGTGGTCCAGCTCGATGGCGTCCGGCTCATCCACCAGCTCGGGCTTCATGTCGAACACGGCGAAGATCTTCTCCGCCGAGGCGAAGGCGGACTGGAGCATGTTGAACTGCTCGGCCAGCATCTGGATGGGGTCGAAGAACCGGGAGATGTAGAGGTAGAACGACACGATGGTGCCGGAGGTGATGCTCTGGCCCAGGAACACGCTGTCGTGGATATAGCCCCGGCCGCCCAGGTAGAACAGGCACATCACCGAGGAGATATACAGCATATACACCGTGGGCCGGAACACGCCGAACACATACATCTGCTGCTGCCGGGCGTGCTGGAGCCGGTAGCTCTTCTCCAGAAACTCGTCCATCTTGGCGTGCTCCCGGTTGAACACCTGGGTGATCTTGATGCCGGACAGGTTCTCCGACAGGAAGGTGTTGATGTCGGTGGTGCAGTCCTTCACCCGGCGGAACGCCCGGCGGGTGAGCTTGCGGAAGATGATGGTGAACAGCACCAAAAACGGCACGAAGCACAGCACCATCAGCGTCAGCGCGTAGTTGAGCAGCAGCATGGCCCCCAGCACGCCCACCAGGATGAACACGTTCTTGACCATGTTCACCAGGATGTTGGTGAACATCATGGAGATGGCGTTGGTGTCGTTGGCCACGCGGGTCACCAGCTTGCCCACGGGGATGTTGTTCAGCTGGTTATGGCTCAGGCTCTGGATATGGGTGAACAGATCCTGCCGCAGGGCGGAGAGGATCTTCTGGCCGATCTTCTGCAGGATGATGGACTGCAGGTAGGTGCACACCATGGACACGATCAGCATCCCCGCGTACACGGCCACCAGCGTCCACAGACGGCTGAGCTCGAAACGGCCCTTGATGAGCTCCTCGATGCGCCCCACCAGGGCCGGGGAGATCAGCGAGTAGGCGATGGACAGCAGCATGATGCCCAGCACCAGCACGAACTGTTTCCAGTAGGGCTTGGCATACTTGGCCAGGCGGCGCATGATCTCCATGTCCGCCATGTTCCGGTCCAGGCTCACCTGCTGGCCCTTGTGCTTGACATAGTACCACAGGCCGCTGAACAGGATCGTCAGCACGCCGATGATGGCGCCCACGATCAAAATGGGCAGATACTCATGCATTGAGCGCGCCTCCTTCCTCTTCCAGCCTCTGCAGCTCCACCAGATGGCCGTATGCCGGGCAGGTCTCGACCAACTGCTGGTGAGAGCCCACGGCGGTGACACGGCCGTCCTCCATATATACGATCTTGTCCATGGTCTCGATGGTGGAGATGCGGTGGGCGATCAGGATGGTGGTCCTGCCGGCGCGGGTGGACTTCAGGTTCGCCAGGATGGTCTTTTCCGTATCCGTGTCCACAGCGGACACCGAGTCGTCCAGGATCAGGATGGGCGCGTCCTTCATCAGCGCACGGGCGATGGAGATGCGCTGCTTCTGGCCGCCGGAGACGGTGACGCCCCGCTCGCCCAGCACGGTCTCATATTTCTCCGCGAAGCCCTGCACGTCCTCGTCCACGTCGGACAGCACGCCCGCCTGCCGGACCTTTTCCGGATCGGGCGCGTCCAGAGAGAAGCCGATGTTGCGGGTGATGGTGTCGGAGAACAGGAAGTTGTCCTGGGGCACGTAGGCAATGGCCGCCCGCACGTCCCGGATGGACACGTCGTTCACGTCGTGCCCGTCCACGAACACGGTGCCGTCCGGCACGTTGTAGGTGCGCAGCAGCAGGTCCACCAGCGTGGTCTTGCCCGCGCCGGTCTTGCCCACCAGGCCCACGCTCTCGCCGGCCTTGATGGTGACGGACACATGCTCCAGCGCGTCATACTCCCCGCCGGGATAGCGGAAGGTCAGATCCCGCAGCTCGATGTCGCCCTTCACGTCGGTCAGGCTCCCCACGCCGGGCCGGTCCACCACGTCCTGCTTGGCGTCCAGCAGCTCGCTGATCCGCTTGAGGGACGCGGTCCCCCGGCTGGTCATGTCGATCAGCTCGGAGATGGCCATGATGGGCCAGACGGTGGCGTTGAAGTAGCCGATGAATTCCATCAGCTGCCCGGCGTTGAAGGTGTCGCGCCAGACCAAATACCCGCCGTAGCCCAAAATGATGCAGATGACGCTCTCCACGAACAGGTTCACCAGGATGCGCAGCAGCACTGAGGACCTGGTGAAATCCACGTTGGCCTTTTCGTTCTCCTTATTGAGCTCCTTGAAGGCCATCAGCTCCTTGGCCTCCTTGACGAAGGCCTTGATGACGGAGATGCCGGAGAAGCTCTCCTGGGAGAAGTCGCTGAGCTTGGAGAAGGCTTCCTGGCGGATGTCCCATTTTTTCGTCATGAACTTGCCGATGAGCACGCTGCACGCCAGCAGCAGCACCATGGGGATCATGGCCAGGCTCGTCATGAGCTTGTCCATCTGCCACATGCGCCAGATGGCCATCCCGCCCAGCGCCAGGGCGTCGAACATCATGAGCAGGCCGTTGCCGTAACAGTCCTGGACCGTGTCCAGGTCGTTGGTGAACAGGCTCATCATATTGCCCACCTTGTTCACCTGGTAGAACTGGCGGCTCAGATCCTTGGCGTGGTCGAACATCTCGTTGCGCAGCCCGGTCTCCACCTTGATGGCCGCGCCGAAGAAGCAGATACGCCACAAAAACCGGCACAGCACGATCATCAGGATGATCCCCAGCATGGGCATGCAGATGCCGTCCAGCAAAAAGTCCATGTCGAAGGGCACCATAACGCCGTCCACCAGCACCTGGCCTTCATTGACGCCGTTGATCACCATCTGATAGAGGTTGGGGATCAGCAGCTGCATGTAGTCCACGGTGAACAGAGCCACCAGTCCCAGCAGCAGGCGGCCGCCATATTTGATGTAGTATCGGTTTATGTACTTGCCCAGGATCATCGCTCAAACTCCTAAAATGATAGTTCGGTCGCACAAAATGGGATTATAACATGTTCTTCCTAGGAAAACAAGGTATTTTCCAAAAAAATAGAAACCCGCTCCCGCGGGTTTCCATTGGCTTTTCATGCCGGCTCAGTATTCGATGACCCGGCTGCAGGCGATGGCCATGGCGCCCTTGCCGATATGGCAGCTCACGCTCAGGGAGAGCGGGTCGATCCGCTCCAGCTCCAGCTGGGGGAACCGCTCCTGGATCTGCGCCTTCCAGCCGGCCGCCTCTTCCTCCGTGCAGGTATAGGCCGCCAGCAGATGGACCTTATGTCCGGCGAACCGCTCGTTGATGTCCTTTTCCATGGCGTCCAGCATCTTCAGCCGCGCGGCCTTCATGCCCCGGACCTTGGCGAAGGCGTCCAGCTTCTCCCCCTGGATCTGCAGCACCGGCTTGATGTTCAGCACCGACCCCAGCGCCGCCCCGGCGGGGGTCACCCGGCCGCCCTTTTTCAGGTACTTGAGGGTGTCCACGGTGATGTAGATGCTGGACTGGAGCTTCTCCCGCATCAGCACCTGCACGATCTCGCCGGCGCTCAGGCCCCGGTCCGCCATCTCCAGCGCGTCCAGCACCGCCTGTCTCTGGGTGATGGAGATGCGCTGGTTGTCCACCACATGCACACGCCCGGCATAGGGCTCATCCGCCGCCATGGCGATGGCCGTCTCGCAGGAGGCAGACAGGCCGCTGGACATGGGTATGTAGATCACATGTTCATATTCCTGCAGGAGCCCGTCCCACAGCTCCATCACATCCGCCGGCGCGGGCTGGGAGGTGGAGATGTCCGCGTCCTCCGCCAGGCGCTGATAAAACTCCGCCTGGGTCAGGGTGATGTCCTCGAAAAAGAGCTCTTCATTGATAAAAAACGGCATGGGCAGCACCCGGATGCCCATCTGCTTTGCCTGGGCCTGGGTGATGCCGCTGTTGCTGTCCGTAGCCACCGCGATCTTTCGCATAATAACGCCTCCAGGAGAAATACTGCGGCGGATTATATCAAAAAACAAAAGCAAATGCAATCCCCGTCATGCCCATATCCGGTCATTCTACAAATCAGAGAGTCAGATTTGACGAAAACCGGCGGGCAAACGCCCGCCGGTTTCCTTATTCTTCCTCTTTTGGGGCGTACCGCCCCGACCGTTTGCGCTCTTTCACGCACTGGGTCAGCAGATACTCGATCTGGCCGTTCACGGAGCGGAAGTCGTCCTCCGCCCAGGCGGCCAGCTCGCCGTAAAGCTGGCCGGATATGCGCAGCAAAAGCTGTTTTTTCTCGTTGGGTTCCGCCATGGGGGATCAGTAGAGGCTGCCGGAGTTGACGATGGGCTGGGCGTCCTTGTTGCCGCAGAGCACCACCAGCAGGTTGGACACCATGGCCGCCTTGCGCTCCTCGTCCAGCTGGACCCGGCCGCTCTCGTTCAGCCGGTCCAGGGCCATCTCCACCATGCCCACGGCCCCGTCCACGATCATCTTGCGGGCGTCGATGATGGCGCTGGCCTGCTGCCGCTGGAGCATGACGGCGGCGATCTCCGGCGCGTAGGCCAGATAGGTGATCCGGGCCTCCAGGATCTCCAGCCCGGCCATGTCCACCTTGCCCTGGATCTCCTTGCGGATGCGCTCGGCCACCACCTCGCTGGAGCCCCGGAGGGACCCCTCGTCGGCCACGCCGTCGCCGGTGGTGTCCACGTTGGGGGACACGTCGTAGGGGTAGAGGCGCACCACGTTCCGGAGCGCGCTGTCCGTCTGGATGGACAGAAACTCCACGTAGTTGTCCACGTTGAACACGGCCTTGGCGGTGTTCACGATCCGCCAGATGACCACGATGCCGATCTCCACGGGGTTTCCAAGGCAGTCGTTGATCTTCTGCTTGTTGTTATCCAGGGTCATCACCTTCAGGCTCAGCTTCTTGCTGGGCATGGACAAGCTATCGTCGCTGAGATTGATGCTGACGCCGCCCTCGCCGGGGATCTTGCGCCGGCCGGTGGTGTTGGTGCTGCCGGTGCTGGGCTTGGTGCCCGCGGCGGGGTTCACCGCGGAGCAGAAGGGGTTGACCCAGTAAAAGCCCTCGCCCTTGAGGGTGCCGATGTACTTGCCGAACAGGGTCAGCAC
>CANQIO010000053.1 GCA_947624065.1 uncultured Oscillospiraceae bacterium | reverse complement strand
TACAGCGGCAGCAACCTGAACCGGCCGGAGATCCAGCGGCTCATCGCCGACGCCCAGGCGGGCAGGCTGGCAAACGTAGTGGTCTACAAGCTGGACCGTCTGTCCCGAAGCCAGAAGGACACCCTCTATCTCATCGAGGACGTGTTCCTGCCCAACGAGGTGGGCTTCGTGTCCATCAATGAGAACTTCGACACCACAACGCCTTTTGGCCGGGCCATGATCGGCATTCTCTCCGTCTTCGCCCAACTGGAGCGGGAGAACATCTACCTCCGCACCCGGATGGGGATGCTGGAGAGGGTCAAACAAGGCCTCTGGCGGGGCGGCGGCAACGTCCCCTTCGGCTACGACTACGACCAGCGGCAGGGCATCCTGGTGCCCAACCAGGACGCGGAGACCGTACGCAAGATATACGATCTCTACATCCAGGGCTACTCCACGAACAAGATCGCCGGTATCCTGGGACTGCCGCATGAGCGGCTGGTATCCAACGTGCTGGGACGCCGGTGCTATCTGGGCTTGGTGACCTACAAGGGCCAGGAGTTTCCCGGCTGCCACGAGGCCATACTCAGCGAGGAGACCTACGAACTGGCCGTGCGGAAGATGCGTGAGCGCTCCGTTGCCCACGCTCCCGTCAAGGCCTCCCACTTGCTCACCGGGATCATCTACTGCGGCTGCTGCGGCGGACGGCTCCGGTATCAGAAATGGGGCAAGGCGGGCTTCAAGCTGGTCTGCTATTCCCACGACCCGGCCAAGGCCCACATGGTCAGGGACCCGGACTGTGCCTATGAGCCGGTCTGGTCCCACCAGATCGAGAGCATCGTCCTGGGCGACCTGTTCAACATCTCCGCCGATATGCGGTCCGGCAAGGAAACTGACGCCTTCACGGTCATCGACCCGGTGGCGGAGCTGAAAAACCGCATCCGACAGACGGAGAACAAGCTGGAGCGGCTCTATACCCTGTACGCCGAGGGGACGGACGACACGCTCCTCAAGGTCATCGAGGACACCAAGCAGGCTCTGGTCACTCTCCAGGCCCAGTATGAGCAGGAGAAGGAGGACCAGGCCAGCGCCCGGCGGCTGGCCCTCATCCGGGACCAGGTGGCCGGCATCGCGGAGACATGGCCCTATCTGACCGACCTGCAGAAGCAGACCATGATCCGGGACTGCGTGAGCCGGATCGTCATCACCAACGAAAGGGTGCAGATATTCTACACCTTCAAGGAGAGCGGCGGACAGCAAAAAAGCGCCTGATACCAATGGTTTCAGGGCTTTTGCCCCGTACTTTTTCCACCTAAACCATCGATCGGCACACCGTAGGTGGAAAAACGCACGTCCTGGGAGATGTCAAAGTTGTCGATGGCCTTGATCAGGCCGATGCATCCCACCTGGAACAGGTCGTCCACATTCTCTCCCCGGCCGGCAAATTTCTGGATCACGCTGAGGACTAGGCGCAGATTGCCGGAGATGAGCTCCTCCCGGGCCTGCATGTCCCCCGCCTTCGCCCGGATGAGCAGCTGGCGGGTCTCCTCGTTTTTGAGCACCTTCAGCCTGGCTGTATTCACGCCGCAGATCTCCACTTTGCATTGCAACGGACTATCCCCTCTCGTTTGTCTCGTCAGGCGAAGATAGTGTTGCCAATCGCGGCATATTTGATTCACCGGGCCAATTTGTCCCGACATTCCGGGAAAAATAGCGCTTACCTCTTTATTTTTGCGGCATTGTATGGTAAAATACCGGCTTGAGAGTCAAAAACACCGGAAAGTGCTGAGGATGGAAGCCAATGGCCAACCCCTACAAGACCCGCGAAGGCGGCGCGACCGTCACCGTCTTTGTCCCCTATGACTGCCGCAACCACTGCCCGTTCTGCATCAACAAGCAGGAATACGCCGATATGTCCGGCTTCAGCCTGGAGAAGATCTGCCAGAGCATCCGCCGGATGGACGCCATCACCCCCCGGTGCGATTTCGTATTCACCGGCGGCGAGCCCATGGCGAACCTGCAGAGCCTGCAGACCATGCTGGACTGCATCCCCACCACCCACCGGGTGTTCATCAACACCACCCTTCCCGTGTTCGAGGACCAGGCCCCGGCGGACATCCTGGCGTTTTTCGAGCACAACAGGGAAAAGGTCACATGCGTGAACATCTCCCGCCACATGCAGAAATACGTGGAGGAGTCCCCCGATGAGCTGATCGGCCAGCTGCCGGTCCCGGCGCGGGTCAACTGCGTGCTGTGGAAGGACTATCCCGCCCAGGATCTGCCTGCGTTCGTCCAGCGGTGGAAGGGCCGGCACGTGTCCATCCAATTCCGCTATGACTATACCGACACCACCCCGGAAAACCTCTATCGCGAGGAGGACGACAAGATCCTCCGCGATCTGAAAAAATACTTCACTTACAAGGGCCTGGACGGCTGCCGGATGCGCAACGGCTACCACTTCGAGCATGACGGCGTGGAGATCACCTACCACAAGACCCTGCCCTACTCCACCATCACCGAGACCGGCCCCGACGGCGTCACCTACGACATCCTTTACGATGTCATCATCAAGCAGAACGGCGACATCCACTCCGACTGGACGGGCGTCAAAATGGACGTGCCCGCCTATGAAAAGGTGGTTTTCGAGCCCGACGACCAGCACTGGATCGAGCGGTTCTGAGCGAAATTATAATTACGCGCCGGGAGGCAGAAAGCCTCCCGGCGCGTATTTTGCCGCTATTATACCAGTCTCGTGGGGTATTTTCCCGTCCGGGCCATCTCCACTGGCCCCTCGATGCCGCAGCGGACCATGCTCTCCACGGCCTGGTGGGTGTAAAAGGCCATATGCTGGGTCATGATCACGTTGCGGAACTGGTGCAGGTAGAACACGTTCCGGTTGGCCAGGATGTCCGTGCGGTGGTCGGAGTGGACGATGCCCGCCTCCCCCTCTACGGTATCCATGCCCAGCGCGCCGATCTTCAGCGTCTCGATGCCCTCCACCAGCGCCTCGATGTCTGTCAGCTCCCCGCGGGCGCAGTTGACAAGGATGACGCCGTCCTTCATTTTGGCGATGCTCTCCCGGTCGATGATGTGCTCCGTGGCCGGCGTCAAGGGCAGGTGCAGGCTGATGACGTCGCACTCCCGGTAGAGCGTGTCCAGGTCCACGAACCGGGCGTACCGGGCTGCCTCGGCTGTCTCATGGCGGTTATAGGCAAGCAGCCGGCAGCCGAAGCCGGACAGGTTCTTCAGCACCTGGGTGCCGATGCGCCCCGTGCCCATCACGCCTACGGTGAGGCTGGACATATCCCGGCCCTGAAGCCCCTGCAGGGAAAAGTCGTTCACCATCCCCCGCCACATGGCCTGCTTATAGTGGCGCAGGCACATGAGCATCAGCATCACGGCAAAGTCCGCCACGCCGTCAGGTGGATAGCCGGCATTGCAGACGGCGATGCCCAGACTGTGGGCGGCCTCCAGGTCGATGTGGTCGTAGCCCACCGTGCGGGTGGAGAGATACCGCACCCCCTGGGCGGCGTATCGTTCCAGCACAGGGCGGCCGATCTGCCCCTGGCCCAGCACGCTCACAGCTTCAAACCCCGCCGTGCGTCCGGCGTTCTCCAGCGTCGGCACGTCGCCGGAGCAGACCGCGTCCACGCCCAGCCGCTCACACTCCCGCCGGATGTCCTCCCGCTCGTCGGGCCGGACCTCATACATATAAAGCCTCATGCGCCCTGCTTCGTCTCTCCGCTGTAGATGCGCACGATATTCAGAAGGATCTCCGTCACCGCGTCCATATCCTCCGCCGCCACGCACTCCATGGGGCCGTGGAAGTTATACCCGCCGGTGCCCAGATTGGGACAGGGCAGGCCCATATAGCTGAGCCGGGCGCCGTCGGTTCCGCCGCGGATGGGCTCCACGGAGGGCTCCACGCCCGCCATACGGGCCGCCTGTTTGGCGCTGTCCACCAGGTGCATGCAGCCTGCCAGCTGCTCCTTCATGTTGTAGTAGCTGTCCCGCATGTCCAGCGTCACCTTTGCGGTGGGGTGGGCCGCGCCCACCTTTTCGCACGCGTCGGCCAAAAGCGCCTTGCGCGCCTCGAACCGGGCCCGGTCATGGTCGCGGATGATGTACTCCATCTCCGCCTTGGCCGTGGTGCCCTCCAGCCGGTCCATGTGGAAGAAGCCCTCGTAGCCCTCCGTTTTGGCGGGGATCTCCTCCGGCGGCAGGGCGGCGTTGATCTGCTGGGCGATGAGCAGGGCGTTCTCCATGATGCCCTTGGCCGAGCCGGGATGGACGGACACGCCCTCGATGCGCACCAGCGCCCCGGCGGCGTTGAAGTTCTCATACTCGATGGACCCGGCCGCGCCGCCGTCCACCGTATAGGCGTACTGGGCCCCAAAGGCGGCCACGTCGAAGTGGTCCGGCCCCTGGCCGATCTCCTCATCGGGTGTGAACGCCACCCGCACCGGCCCGTGGGGAAGCTCCCCGGCCATGAGCCGGGCACACATGGTCACGATCTCCGCCGCGCCGGCTTTGTCGTCCGCGCCCAGGAGGCTGGAGCCGTCGGCGGTGATGAGGGTCTTGCCGGCCAGGCCCTTCAAAAACGGGAAGTCCGACACCCGGATGACCCGTCCCTCCTTGGGCAGGACCACGTCGCCGCCGTCATAGTCCGGGTGGAGCACCGGATGGACCTCCGTGCCGGGAAAGGCGGGGGAGGTGTCCATATGGGCGAGAAAGCCGATGGCCGGGGCCTGCTCATGGCCCGGCGAGGCCGGGATGCGGCCGGTGACGATGCAGTGCTCGTCCACCCCCACGTCCTCCAGGCCCAGCTCGTTCAGCTCCCGCTCCAGCAGCCGCGCCAGCTCCCACTGGCAGGGCGTGGAGGGCGTCTGGCCGCTCGTGTCGCTGGAGGGGGTCCCGATCCGCGCATAGCGCAGAAAGCGCTCATAAGCTCTCATGGCGGTCACCTCAAATGGGAAGGTTGGAGAAGAAATAGGGCAGCTGCTTCTTCCACCAGGGCCAGTCATGGCATACGTCCGGGCCCCAGTAGTCGGCCCACAGGGGCACGCCTTTCACGTGCAGGATGGACTCCAGCCGCCGCTCATGGGCCATCATCTCCTCGTCCCAGGCGCCCTGGCCGGAGCAGATGATGATGTTGGACTCCCGGTACAGGTCCAGCCACGGGTGGTCGCCCGGCATATTGGGCAAAAACCGCAGCGGGGAGTTGGCGTAGGTCAGATCGTCCTGGTAGCTGCCGAAGAAGAAGTCGGCGTCAAAAAGGCCGCTCAGGGACACCACTGTGTCGAACAGGTCCGGCCGCCGGAAGAAGAAGTTGGCAGCGTGATAGGCGCCCATGCTGCAGCCGGTGGTCATGGCCTTGCGGCCGTCGCAGCCCAGCTCATAGCACCGGGGCAGCAGCTCCTCGGTCACATAGGCGAACCACCGCTCATGCAGCTCCAGCCGCTGGCGGGGATCGGCGTCAAAGTTGGAGAAGGTCTCCCCGTCGATGGCGTCCACGCCCACGATCATGACGCGGCCCTCCTCCACCCACTGGGCCACGGTGTCCACCATGCCGTAATTGGCAAAGTCGAAGAACCGGCCGTTCTGGGGCGGGAAGGCGAAGCAGAGCTTCCCCCCGTGGCCGTAGACCTCGAACTCCATATCCCGGTCCAGGATCTGGCTGTATTCCTTAAAATAGCGGTGCATCATACGTTGTTCCTCCTCAGGCCCGCTCGCCAACGAAGCGGATGAATTCTTTGGCCGCCTGCTCGTCGGCGGCGTGGATGGTATACATCTGGTTGCCCATGGCGTCCGAGAGGGCGTCCGGCATCCGCTCGCACATGGCCATCTGCCCGCCGTAGCGCGCCATCACCTCTTCGTGGGAGTGGACATAGCGGGCGCTGTCCCGCCGGCTGGCATAGGCGCAGAAGTGATCGGTGCCGCCGGGCTGTTCCCGGCGCTCGTCAAAGGCCACCATATCCGCCCATATCTGATAGACGTCGGTGCTGTGGGCAAAGTTGATCATGTCCGGCGTATAGCCGCCGGCGGGGCGCATGTTGACCTCCAGCCCCACGAAATCGCCCACATCCCCCAGACCGGGCTTGGGGCGGGTCAGCTCAAAGAACTCCAGATGCACGAACCGGCTGGCGGCCCCGAAGGCCTTGGCCGTGCGCCGGCCCATATCCGCCAGCGCCTCCGGGACCCTGTCCGCCACATAATAGGCCAGGTCGCCCTGCTCGTTGACGATGTCGGCGATGGAGGGCGGGAACACGCCCGTGGACTCGATCAGCGGCTCGCACCGGGAGTTCATGATGGCGTCGTAGGAGCGGATGTCGCCCCAGATGAACTCCTCCATCACGTAGTCCACATCCGGCTTCTCCGCGAAGAAGGCAGCCAGGTCGGCCTCGTTCTCCAGCTTATAGGTGTGGGCGGCGCCCACGCCGTTGTCGGGCTTGACGATGACCGGCCAGCCCACCTCGCCGATGAAGGCCTCCGCCGCGGCCTGATCGGTGACCCGGTGGCACCGGGCCGTGGGCACGCCCGCCTTGGCGTAATAGGCCTTCATGCCGGACTTGCTCTTGAAGGCCGCCACGCCCGCGGTATCCACGCCGGTGGTGATGTTGAAGTCCGTCCGCAGCCGGGCGTCCTGCTCCAGCCAGTACTCGTTGTTGGACTCCAGCCAGTCGATCTTCCCGTGCTTGAAGGAGAAATACGCGCAGGCGCGAAACACCTGGTCATAGTCCTCCAGCGTATCCACCCGGTAATACTCCGCCAGGGCATTGCGCAGACCCGGCTCCAGCTGCTCGAAGGGGCAGTCGCCGATGCCCAGCACCGTCACGCCGTTGCGGCGCAGCCGGTCGCAGAAATTCCAGTATGTACGGGGGAAGTTCGGGGAAATAAAAACGAAATTCACGGTCCTCTCTCCTCTCAGGTCGTCTCTATTTGGTCTTTGTATCGATCCACTCCGTTCGGAACTTGGAGTATACGATCTTTTGCTCGCTGTACAGGCCATAGTAGCCGCTGAGCATATAGCTGACGGCGCAGCACAGCGCGAACAGCACCATCCCGTCCCCGCCGAACAGCTCAAAGCTCAAAAGGATGGCCGTCAGCGGGCAGTTGGTGGCCCCGCAGAACACCGCCGCCATGCCCAGCGCGCCGGAGAAGCCGTGGGGCAGCCCCAGCAGCGGCCCGATCCACACGCCAAAGGAGCATCCGACGCACAGCGCCGGCACGATCTCGCCGCCCCGGAACCCCGCGCCCAGCGTCAGGGCCGTCAGCAGGGTCTTGAGAAGGAACGCCTCCGGCTCCGTGTCCCCAGCCAGCAGCCGGCGGATGAGCCCGTCTCCCGCGCCGCTGTATTCCTGGGTGCCCAGCAGCAGCGTCACGCCCAGCACCAGCGCGCCGCCCACCACCGCCCGCCATCCGGGGCGGGGCACCGCCCGCTCATAGAGCTTGTGGCTGAAATGCATCGCCTCGCAAAAGCCGACGGACACCGCCGCACACAGCGCTCCCAGCGCCGCCGTGGCCAGCATGCTGCCCGGACCCAGCGCCGCCGCGGGGCCGGCGTAATAGCCCACCTCGCCGTGCAGCCCCATGGCCTGGGCCAGCAGAAAGCCCACCGCCGACGCCAATATACAGGGCACGATGGCCGCGTAGTACATCACGCCCACGCTCACCACCTCCATGGCGAACACCGCCGCGGTGATGGGCGTGCCGAACAGCGCCGAGAAGGCCGCCGCCATGCCGCACATGACCATGACCCGCTGGTCCTTCTCGTCCAGCCGCAGGGCCCTGGCGGCCCGGCCGGCGATGGAGCCGCCCAGCTGCAGCGCCGCGCCCTCCCGGCCGGAGGAACCGCCCACGAAGTGGGTGATCACCGTGGACAGGAAGATCAGCGGCGCCATCCGCAGCCGCACCGGCTCGGCGTCCCGCACGGCCACCAGCACCAGGTTGGTCCCCCGGTCATCGGCCATCCCGCACACATCATATAACCACACGATGGCCGCGCCGGCCGGCGGCAGCAGCCAGATCACCCACGGCCGGGCCGTCCGGATCGCCGTGACGATGTCGATGCACCAGTGGAACCCCGCCGCCACAGCGCCCACCACCAGGCCCGTGACACAGGCCAGCACCGTCCACGTCAAAAAGGCGGCGCAGCCGCGGCCTGTGTTTTTCAGACCGTTCAGCACCCGTCTCATGGCCGACGTCCCCTTTCCTTTATCGCTTTACAGAAGAGTATAGCACACTCCTTCGCCAATTGCATCCGCTGGCGGGAAAAATTCGTATAAAAAACAGCGGTTTTTCCCCAATGGCGGTCCCTTTCCTCTCCGTCCGCGCCCGCAGAAAGGAAATGGCGCCGCGCGGGACGCCGCGCCCTCCCAGGGCAGACGCAGCCCCGCCCGGATTATACCCCATCCCGCTCCCGAACACAAGCATGCCGGGCCGCCGGGCCGCATACGGTTTTCGAACAGTTTCCGTTCCCATGCTCTCAATCCTTTCCGGAAATCCTCTCATTCCTTTCCGGTCGGAAGAGGGGCCGGCTCTTCGCCATTCACAGAGCGCCGCGGCGGTCAAAAAACGGTTTTTCTCCGCTGCCGATCCTCCGGAAGGGAAGATCAGGGCTCCGGTTCGGTCGATAACGACAAAACAAGAGCCGCAAAATGCACGTTTTTTACAACTCATCACGGGATTCACAATTTCTCCCGCCTCCCCTGCCTGCCGTGCGCATTCCAAGCTCTCAGCGCAAATTTTTCGCTCGATCCCGGTAAAAAAAGCGGAAAGAAAATTTCCCTGTGCAGATGGCAGAAAATCGTTTCCCACCTTTGGCTAAATCGTAAAAAATGCACTGTGCTGACCGGAAAAACGTTGATTTTTGCGTCATGACAGTGGTAAATTATTAATGTATAGATCATCCGCCCCGGCGGGTCTGCCGCATCCGTACGGCTGCGGCGGGGTATCGTTGCGCCCGGCCGGGCACGGCGCCAATGCGTGAGGAGGTTTTCTTATGTTTGATCCCAAGTCTGTCTTTCTGGGCATCGCGCCCATCGGCTGGTGCAACGACGACATGCCGGAGCTGGGCGCGGAGAACACGTTCAAGCAGACCGTCAGCGAGATGGCCCTGGCCGGCTTTACCGGCTGCGAGATCGGCAACAAGTATCCCAAGGACCCGGCGGAGCTGAAACGGGCCTTGGATCTGCGGGGCATGCGCATCGCCAGCCGCTGGTATTCTTCCTTCATCCTGACCCGCCCCCTGGACGAGGAGATCGCCGACTTCACCGCCAACCTGGACTTCCTGGCCGCCTTGGGCGCCGACCGCATCAACGTCAGCGAGCAGAGCTGGTCCATCCAGGGCCAGATGGACACCCCCATCCTCACCGGCGGGCACAAATACGTCATGAACGACGCCGAGTGGGACCGGTTCTGCGCCGGGCTGAACACCCTTGGAAAGATCGCCGCGGACCGTGGCTTCAAGCTGTGCTTCCATCACCACATGGGCACGGTCGTGCAGACCAGCGCCGAGACGGACCGGATGATGGCCAATACCGACCCCCGGTATGTGTTCCTCTGCTATGACACCGGCCACTTCACCTTCGCCGGCGAGGACCCGCTGGCCATGCTGAAAAAGTATGTGGACCGGGTGGGCCACGTCCATCTGAAGGACATGCGCCTGGCCGTGGTGGAGCAGGTGAAGACCAACGGCTGGAGCTTCCTCCAGGCCGTGCGCAATGGGGCCTTCACCGTGCCCGGCGACGGGGACGTGGACTTTGACCCGGTATTCAGGACCCTGGCCGACGCCGGCTATCAGGGGTGGCTTTTGGTGGAGGCCGAGCAGGACCCGGCCAAGGCCGAGCCCCTGGAATACGCCATCAAGGGCCGCAAATACATCCGCGAGCACACAGGACTATAATGATAAGGAGGTCATCCTATGAGCTATATCAATAAGAACGCCGAGCTCCGCCGGGGCTACAACGCTTACATCGACGCGGCGGTGGACGACATGGGCACCCAGATGGACATCGGGCTGCTGGTGATGGAGGCGGGCGACCGCTTCACCATCCGGGAGCCAGAGAAGGAGTGCGCCGTGCTGCTGTTCGCCGGCAGCGTGACCTTCGCCTGGAACGGCCAGAGCCTGGAGGCCGACCGGCCCGACTGCTTCCACCATGAGGCCTACTGCCTGCTGGCCCCCCGGAACACGACCATCGAGCTGACCGCCCGCGCCCACAGCGAGCTCTACATCCAAAAGACGGTCAATGACCGGGACTACGCGCCCGTGATGTACACCCCCGAGACGGTGCAGGTGCAGCACGCCGGTGCCAACGGGGAACTGCTGGGCTGCATGCGCCGGGAGATCAAGACCTTCTTCGACTATGACAACGCCCCCTTCTCCAACATGGTCCTGGGCGAGGTGCTCAACTTCCCCGGCAAGTGGTCCTCCTATCCCCCCCACCATCACCCCCAGCCGGAGGTCTACTTCTACCGCTTCGACTATCCCGACGGCTTCGGCGCCGGGTTCGCCAACGGCGAGATCTATAAGACCGGCCACAACGGCATGGCCGTCATCAACCACGGCTTCCACTCCCAGGCGGCCGCTCCCGGCTATGCCATGTGCTACGCCTGGGGCATCCGCCATCTGGACGGCGACCCCTGGAAAAAGACCCGCATCGACGACGCCGAGCACGCCTGGCTGTGGCAGGCCGACGCCAACGACCACATCTTCCAGGGCTGAGCCTCACCGGAGCGATAAAACTCTATAAACATATAAGCACATATAAAGGAGGTACTCCCGTGAAAACCGTTCGTTTGACAATGGCCCAGGCGCTGGTCCGCTTTCTGGAGAACCAGTACATCGACGTGGACGGCAAGCAGAGCCGCTTCGTGCGTGGCGTGTTCATGATCCCCGGCCACGGCAACGTGGTGGGTCTCGGCCAGGCGCTGAGCCAGGAGGCCAAGCACCTGGAGATCTACCAGGGCAAGAACGAGCAGGGCATGGCCCAGGCCGCCGTGGCCTTCGCCAAGCAGATGAAGCGCAAGCAGATCTTCGCTGTCACGTCCTCCATCGGGCCCGGCGCGGCCAACATGGTCACCGCCTGCGGCACCGCCACCGCCAACAACATCCCCGTGCTGGTGCTGCCCGGCGACACCTACGCCTGCCG
>CANQIO010000052.1 GCA_947624065.1 uncultured Oscillospiraceae bacterium | reverse complement strand
GCCGCCAACGGCGTGCCCTTCGTCCACTACTGGCTGCACAACGGCTTCATCAACGTGGACAACCAGAAGATGTCCAAATCCCTGGGTAACTTCTTCACCGTCCGGGACGCCGCCGCGGCCTATGGCTATGACTGCATCCGCATGTTCATGCTCATGAGCCATTACCGCTCCCCGCTGAACTACTCCACCGACGTCCTGACCCAGACCCAGGCCGCCCTGGAACGGCTCAAGACCGCCAAGGACAACCTGGACTTCTTCGCGGAAAACGGCAGGAACGGGGACATGTCCCCGGAGGAAGCCGCTTTCGCCGCCGGGCTGGACAAATACCGCCAGCGGTTCATCGAGGTCATGGACGACGACTTCAACACCGCCGACGCGGTGAGCGTGATCTTCGAGCTGGTCCGGGAGATCAACGCCGCCGTCTCCCCCGCCGCCGACCCGTCCAAGGCCCTGGCGGCCGCGTGCCGGGACCTGTTCATGGAGCTGTGCGGCGTGCTGGGCATCCCCTTCGGCGCCGCCGAGGACCTGGACAGCGAGATCGAACAGAAGATCGCCGCCCGGCAGGCCGCCCGCAAAGCCAAGAACTGGGCCGAGGCCGACCGCATCCGGGACGAGCTGAAGGCCGCCGGCATCATCCTGGAGGACACCCCCCAGGGCGTAAAATGGCACCGGGCGTGACATGCTCCCCACCATATCCCCCATCCCCCGCCGAAAACGGCGGGGGATTTCCGCATCTTTCCCCATTTTTCGACGATATGGGGTTGACAACCCAGCAAAGGTGTGATAAATTTGTTTTAAATCGTAACCAAATTGTAACTTTTTCAGTTCGGCGGTGATCGTATGTCTGATACAGAGATGGATCCGATGTCCTCTTTGGCGGGATACCTTCGGGAGACCAGCCCGGAGCAGGCGGTAAAACTGGCAAGGGAGCTGTGCGGGCAGCTGGAAGGCGAGCCGGAGAGCTTCCATGGCGGCATATGGCCCGGGAACGTGACGCTGGATGTGGACGGCAAGGCCGTGCTCGGCAAGCCATCCTCCGCGCCTGCCCGGAACCGGCCGGCCAACCAGGTGGAGTATACCTCGCCGGAGTTTTTCTGGGATGGGGAACGCTCCGCCGCCGCGGACGTATACGCCGTGGCGCTGATGCTTTACGCCGGGTGCCAGGAGGGCTATCTGCCCTTCCAGCCTCACGTCCCGGACCTGGCGGCCAAGGACCGGGCGGAGGCGCTGCGCCGGCGGATGAAGGGCCAGCGCGTGACCGCCCCGGACAACGTCAGCGAGCAGCTGAAAAAGGTAATGGAAAAGGCCCTCTCCTTTGACCCGGAGGGCCGGTATATCACTGCACGCGAGTTTCTCTCCGCCCTGAACACCGTCCCCGAGGCGGCCGAAAAGGCGGATATCGCCACACCCCTTGGGGCGATGGCCGCCGCGGCGGCAGCGGCAGCGGCGGAGATGGGCCCCGGTCCCGAGCCGGAGGACGAGCTCCCCGCCCCGGAGCCGGAGGTGGACCCCGAGGAGCTCCTCCGGGCGGAAATAGCCCGGGAGGCCGAGGATGCGGCTGCCACCGCGCTGGCCGCCGCGGTCCTCGCGGACGAGAGAGCCAAAGCGAAGCTGGAAGCCGCTTCCGAGCCCGATGCCGTACCCGAATCCGACACCGCGCTTGAACCCGACGCCGCGCCCGAATCCGACGCCACGCTTGAACCCGACGCCGCGCCCGAACCAGAAGCCGCACCCGAACCAGAAGCCGCACCCGGAGCCGACACCGCACCGGAGCCGGAAGCCGCACCAGAAGCCGACACCGCGCCCGACGCGGCAACCGAGCCCGACACCTCTTCCGAAACAGAAGAGGGCGCGTCTGCTCCAGGGTCCGACACAGCCGTCCTGCCCGCGCAGACGCCCCCGGAGCCGGTCATCGAGACCGCCTCCATGTCCACCGCCGCCGGGGAGACCGTCGCCAAGCGGGATTATAAAGTACAGAAGAACTTTGAGCGGACCCGCGCGCCCCGCCCGGAGCCGGTCAAGCGCCGGCGCTCCCTTGCCGCGCCCATTTTGTGCGGGCTGGCGGCTGTGCTGATCATCGGCGGGGTAGGCTGGGTGCTGTTCAACGGCGGCAGCCAGCCGGAGCTCTCCAGTCCCTTTTCCACCCAGGAGCCCCCTCCCCCCACGGAGGAAGGGCCCACGCCCACGCCGCTGGTGATCACGCCGGCGCCCACCGAGACCCCGGCGCCCACGAGGACGCCCACCCCCACCCCCGATTTCCCTGTGCCCACGCCTACGCCCATCAGCCCGGTCGCGCCGCTGTACGGCGCTGACAGCGGCAGCGGCGGCGGTTCTGCCACCAACCTTGGCGCCGGCGGCAGCGGCAATAGCGGCGGTACTTCCGGCGGCGGTTATTCCGGCAGTGGTTCTTCCGGCAGTGGTTATTCCGGTCCTTCCGGGAGCGGTTCTTCCGGCGGCAGCGGCAGCAGCGGCTTCACCGTATCTCCCGCCGGCGGCACGGTCTACCTCACCGGCAACCAGGTCCGGGTCCGCAGCGGCCCCGGCACCGGCTACAGCATCCTGGGCTCTCTGAACAAGGGCGATCCCATCGCCCGCACCGGCACCGTGGCCAACGGCTGGACCCAGGTGACCTATGGCGGCCGGACCGGCTATATCTCCAGTCAATATCTGACCGACAATGTGCCGGCCACCCCGGAGCCCTCTCCCACGCCCGGCGTCCCCGTCACCCCCGAGCCGACGCCTGTCCCCGCGCCGGTCTATTCCGTCAGCAAGCAGGATCTGACCTATGCCGAGGCCAAGGAGGCCGCGGCGGCGAACGGCGGGCTGGCCACCGCCCCCGATGAGGCGGCGTTCAGCGCCCTGACGGACGCGCTGCGCGGCGATGCCGACGTGGAGTATGTGTGGCTGGGTGCGGAATACGACGCCGCGAACGGCGCGTGGTACTGGTCTGACGGCACGCCCCTGCCCGCCGACGATCCCCACTGGGCCGCCGGCTGCCCCGGCCAGGACCACGACGTGGTGATGCTGGCCCTGGTGGACAATGAATGGAAGTTCGTCTCTCTGTCCTCCGCCGAGTTCGACCCGGCCTCCGACACCTACGCCGGAAAGCTGGGATATGTGACCGCCGGCTGAGACGAACAAAAAAGGACGGCGCCTGAGCCAGCTCAGGCGCCGTTTTTCTGTTTATTTGCCGCGGCAGACGGACGGCCTCCCCGGCGCGGACGGTCCGGCTCACTTCTCCCCGTACATGGCCTTGTAATAGTCCATGTACGCCCCGGAGGTCACGTGCTCCACCCAGGCGGGGTTGTCCAGGTACCATCGGATGGTCTCTTCCATGCCCTGCTCAAAGGTATAGGCCGGCTTCCAGCCAAGCTCACTGGTGATCTTCCCGTTGTCGATGGCATACCGCCGGTCGTGCCCCGGCCGGTCCGCCACATGGGCGATCAGGCTCTCCGGCTTGTCCAGCGCGGCCAGAATCAGCCGCACGATGTCCAGATTCGCCCTCTCGTTGTTCCCGCCGACGTTGTACACCTCGCCCGGCCGGCCCTTGTCCAGCACCGTGCAGATGGCCGCGCAGTGGTCACGCACATGCAGCCAATCCCGGATCTGCATTCCGTCTCCGTACACCGGCAGCGCCTTGTCCCCCAGGGCGTTGTGAATCATCAGCGGGATCAGCTTCTCCGGGAACTGGCAGGGGCCGTAGTTATTCGAGCACCGGGTGATGTTCGCCGGCAGGCCGTAGGTCTCGTGGTACGCCCGCACCACCATGTCCGCTCCCGCCTTGGAGGCCGAGTAGGGACTGTTGGGCGAGAGCGGCGTCGTCTCCGTGAACATCCCGGTCTTGCCCAAGGCGCCGTAAACCTCGTCTGTGGACACCTGCAGGTACCGCACACCGGACTTATACTCCCGGGAGTACTTGTCCTCCGGGGCCAGCTTCCAGTGGTCCTTGGCCGCGTCCAGCAGCGTCTGGGTGCCCACCACATTGGTGGTGAGAAACAGCTCCGGCTCCACGATGCTCCGGTCCACATGGCTCTCCGCCGCGAAGTGGACCACCGTATCGAAGTCGAATTCGTCGAACAGCGCTTTGACCGCTTGCCGGTCCCGGATATCACCCCGGACGAAAGTGTACCGGGGGTCGTTTTCGATGTCCGCCAGGCTTTCCAGGTTGCCGGCATAGGTCAAAAGGTCATAGTTCACCAACTTTTGGACGTCGTCCCGCGTCTCCAATATGTAATGGACGAAGTTGGAGCCTATGAATCCCGCCCCGCCGGTGACCAGTATGTTTTTCATATATCTGCCTCCCCGGCGATCTCCTTCAGATACTGGCCGTAGGCCGTCTGCATCAGCGGCTCTGCCAGGCGCAGCAACTGCTGCCGGTCGATGAACCCCCGCCGGTAGGCGATCTCCTCGATGCAGGACACGTAAAGCCCCTGCCGCTTCTGGATGATGTTCACGAACTGGGCGGCCTCCTGCAGACCGTCGTATGTACCCGTGTCCAGCCAGGCCATGCCCCGGTAGAACTTCACTACCCGCAGCTGGCCCCGGCGCAGGTATTCCTGATTCACCGCCGTGATCTCCAGCTCCCCCCGCTCGGAGGGTTTTATTGCCTTGGCGATGTCCACCACCTGGCCGTCGTAGAAATAGAGCCCCGGCACGGCGTATTTCGACTTGGGCCTGGCGGGCTTTTCCTCCAGGGACAGCACCCGGCCCTCCCTGTCAAACTCCACCACGCCGAAATCGGAGGGGTCGTGCACCGGGTAGCCGAACACCACCGCTCCCTTCTCCACGGCCACCGCCTTGCGCAAAAAGGAGGAAAAACCGCTGCCGTAGAAGATGTTGTCCCCCAGCACCAGGGCCACCCGGTCCCCGGCGATGAAGTCCTCCCCGATGAGGAACGCCTCGGCCAGGCCGTTGGGATGCTCCTGCACGGCGTAGGAGAACTGCATTCCCAGTTGGGTGCCGTCCCCCAATATCTCCTGAAACACCGGCACGTCCCTGGGCGTGGAGATGATGAGCACTTCCCGGATCCCCGCCAGCATGAGGGTAGACAGGGGGTAGTAGATCATGGGCTTGTCGTAGATGGCCAGGGCCTGCTTGCTGACACCCTTGGTGATGGGATACAGCCGCGTGCCGCTGCCGCCGGCCAGGATGATGCCTTTCATACGGTCTCCTCTTTGTCTTTTTGCATATTTATTATATCATTATACGCTTTCGGGGCCCATTTGTACAGCCCGCATTTCCCCGCCCCATGTCCCGGCCGTCGGCTCGTTCGCCCGCATGGACCGCGTTTCCATCCGGCCAGAAAAAAGCTGACGGGCCGGATCAGGTCCGTCAGCTCTTTGCCGCGGTGAGTGGCTCGGCTCTGTCACGCGGGGAGATGTCCCGGCCGTTCCGGTCCGCTCTGCTCACCGGCGGTTCAGCGTCTCAATATGAGCCAGGTCCCTGGCGGTCATCGTCACCCACGCCGGGCGGAAGCCGCACTTGAGGGCGTTGCCCACGCTCCGGAGATTGCACCAGGCGGCGCAGTAAAAGGGCACCTTCCCCCGGGCGAAGATCTCCAGGGCCAGCCGGCTGGTCAGCGCCGAGGCCACGCCCCGGCGGCGGTACGCCGGCAGCACATCCACGCCGATCTGCCACATGCTGTCGCAGTCGGCGGAGCAGCCGGCCAGTCCCACCAGCTCATCCCCGTCGTAGGCCCCCAGGGCCAGCACATCCCGCTCCTTTCGCTGCTCGCACAGGGCGTTGCTCCACGCCGGCAGATAGAGCCCGGCAAAGTCCCTGGGTTCCAGCAGCCGCATCTCATAGGGACAGGCGAGCTCCCGCACCGCGTCCACATCCGGCAGGAAGTACTCCGCGATATAGCACGCCGCCAGCCCGAAGGGCGCCAGCGCCTCGTTGAGCACATAGAGATGGGGCGTCTCGAAGCTATGTCCCACCGGGTATGTATTGACATACGCCGTCACCGCCTCCCGCGTCCGCTCGCTCACCTGTGCCACCACGTTGCTCCCGTAGCTCACCAGCTCGCACTCCACCGGCCGGGGCAGGTAGACCCTGGCCCGGGGATCGTCGCTGGCGGCGGTGAACACATTTTCTGTTTTCAAAAAATCCTCCGGCACGCAGTTGCAGTCGATGGCCGACTGCTCCAGGGCAGCGCGCCAGATGTCCTCGTTGGTCATGACCTCTCCTCACCCCAGCAGGGGCTTTTTCTTGATCTGGGCCCAGCGGCGGGGATACTGGGCCGGCGTTGGCTTCACCTTCTCGATGATGACCACCGCGTGCATCACGTCCGCGCCGGGCACAGCATAGCGCCGGATCTCCCGCAGCCGCCCTCCCAGGGCGCGCACGGCAAAGTCGCCCCGCCGGACCTCCTGGTCGCAGTCGGGGTTCTTCATGGCCAAAAACAGGCCGCCCACCTTCGCCAACGGCAGGCACAGCTCCGCAAGCATGTCCAGCTCCGCCACCGCCCGGCTGGTCACGATGTCGAAGCGCTCCCGCAGCTGGGGCATCTCCTCCGCCCGGCCCCACAGGCACGTCACGTCCTCCATCCCCAGCATGGCGCAGCTCTCCCGCACAAAATCCAGCTTCTTGCCCACGCTGTCCAGACAGGTCAGCCGGATGTCCGGGCGCAGGATGCGCAGCGGCACGCCGGGGAACCCCGCCCCCGAGCCCACGTCCGCCACCGACTTGCCGGCAAAGTCCGCCGCCGTCAGCAGCGCGGCGCTGTCCACGAAATGCAGCCGTGCCGCGGCGGCCGGATCGGTGATGGCGGTCAGATTGGTGACCTTGTTGACCTCTAAGAGTCGCCGCCCATAGGCGGCCATGGCCGCGAGCTGCTCCGGCTGCGCCTCTATCCCCAGGGCACGCAGGCCCTCCCCGATGATCTTCTCCATATCCGCTCCAAAAAATGAGAGACGCGCTGCGGCGCGTCTCTCTCTGAATTTTCTTCTGCTGCGCCAATGGGCAGTATACCATAGCGCCGATACCGGTTCAAGCCTTGATATAGAACCGCAGATCCCCGAACCGGACCGTCTGCCGGTAGCCCGCGCCCAAGTCGCCTCCGGACAGGTACATCGCGCCGCCCGTCAGATCGCAGCCCTCTAGCGCCAATTTCGCCGCCAGCACCGACGTGTCGTCGGGCACGTTATAGATCATGCCGTTGGTGACGATGGAGAACTGGTTCTTGGCAAAGACCACGTCATAGATGGTGTTCTGTCCGGGGAAGTCGGAGCTGTTCATCCGGTTGACACACACGCTGCCCACCGACAGCTTCGCCTCGAAGGGCTGGCCGTCGGCCATGGCGGAGATCATACGGCTGAGCCAATACACATCGGACTCGTTATAGTATCCCTCGCCTTCCTCCAGGGGGGACAGGTCGGTATCGGTGACCGTCACCCTCCACAGGACCCGGTCCCAATAGGCCGTCACGCCCAGGCATTTCACCAGCGTCTCCACCGGCAGCGCCAGCGCTCCGCCCAGATCCCTCGCCTCATTCGGCAGATAGAGGTACCGGTCGTTGCACACCAGCCAGGCCTGTCCCACCTGCGCGGAGAGCCGCACGCCCCCCATCGACAGAGACAGCGCCGTGCCATAATCGATGATCTCGCCCTCCAGGCCCAGCGCCTGCATAAAGGCCGCCACGCCCACATAGGGCTCGCCGCCGATGACAGCGCAGTCCTCCGCTCTCTTCCCGCCCACATACAGCGGCAGGGCCTGCCGGTTGTCCGTGATCTCCGGCACCGGAGAGGCGGGCTGGGCGTCCGCGCCCAGGACCACGAACGTGGCTTCCGGCAGCTCCGCAAGATACTCCGACTGGGCCGCTGTATCGCCTCTTGCAAATACCGTCTGGCTCATGACGCCCATCGCGAGGCAGACGGCGCAGACGATCGCTGCGATCTTCACAAACCAACGACTATCCATTCGTACCGCCTCCCTTTCGCGTAGATGACCAACATGCAGGATATAGAATCCCAGATTTCATCTTGGTATCATAATTATACAGAAAGAAATGCGGCGAAAACAATGGGCGTTTTGGCAAAAAGACGGGCTTACAAATTAGAGATTGTCACTACTGCACAAGAACTAGTCCAAAAAACCGTTACTTTGCCAAAATGGCGTCAACATCTTGTGTTTTGAAAATGGAAGATACTGGGAGCCGCCAAAAAATCGACAGAAACTTCCAAAATTTCGACCGCGGGCGCCGTCCCGACACCCGCGTTATGTCTACGGATTTCTTGATTTTGGAGTCGATTATGTCAATTGCTTCAGGGCCTTTGTCAGCTGATCCGGGCAGGATGTGCCCTTGCCTCCGCAGTCGATGCCCTCCAGCCGGGATATGGCATCTTCCACGCTCATTCCCTCCACCAGGCGGGTGATCCCCTGGAGATTTCCGTTGCAGCCCCCCACTACGTCCACTTTTTTGATAATGCCATCCTCCGCCTCCACGGTCATCAGACGGGAGCATACACCCTTGGGAACATAAGTTATGGTCATTTTTTATGTTTTCTCCTTTCATTTTTCCAAAATCTCCGTTGCCGGAGGTGTATATTATCCGGTAGACCGGCATATACTCTATCGATATCAAGCGCATGATCAGGGAGGTGGCCGCCGTGAAAATGAAGCTGCTGGGAGCGGTCCTCCTGAGCATATGCTTCGCCCTGCTGGGGCTTGCCTCGGGGGGCATCCCCGTGCTGAGCGCGGACACGGTGCCGGCGGGCCTGTCCCTGACTGCCTCGCCGGAGCCCACGGCGACAGCCGCGCCTGTCCCCTCGCCGGAGCCATCGCCGGCCGCCCAGCCGTCCCCATCGCCCACAGCGGAGCCGGCGCCCATATCGTCGCCTCCGCCCGCCTCGCCGGAGCCCACGCCGGAGGACCCCTGGGTGCCGGACGTCCAAGTGGTGCCCACGACCATCACCTGGGAGGACCCCATTAAGAATGAGACAAGCTACGAGGTGGACGGACGGGCCCTCATGGACCAGCCGCCGCCCATATCCCTGCCGGAGGACGGGCCCCAGATCCTCATCATACATACCCACGGCACAGAGGCGTACACCCCCGACGGGGCGGACCAGTACGAGTCCGGCGAGGGCTGGCGCACCGACGATCCGGCCCACACGGTGGTCCGCGTGGGACAGGCGCTGGCCGAGGCGCTGCAGGCCCAGGGCCTGCGGGTGCTCCACGACGAGAATCTCTACGATCTGCCCAGCTACAACGGCTCCTACGCCAACAGCGAAGCGGCGATCCGCCGGCATCTGGCGGAGCATCCGGACATCGCCATGGTCATCGACCTGCACCGGGACGCGCTGGGGGACGACGAGACCGTATACAAGACCGTGGTCAGCCGCTCCGACCCCTCCGTCGCCCAGATCATGCTGGTGGTGGGCACGGACGTGAACCTGCCCCATCCCGGATGGCGGGACAACCTGGCCCTGGCCATGAGCCTGCAGGGCCTGGCGGAGACGGCCTGTCCCGGTCTGATGCGCCCTGTGCTGCTGTGTCCGTACCGGTACAACCAGCAAATGACCGCGGGCAGCCTGCTCATGGAGGTGGGCACCGCCGGCAACACCCTCCAAGAGGCGATCCGGGCGGTGGAGCAGTTCGCCCAGGCGGTGGGCCCGGCCCTGGCCGCACGGGCGGGCGCATAGATCCGGCCGAAACGCACGGACAGGCGCCCCCGGTTACATAGCTATGTTCCATAGCTGAGATCATTATACTACACGGGGGCAAAAAATGAAAGTATCGGACATCATGTCGAGCCATGTGATCACCGCCAACCAGAGAGAGCCTGTCGCCGCAGCGGCCAGGCTGATGAAACGGCACAACCTGGGCGTACTGCCGGTATGCGACGACAGCGGCGCCCTTCGGGGGCTGGTGACGGACCGGGACATCGTCCTGCGGTGCGTCGCCCTGGACCTGGACCCGGCAGACACCATGCTGCGGGAGATCATGACCAGGGGCATCCGCACCTGCAGGCCCGGCGACGAGGTGGGCACGGCCGCCGGCACCATGGGCCGGGAGCAGATCCGCCGCATCCCCGTGGTGGACGGCGGCCGGGTGGTGGGCATGGTGAGCCTGGCGGACATGGCCCGGCGGGAGCTTCTCTCCATGGAGGCCGCCGCCGCTCTGGGCAACATCTCCGGCAACATCCGCCGGGGGTGATCCAGAAAAATCGCCGCCCCTTTCGGCGCCCGATCTTTGTGCAAAAACGCCTTTGACGGCCGGTTGGTCCGGCGGGTATAATAAAAATACAACGTGTAGCACGACCTGCGTAAACCCGGTTGGAAGTGCTGCGCGTTGTTTTTTTATGTGTGAAAGGATATCGAAATGGAAAAAGAAACAAACCGCTTCCTGGGCGACGCGCCCATCGGAAAGCTTATGGGAAAGTACGCCGTGCCCTGCATCATCTCGCTTCTGGTGGGCGCGCTCTATAACATCGTGGACCAGATCTTCATCGCCAACGCCGCGTATCTGGGCTCTTACGGCAACGCCGCCAACACGGTAGTGTTCCCCCTGACGGTCATCGCTCTGGCCGTGGCTGTCATGATCGGGGACGGCTGCTGCGCCTTCGTGAGTTTGAGTTTGGGCAGGAACGAGACGGCCGACGCCCGAAAGAGCGTGGGCAGCGCCGTGGTCATGACCATCGTGAGCGGCGTCGCGCTCTGCGCGGTGTATCTCCTTTTCGCCGACCGGCTCATCGCGCTGTTCGGCGGCACAGTGAACGAGGAGACCTTCCGGTACTCTCAGGAGTACTTCTTCTGGATAACCCTGGGCGTGCCCTTTTATGCGTTCGGCCAGGCCATGAACCCCATCATCCGGGCGGATGGCGCTCCCAAATTCGCCATGGCGTCCACCCTGGCGGGGGCGCTCATCAACATCATCCTGGACCCGGTGTTCATCTTTGTTTTCCGCCGGGGCATGATGGGCGCGGCGGTGGCCACGGTGCTGGGCCAGGTGGTGACAGCGGCGCTGGCGGTGTGGTATCTGGCCCATATGCGGCTGGTCCGCCCGGCGAAGAGCGACTACCGGCCGGACCTTTCTATCGCCGGACGCACCCTGACGCTGGGCATCACCAGCTTCCTGTCCCAGATATCCCTGGTGGCATCCATGGCCGCCGTCAACAACATGCTGCGCCAGTACGGCGCCCTGGACCCGGTATTCGGCCAGGCCCAGTACGCCCAGATCCCCATGGCGGTGGTGGGCATCGTGATGAAGTTCTTCCAGATCGTCATCTCCGTGGTGGTGGGCATGGCGGCGGGGTGCATCCCCATCGCGGGCTACAACATGGGCGCTGGCCTCAAGGTCCGGGTGCGGAGCCTTTTCACCCGCCTGCTGGCGGCCGAGGCTACTGTGGGGGCTGTGGCGCTCATCATCGTGGAGTGCTTCCCCGGCCAGCTCATCGCCATCTTCGGCGCGGCCAACGAGAGCGCCTACTATACCCAGTTCGCCCTGCGGTCCTTCCGCGTCTATCTCTGCATGGTGATCTTCGCCTGCGTGAACAAGGCCTGCTTCATCTTCCTGCAGGCCATGGGCAAGGCGTTGGCGTCCACAGTGCTCAGCATGGTGCGGGAGATCGTGTTCGGCGTGGGGCTGGCCCTGCTCCTGCCCCGGTTCTTCGGGCTGGACGGGGTGCTTTATTCCATGCCCGTATCCGACGCGCTGACCTTCCTGATTGCCGCGGTGCTCATCATAAGGACCTATAAGGAGCTGGGCAGCGAGGCTCAGCCCCGCACGCGGCGCAGCGCCCGGGCCCTCTCCAAAGCGTAAAAGCCCGCCGCATCAGAGAATCGCGGTGAGCCTCTGCCTGGAGCAAAAGGGCTTCCTTTTAACGCAAATGCCCGGCATCCGTGCCGGGCATTTTTTAAACGATTCAGACAAGGAACCAGAGTTGTCAGCCAAGGCAGTGTTTATGATTTATCAC
>CANQIO010000051.1 GCA_947624065.1 uncultured Oscillospiraceae bacterium | reverse complement strand
GCAAAGACGAGTATAATACCATGTGGAGGGATGTAACATGTTGATTCAATTTCGATTCAAAAACTTCAAATCATTCAGAGATGATACGATTTTGGATCTTTCTGCGACAAAGATCACAGAGCATGCTGATCATGTCATTCAAATTGGAAACGAACGAATTCTACCTACTGCCGCTATCTATGGAGCAAATGCCAGTGGTAAGTCCAATGTTATAGAGGCTTTTCGCTATATGTCAACATATGTCGTAGATTCGTTTGGCTACGGCGGAGAAGGCGGCGAAAAGAAATCAAAAACAAAAAGGCCCAAACTTACCCCGTTTCTATTTGATAACACCAGTAAAAACGCAGAGTCATCTTTTGAGGTTTATTTTATTACCGCAGAGGAAGATGGCTGCAAATCATATAACTATGGCTTTACACTGAATCAAAACGGCGTTGTTGAGGAATGGCTCAACACGAAGTCTAAAACCGCCAGAAAATACAAATCTATATTTTATCGAAGCGGGAGAGATTTAGATTTATCTGGTCTCCCCACTAAAAACCAGGATATTATCAAAATGTCCCTATACGATGAAGCTCTGATCGTTTCTCTTGGTGCGATGCAGCGAATCACCAAGCTGCGGATGGTCAGGGACTGGTTCTATAATGTAAGTTTCACGAATTTTGGCAACCCTCTTGAAAACGCCTTTCTTTCTTCTTTGATACCAGCTGGATTTGCAGAGGATAAAGCCGTCCAAAAGAAAGTTCTTAATTATTTTTCTGCGTTTGATCCATCGATCATTGGCTTTCATACAGAAGTTATAAAAGGCGGTGATGACGATGTTGAACATGTAAAGATCGATGCGATTCATTCAATAATCGGTACAGATAGAACAGCCTCAATACCTCTGCAGGACGAATCAGACGGCACGTTGAAAATGTTTGCGCTATATCCCGCTTTACAGGAAACAATGAGCAAAGAAAGCATTTTACTTGTTGACGAATTGAACGCAAGATTGCATCCTCTCTTGGTTCGGGGGTTCATACTTTTATTCTTGAATCCCGAAACAAATCCGAAACATGCACAGTTGGTGTTTTCTACTCACGATTCATGGCAGCTTTCAAACAATTTATTGCGCAGGGATGAGGTCTGGTT
The DNA here is from genome assembly GCA_947624065.1 of uncultured Oscillospiraceae bacterium. GTDB lineage: Bacteria > Bacillota > Clostridia > Oscillospirales > Oscillospiraceae > CAJOIG01. Next base: position 11,485 of record CANQIO010000051.1, on the reverse strand, counting down.
CACAGAAAAGACACCTTCCGGAGTGTCATCATTGTATTCCCTTGCTGATTTTGTGAGCGAGGATGGGACAAAAATACGAAAGGATGAAAGTTACGAGAAGAACTATCTTCTAGGTAAATATGGAGCAATACCCTCCTTAAAATACTTCGACATGTTTAAGGAGGGGTGATAATGGCAAAGTCAGATAGAACGGGAAAACGCAGTCCCAGGGAGTCCTCGCAGAAACGGATACCGGACTTGGGCTATTATATTATCGTTACAGATACAAAGGAAACAGAGAAAAACTATATGGAAGGTCTTCGGGATTCACTTCCTGATGAGCTGCAGGGGCGCATTGTAATCAAAGTATCGAAAGCAAAAACAGACCAACTTGTCTCTACCTGTAAAGAGCTCGCTGCAATGGACCCGCAATATAGGCAACCTTGGATCATATTTGACAGAGACAAGGTCGTACAATTCGATTCAATCATTACCGAAGCCAACCAAGCGGGAATCGACGTGGGCTGGTCAAATCCGTGCATTGAGATTTGGTTTGATGCTTATTTTGGGACAATGCACAACTATATGGACTCGGTAAGTTGCTGCCGTGGGTTCGCTGGCACCTTTGAGAGACGAACCGGCCAGGAATATGATAAGGCTTCTCAGCAGATTTATACCTTTCTTAACCGCTATGGAGATGAGGATGAAGCGATCAGAATCGCGGAGCGAAGGCTTAAGCAATATGTTAATGATGGCGTAAGCAAACCTTCTGATATGTGCCCGTGCATGACTGTGCAGCATTTAGTCAAAGAGATAAAGAAAAAAGTTGAAATGAACCAGCAAGCCGAAAGTGCTGTTTCTACAGATGATGAGGGATAAGTGAAATGACCGCTGTGATCTATGCCCGTTACTCGTCCGACAACCAGCGGGAGGAGAGCATAGAAGGGCAGATTCGCGAATGCACTGCCTTTGCAGAGAAAAACGGCATCACCGTACTGCGCCACTACATAGACCGGGCGTTCTCCGCCAAAACGGATAACCGCCCGGAGTTCCAAGCCATGATAAAGGACAGCGGGAAGAAGCTGTTTGACATGATCATCGTCTGGAAACTGGACCGCTTCGCCCGAAATCGCTACGACAGTGCCCGGTACAAAGCCGCGCTCAAAAAGAACGGCGTCAAAGTGGTGTCGGCCACGGAAGTTATCTCCGAGGGAGCGGAGGGCATTATTCTGGAATCTGTGCTGGAAGGCTATGCCGAGTATTACTCCGCCGATCTTTCCGAGAAGGTCATCCGGGGCATGACGGACAATGCCCTCAAGTGCAAGTTCAACGGTGGCACTCTACCCACGGGCTACGTCATAGACAGCGAGCAGCACTTCCAAATCGACCCGCTGACGGCCCCCTATGTGCTGGAGGCGTTCAAGAAATACGACGCCGGGTACACCATGACAGCTATCCGGGATTGGCTCAACGAAAACGGCATGAAGAACACCCGTGGGCGGCCGTTTTCCTATAATAGCATCCAGCATCTGCTGAACAATCGCCGGTATATGGGAGAGTTCCGCTATCGTGATACGGTCATCCCCGACGGCATCCCCGCCATTGTGCCAAAGGACCTGTTTGATCGGGTACAGGAAAAATTGGCAAAGAATAAAAAGGCTCCGGCCCGGCACAAGGCTGAAGACGACTACTTACTCACGACTAAGCTATTCTGCGGCCATTGCGGCAGCTATATGTGCGGCGAGAGCGGCACCAGCCACACAGGGAAGGTGCATCATTACTACAAATGCGCCACAGTGAAGAAAAAGCGCGGCGACTGCCACAAGAAGCCGGTCAGCAAGGCGTTTATCGAGGACTTCATCGTCCATGAAACGATGAAAGAAATACGGGATGACAAGGTGATCGCGGCCATCGTCTCCACGGTGATGGACCTACAAGAACAAGAGAACACCCAGCTCCCGTTGTATGAGCAGCAGCTAAAAGAGGCAGAGACCGGCATCAACAATCTGCTCAACGCCATTCAGCAGGGAATACTTACTCCGTCCACCAAAACCAGGTTGGAAGAACTGGAAGCCACGAAAGAGGACCTGGAGGTCAAAATCGCCAACGAGAAGCTGGCGAAGCCAAAGCTGACGGCGGAGTTCGTGACCATGTGGCTGGAACGGTTCCGCAAGCTGGACATGAGGAAGAAGGAGCATCGGCAGCAGCTTATTGACACATTCGTCAACTCGGTGTACTTGTTCGACGACAAGCTGACGCTCCACATCAACTACAAGGACGGGACAAAGACCGTCACCTTTGGCGAGATGAAGGCGGCCCTGGACGAGCAGGCCGCGGGTTCGGATTTGGATTGCCGTGGTGCACCAAATAAAAACGGCGACCGTGATACGGCCGCCGTTTTTGCTGCCCAGGTCCCGGATAATATGCTGTCAGACGCGCTTTCGCAAAAAGTTAGTGAAATCAGGCGCCGAACGTGATATGATGGGTCCTGGAGCGGAAAGACCCTTTTTCTGGAAGAGAGGGGGCCCTGTGCCGTGCCGGAATGGCGCGGCGAGGCTCTATTCCATCAATGCGTATCTGTGAGGAGGGAACGCCATGCGAGCCGTTGTTTCATCGCCCATTTGTCCGCTGTATCTGCGGCCCAACACCCAATGCGAGCTGGCCGACGAGGCCCTGCTGGGCTGGCAGGCGGAGATCCTGGACGATCCCGCCCCCGGCTGGTACCAGGTGCGGACCGATTATGGCTACACCGGCTACGCGCCCGCCGACGCCCTCACGGTGGGGGACGGCAACGCCGCCCGTTGGGAGGCGCTGGAGCATAAGACCGTCCTGCGGGGCGTGTGCTCGGTGCGCTCAGAGCCCAGGGTCCAGGGCTGGCAGGTCGCCCAACTGGTCCGGGGGGCTACGGTGGCGGTCCACGGCGCGCCCGACGCGGACGGCTGGCAGCGGGTATCCCTGCCCGACGGCCGGGAGGGCTATACCAAGGCGGGCTTCCTCTTCGATATCACGAGGCCGGACACGGAGGCCGCGCTGCGGCAGAGTGTCGTGAGCATAGCGCTGCTCTATAAGGACGCCCATTATCTCTGGGGAGGCAAGACCCCGCTGGGCATCGACTGCTCCGGCCTGGCCTTCATGGCCTACCGGCTCAGCGGCGTCACCATCTGGCGGGACGCCTCCATCCGGGAGGGGTATCCCATCCGCCCCATCGATCGGGAGCGGCTGGGGCCCGGCGACCTGCTGTTCTTCCCCGGCCATGTGGCGGTGTACATGGGGGATGGCCTGTATGTCCACTCCACCGCCAAAAACGGCAGCGACGGGGTGGTGGTCAACAGCCTGGACCCCGGCCACGCCGGCTTCCGGGCCGACCTGGCGGAGAAGATCACTGCCATAGGCAGTCTGTTTTGAGCGGCATTTCCGCGGAAAGAGGCAAATCTGACATGCGTTTCACCATGATCGGCGGCACCCGGCGCAACGACCATTACGCCGACAAACCCAACGAGGACTTTTTCTGGTTCGACCGGGCCGCCGGCGCGGCGCTGGTGCTGGACGGCGTCACCCGGGACAGGGAGAACGGGGCCTATCCCGATCCCAGCCCCGCGCGGATCGTCACGGAGCGATTCGCCCAGGCCGCCGGCGCGGCGCTGACGGCGCCGGATGGGACGCCCCGGGAGCGGCTGCTGGCGGCCGTGGAAGCGGGCAGCGCGGCCGTGGCCCAGGCCAACGAGGGACTGCCGGATGACTTTCTGCCCGGCACCGTGGGGGTGCTGGCGCTGGTGGAGGACGGCATGCTGCACTATGCCTATGTGGGGGACTCCAACGGCATCGTGTTCTCCAAGGGCCGCGCGGCGGCCTTCACCGAGCCCCAGACCAGGGCCGTCCACGACCACAGGGGAGAGTTTTCCGCCTATGAGATCCGGGCCCATATCTGCAACAACGCCCGCCATCCCTGCGGCTACGGCGTGTGGACGGGGCAGGCCGGCGCCATGGACTTTCTGCGCATGGGCTCGATCCCGCTGGCGCCGGGGGACAGGGTGCTGCTGTGCACAGACGGGCTGGACCCGTTCCTTTCCGACGCCGGGGAGGCGGCGCTCTGCGCCATGGACAGCGGGACCCTCCTGGCAAGGGCCATGGAGTTCCGGAAGAGCGAGGGCTGGATGGACGACCGGACCGCCGTCATCATCGACGCGGTATGACAAAAGAAAGGGATCTAAAGACATGAAAGTATTTATCAGCGCGGACATCGAGGGGACCTGCGGCATCGCCAGCTGGGCGGAGACGGAGCGCTCCACCGCCATGGATTACACCCCCTTCCAGAAGCAGATGACCCGGGAGGTCCGGGCGGCATGCGACGGCGCGCTGGCCGCCGGGGCCGACGGGCTCCTGGTCCGGGACGCCCATGATTCCGCGCGGAACCTGGAGCCGGGCGCGCTGCCGGAATGCGCCCGCATCCTGCGGGGCTGGACGGGGGACCCGCTGAGCATGATGAGCGGTCTGGACCGGGACAGCTACGACGCGGTGCTGTTCACCGGCTACCACGCCTGGGCCTCCAGCGGCGGCAATCCCCTGAGCCACACCATGAATCTGCGAAACGACTATGTGACCCTCAACGGCGTGCGCATGAGCGAGTTTCTGATGAACGCCTACACCGCCGGATACTACGGCGTGCCGGTGGCGTTCCTGTCCGGGGACAAGGCGCTGTGCGATTTCGCCCGGGAGCTGATCCCCGGCATCGTCACCGTACCGGTCAACGAGGGGCTGGGCGGGGCCAGCCTCTCCATCCATCCCGACGCGGCCGTCAGGGCCATCCGGGAGGGGGCCGAGCGGGCCGTGCGCGGGGCGAAGGACTGCGCCGTGCCCATGCCGGACCGGTTCGAGATGGCGATCCGCTTCCGGGAGCACCAGACGGCCTATTCCAAGAGCTTCTATCCCGGCGCACGGCTGGAGGACGAGAAGAACGTGGTGTTTGCCGCCGGCGACTGGTATGAGATGCTCCGCTTCGCCCACTTCGTGCTCTGCGACTGAACGACAGAAGGCCAAACTGCATCGATAAGGAGAAAGACCATGGGATGCAACGATTTCTTTTGTGATCTGAACGAGGGCCTGCCGGAGGACATCCGGCGGCGGAAGCTGTGGGGCGACCTGGACGGGGCCGTGCGGCTGATCGACCGGCGTCTGGCGGGGGATCTGCCCGAGAGCATGCGCCGCTGCCTCACCGTCCACCGGGAGTTGATCCGCCGGCTGCCGGCGGACTTCCCCTATACCCGCGCCCAGGCGCTGGCCATGACGCGGGAGCGTATCCCCGATTTCACGGAGGCGGAGTTCGACGCCCTGACGGACGCCGGGCAGATCCGCTGGATCTACGTGAACGGCGAGATGCGGTATTTCAACAGGTTTTTGGACTCCATCTGCAAGTCCCTGCCAGACATCGCCCGCCGGGCGGGGGAGGACGCATCGAAGAGCGCGGAGCGGCTGGAGCGCTGCATGCGCCGGATGAAGCAGGAGGGCCAGGTCAGCACGCGCATCCGCATCCGGGCGTCCCTGCGGCTGCATGACGAGCTGTTCACCCCCGGCATGTTCGTGCGGGCCCATCTGCCCATCCCTCTGGAGAGCTGGGAGCAGAGCGACGTCCGGATCGAAAAGGTGTTCCCCGCCGGCGGGCTCGTGTCCCCGGCGGATGCGCCGCAGCGCACGGTGTGCTGGGAGGAGACCATGGCGGAGAACCACGCGTTTTCCGTGGAGTATTCCTACACCCGCACCGCCCGCTATGGGGCGGCGGAGGGCCCGGTGGAGCCCGCTGACACGGCGGAGCAGGCCCCCCATATCGTGTTCACCCCCACCATCCGCGCCCTGGCAGCGGAGCTGGCCGGGGACGTGACGGACCCGCTGGAGAAGGCGCGGCGGTTCTATGACTACATCACCCTGAACATGCGCTATACCTACATGCCCGAGTACTTCTCCCTGGAGGACATCCCCACGGAGTGTGCCCGCAGCATGACCGGGGACTGCGGCGTGTTCGCGCTGCTGTTCATCACCCTGTGCCGGTGCGCGGGCATCCCCGCCCGGTGGGAGAGCGGCATGGGCGTGGAGCCGGACAGCTGCGGCTCCCATGACTGGGCCCGGTTCTACGATCCCTCCCAGGGTTGGCTGTTTGCCGACCCGTCCTATGGCGTGTCGGCGGCCCGCATCGGGAACGAGGAGGGGCGGCAGTTTTATTTTGGCTATATGGACCCCTACCGCATGGCGGCCAACCGGGCGTTCCAGGCCCCCTTCACCGTGGACAAGGTCCACTGGCGGGCCGATCCCTATGACAACCAGTCCGGGGAGATGGAGACGGCGGACCGGGGGCTGCGGTACGGCGAGTATGAGCGGGACCGGCAGGTCCTTGCCTGGCAGGAGCTCTGAGCCAGGGGAAGGAGGAAGTTCATTGAAGATCACAGAGGTGAGACTGGGCCGCATATCCGTCCCCCTGCGGGTGCCCTTCAAGACCGCGCTGCGGTCGGTGTCCAGCGTGGAGGACGTGGTCGTGGAGGTCCATACCGATACCGGCGCGGTGGGCTATGGCGAGGCGCCCCCCACCGGGGCCATCACCGGGGATACCACCGGCGCCATCCTGGGCGCCCTCCGGGACCACATCATCAAGACCGTGATAGGCCGGGAGGTGGATGATCTGGAGAGCCTGACGGCGGCAGTGGACAGGTGCGTGGTGAAGAACACCAGCGCCAAGGCCGCCATGGATATGGCCCTGTGGGACCTTTATGGGCAGCTGCATAAGATCCCGGTCTATCAGCTGTTGGGCGGCGGCCGGAAGCAGCTCGTCACCGACATCACCATCAGCGTCAACGACCCGGAGACGATGGCCCGGGACACGGTGAACGCCATAAAACGGGGCTACGACACCCTGAAAGTCAAGGTGGGCGTGGACCCGGCCCTGGACGTGGCGCGGCTGGCCGCTGTGCGCCAGGCCGCCGGCCCGGACGCGCGCATCCGCATCGACGCCAACCAGGCCTGGCAGCCCAAGCAGGCGGTGCGCATCCTGAACCAGATGCAGGACAAGGGCCTGGACATCGAGTTCGTGGAGCAGCCGGTGAAGGCCCACGACCTGACCGGCCTGCAATACGTCACCGAGCGGTCTTACGTGCCTGTGCTGGCGGACGAGAGCGTGTTCTCTCCCGCCGACGCGCTGACCATCATGCAGATGGGGGCCGCGGACCTGGTGAACATCAAGCTGATGAAATGCGGCGGCATCACCAACGCATTGCGGATCGCCTCCGCCGCCGAGGTCTACGGCGTGGAGTGCATGATCGGCTGCATGCTGGAGGCCAAGATCAGCGTCAACGCCGCCGTCCATGTGGCCTGCGCCCGGCGGATCATCACCAAGATCGACCTGGACGGCCCGGTGCTGTGCAGCGAGGACCCCATCCTGGGCGGCGCGGTGTTCGACGAGCGGAACATCACCGTCTCCGACGATCCCGGCCTGGGCATCCACGGGGTGCAGGGGCTGGTATACCTGGACTGAGCCGGGGAGGCAAATGAGAGAGCCATGGCCGCCAGTAAACTGGCGGCCATGGCTCTTTGCTACCGGGACGCTGCCGCCGGCCGGTGCGGCGGGTGGCAGCGCTTGCCCATTGATTGACAAAGCGTCGGACGGCAGTATATAATTTAGGCAAAAACAGACGAATGGGAAAGGGAAGGGCACAGTATGGACAATGCGCGAGCGGCCGCGGCGGGCGAAGGAAATGAGATGACTGGCGTCCGGCCGGGAGAGCGGGGGCAGAGCCTGTCCCAGACCAACATCGAGCTGCGGATCCAGGGGATATACGATACCCTGAGCAACGCGGAAAAGAAGGCGGCGTCCTATTTCCTGCGCAATGTGGAGGACGTGTTCAACAAGCCCATCTCCCAGCTGGCCAGCGAGTCCGGCGTCAGCAAGGTGGCTTGGGTGCGGTTCTGCAAGTCCCTGGGGTTCAGCGGGCTGAAGGATCTGAAAAAGAGCCTCTTCAACGAGCTGTATCAGACGAAGGACAAAGAGGAGGACCACATCGTCTTCCCGGACATCCTCCAGTCGGAGCAGGACAGCATCGACCAGATGATCCTGAGCGTGCGCAACAACAGCATCTGCGCGATCCGGGACACGGCAAAGCTGCTGGACCCGGCCAGCGTGGAGCTGTCGGCCAAAAAGATCCTGGCGGCCCGGTCGGTCCGCATCTTTGGCATGGGCGCCTCCGCGCTGGTGGGGGAGGACCTGTATTCCAAGCTGCTGCGCATCGACCTGGACGTGCGATTTTTCGTGGACTTCCACGGCCAGCTCACCTATGCCGCCAACATGACGCCGGAGGATGTGGCGATCATCATCTCCACCTCCGGGCGGACCAAGGAGAGCCTGGAGATCCTGGACATCGCCAACCAGTGCGGCGCGCAGGTCATCGCGCTGACGTCCTTCAGCAAGAGCCCCCTGGCCATGGGCTCCGATATCCAGCTTTACAGCTCCTCGCCGGAGGTCGCGCCCCGCAGCGCCGCCATGAGCAGCCGCATCGCCCAGATGCTGGCGGTGGACGTGCTGTTCTCCGCGGTGGCCCGGCTGGATTATGACCGGGCCGTGCCTACGCTGGAAAACAGCCTGAAGCGGACCCAGCCGCACCGGGAGCAGGGACTATTCTGACTCCCGGGCCTGGGTCAGGCAGCGCTCCACCGCCGCGCCGATCTTTTCCGCCATGCGGAAAAAGCCCAGATCGTTGGGGTGGCATCCATCCACCGTGCAGTCGGCTCTCGTCCCGTCCGGGGCCCAGAAGAGCTTCTCGCCGTCCACGAAAAATACGTTCTGATCGCCCTGCTTTCTGGCATGGTCGTAGGTGTTCCAGATCACCTGCCGCCGCTGGGCGCTGAGGGGATCGTTCATGAAATCCGGCCGGGATACGATGATGATGGGGACGGCCGGATTTTTCGCGCGGTAAATGCGGTACAGCCGCTCATGGGTCTGCTCCAGCCACGCGGCGTCCGGCGCGTTGTGGTCATAGTCCATCACGAACACGCTGGCGCGCAGCCCCGCCAGGTACTCCGCCATGGCCAGCTCGCCCTTTCCGCTGCCGGAGAAGCCCAGGTTGAGATAGTCGCAGTCCAGACGCCGGGAGATGAAGCCCTCATAGGAGTTGCCCGGCCGCGACGCGCAGCCGCCCTGGGTGATGGAGGAGCCGTAATAGAGCACCGGGACCTCGTACCGGTACCGGCGGCCCTCCGCCAGCAGCGCCCCCTCCTGGAGCCCGAACCACAGCTCCTCCACGCCGCTGTACAGCGGGAAATAGACGGTGATCTCCCGCGGCCGCCTGTCCGGGAAAGCGATCATGCCCTCCAGGGGCTCCCGGGCCTCGGCGCCGTGCTCCGCCGCCGGGATGACGCTTTTGTAAAACAGGGGGACGTTCTCTTCGTCGTCCACATACACCGCGAAGCCGCAGGAGCCCAGGAACGCCATATGCCCCATCCAGGCGCAGTCCGCCAGCACGGCCCGTATGACCAGATAGGCGGAGTCCGTCCGAAAGCGCACGCGCCCGCCCGCCGTATGCCGGCTCAGCTGGCTCACGCCTGGGCTCACGGCGTCCGCGACCGGCTGGGGCATCCGCCGGAACGGGCCCTCGCTCCGGTATTCGCAGAGCCCATAGCCGGCAAAGGGCTGCTGCCGGCTGTCATAAAACACCACATCCTCCGGAAGGCTCAGGCCTGTCCGGAAATTTTTGTCCCATTTTGTGATATCCATGACCGCTCCTGATGACTGTCGGGCTCAGCGGCCCATGCCGCCGAGAAAGTCCCGGTATATCCCCGGTGTGGAATCCGGGATCAGGATGGCGCCCACGCACTTTTCGTAAAACGCCTGGGGCCCCACGCCGCCGATGACGGCGTAGCCGTAGCCCTCGGCGCGCATGGCGTCTAGGCTGCGCAGCAGCAGCGCCCGTCCGATCCCCTTGCCCTGCTCCGACTCCAGCACCTTGGTGGGCCCGAAGAAATCCGGGGCCGTGGCGTCATAGCAGGCATAGCCCACGATCTGGCGCCCCCTTGCGGCGATGAAGCAGGAGACGGCCGGGTGGGAGAAGCACACGTCGCACTCGCCGGCGGCGGAGGGACCGGTGTGCTCCCGGACCCACTCCACCACCCGGAACTTGTCCGGGGCCATGGCGCGGCGGATCTGGACCCCCTCCGCCTCCGGCATAGCCATCCCGGCGTCCGGGGGCAGATCGTACAGTCTTACCAACATGTCTGGCATGATGCGGCCTCCCTCCTTTTATGGCTCCCGGAGCCGGCGGGCGAAGGCGTCCTTGCGAACGCCGTCCTCCTGAGCCAGCACCACGTCCGCGACGCGCCCGTCTTTTTCCGCCAGCAGCTGTTCCGCCTGGCCCGCGTCCACGCTGCAAAGGAGCATGATGATCGCCGTTTTGGCCGAGTAGCCTGCTTTTTCCAGCGCCTCGACGGCCGTCTCCCGGTCGACCCCGGTGGCGGAGCACACGATGGAGGCGGCGCGGGCGTACAGCTTCTGGTTGGTGGCCTTCACGTCCACCATCAGGTTGCTGTATACCTTGCCCAGCCGGATCATGGCGCCGGTGGACAGCATGTTCAGCACCATTTTCTGCGCCGTGCCGCTCTTGAGGCGGGTGGAGCCGGTGATCACCTCCGGTCCCGGCTGGGGCGAGATGGCGATGTCCGCCGCGCGGTCCACCGCGGAGCCGGGGCAGCAGGTGACGCCGATCACGCCGGCGCCCAGGCTGTGGGCATAGTCCATGGCCCCCAGCACATAGGGGGTCCGGCCGCTGGCCGCGATGCCCACCAGCACGTCCTTTTGGGTAAAGCCGATATCCCGCAGGCTCTTTTCGCCCTCCTGCGCCTTGTCCTCCGCGCCCTCGACGGCCGTGGTCATGGCGGCGGGCCCACCCGCGATGAGGGCCACGACCATGCCCGGATCGGCGCCAAAGGTTGGGGGGCACTCCGACGCGTCCAGAACGCCCAAACGGCCGGAGGTGCCGCTGCCGCAGTAGACCAGCCGCCCTCCCTGGCCCAGCTGCCGGGCGATCAGGTCGACGGCCTCGGCGATGCGGGGGAGCACCTGCTCCACCGCATCGGCCACCTTTTTGTCCTCCGCGTTCATAAGGCGCACCAGCTCCAGGGTGTCCACCCGGTCGATGTCCAGGGTGCTGGGGTTGCGCTGCTCGGTCTTTATGCTCTCTATCTTCTCCAAACGAACTCCTCCTCGTTATCAGGGCGATGCCGCCCGCTCAGGGGTACAGCCGGATGTCGGCCGCGTACGCCTCGAATTCGGCCCGCTGGACCGCCCAGAGCTCCGACAGCTGCCTCTCGCTCATCCTGCCGGCCAGGTATCCCTCCGCCCAGCGGCCGCCGGCAAGGACGGTCAGGCGGTTTTCGCCGCCGTCCTCGGGGAGGCTTTGGAGCGCTGTCTTATCGGGATAGCGGGTAAAAATGGCTTTCATCAGTTTCAGGGCCGTCGGCAGGAAATCGAAGTCCGGCC
>CANQIO010000050.1 GCA_947624065.1 uncultured Oscillospiraceae bacterium | reverse complement strand
CGGAAAAGGCGTGACCCTTGAGGCCACGCCATTCCCCGAACCAGAGACCCATACTGTCTTATGGACCCCCATCCCCTGAAGAGGGCGGGTCCGGATCTCATTTTGTCGGCGCAGGGGCCGCGCGGGCGGTCACCAGTCGATGGTGGATGCGGTGGCGATCTCGTCCATGGTGTTGGTGCAGCCGATGGAGTTGTCCGGCCGGCGCTTGCAGAGCAGGGAGGGCTCAGTCAGCTCCGGGATATCGTCCGTCCTCCCGGCGGCGAAGTCGGCCATCTTCTCCCGGGCGGTGGAGAGCCGCGCCTCGACGCCGCCCAGGCGGACGTCGATCACCTCGAAGCCGTTGGGCTTGTTGGTGCTCTCCCACAGCCGCCGCCACAGCCGCCGCATCTCCTCCACGGCCTCGATGGTTGCGGGGACGCCCTCCGCCAGCTTAGCGGCCGTATCCCGGTCGCCGGCGCGGACCGCTTTGGCGGCGCGCTCATGCCAGGCGCACTTGAGGGCCAAGGCGCGGGCCATGGCGGAGTAGTGCTCGAACAGCAGCCGGTACTCCGGGTTCTCCTCCGCGTACCGGGCATACAGCGGCGCAAGGGAGGCGAAGTGGTCCGCCAGGCGGAACCCCTCCGTGTCCGCCTCGAACAGCTCCACCAGCGGGTCCTGGTAGAGCATGAACTTGCAGACGTTCACCGGGTCGTTGGGGTGGTTTTTCATCTCCGGCGTATAGTTCATGCGGCTGATGTCCAAAAACGCCTGGGCGTCGGCGTGGCAGCACCGGCGGAAGCGGGCGGCCAGGGCGTCGGCGTCATACGCGCCGGTATAGGTCATCTCCCCGTAGAGCTGCATGCCCAGCAGGGCGGTGAGCATATTCGTCTCCGCGCCGTTGTCGCCCCACGCGGTGGCCAGCACCGTGTCCACGTCCGCTTTCATGCAGGCGGTCAGGCCCGCGACGGTGTTCCCGATGGTCAGAGGATAGGCCGGCGCCGGGCCGGGCCAGGTCCACAGTCCCCCGGCGAACACCGTGGGCACGCCGAAGGCCGCGTGCTTCACCAGCGCCTGGGCGTACTCCTCCTCCTTGGCGTGGTAGTAGTCCCAGTATACCAGACTCACCCGCCGGTCCACGGCGGCCTTGGCCTTTTCCGAGGGCATGCCGCCGCTGTGGTAGCCGCCGCCGTCCAGATGGAAGTACATGTCGCTCCACATCATGGGTTTCAGACCGAATTTGTCCGTGATATCCAGCACCCTGGTCAGATGCCGGCCGATGACGGCGCGGGGGTCCTCATAGCCGAACCGGGCCAGATGCTCGCCCAGCCCCACGCCGTAGGCCTCGTCCATGCCGATATGGATGCGCCGGGACCGGAAGGGGGCGCAGGCGGCGCGGACCATCTGCTCGATGAGCGCGTAGGTCTCGTCATCGTCCGCCAGCAGCACCTCGGCGTTGTCCCGCAGCCGGTGGAAGGCCGGCCAGTGCAATACCCGCTTCAGGTGGCCCAGCACCTGGATGCAGGGGCACAGCTCGACGCCGAACAGCGCCGCGTAATCGTCCAGTCCCTTCAGTTCTTCATAAGTGTAGCGGCCCCGCTTATAGCCGAAGAACGGCTGCTCGGGCACCTCGTATGTGTCCTCGGTGTAGAGCATGCCCAGGTTCAGGCCCATCAGGGCCATTTTCCGCAGGAACAGACGCACGGCCTCGGGCTTGAGCACCCCGTTGCGGGAGCAGTCGAACATCACGCCCGCGGAGGCGAACCGGGGCTGCTCCCGGATGGAGCAGGGCGCCAGGGGGAGCGGGATGAGGCTCAGCGCCCGATAAAACTGGATGGGCTCGGCCCAGGTCAGACGCACGCGCTCGCCGTCGCATTCCAGAGCCAGACATTCGCCGCGGGCACAAGAGATCTCCGCGCCGTCCTCCGCCGGGAGCATGTCCAGCTCCGGGGCCAGCTCCGCCAGCGCCTCCTGCCATCGGTCCGGCAGCTGACCGGTCAGACGTATTTTTTGCATTTGTATCGCTCCTTAATATATCAAATAAATTCACGTTTTCCGGGGCGGCCAGGGCGATCCCGGTTATCAGTATTTATATTATCAGGTAATGGGGCATGAAGGAAATATGAAAATACCGCTTCCAAAAAAATCGGCAGTTCCCACATGCCTGCGGGATACATTTTATGCAGTTTAACGGATAATCCCGTAGCATAAAATATATTTTTTAAACAAAAATGCGACGATAGTATCCTTTTAATATTATTAAATGACTTTTAGTAACTATATATAAAAAGGCGCTAAGTGTATAATCAAACTGTCGGTTATTTTTGTACGTTTTGTCAACAAGGAGGGGAGTTTTCGGAATGACAGAATTGGAAGTAAAAAAACCGGAAGCGGCGGCGCCGCCGGAAAAGAAAAAACGGCGCAGGTGGACCAAAGATGACACGGAGCTGAGCCTGCTGGCGCTGCCCACGTTCGTCTGGTACGCGCTGTTCTGCTACCTGCCCATGTTCGGCGTCATCATCGCGTTCAAGGACTACAAGATCACGCCGGGCGCGGGCTTCATCACCAGCCTGTTCAACAGCGAGTGGCTGGGCTTCGACAACTTCAAGTACTTCTTCGGCCTGCGGGACTTCCCGCAGATCCTGCGCAACACGATCCTTTATAATGTGGCGTTCATCATCCTGGACATCGCGCTGCCGGTCACGTTCGCGATCATGATCAGCAACATCTATTCCAAGCGCAAGTCCAAGACCTATCAGACCCTGATGTTCATGCCCCACTTCATGAGCTGGGTCGTGGTCACCTACTTCGTGTACGCGTTCCTCATCACGGACAAGGGCCTGCTCAACTCCCTGATCCGGGCCTTGGGCGGCTCGAACATCAACTGGTACGGCGAACCGAAATACTGGCCATACATAATTGTGATCATGCACATCTGGAAATCCATCGGCTACAGCATGGTGGTGTATCTGGCCAGCATCACAGGCATCGACTCCTCGCTGTACGAGGCGGCGGTGCTGGACGGGGCAAACAAGTTCCAGCAGGGCCGGTACATCACGCTGCCCTCCCTGCGGCCCATCATCATCATGATGTTCATCCTGGCGGTGGGACACATCTTCTCCTCCGACTTCGGCCTGTTCTACCAGGTCTCCCGCGGCGCCAACCAGCCGTTGACGCCGATGGTGGCCACCTTCGACGTGAAGATCTACCAGATGCTGGTCAACGGCGCCACCAGCCTGGGCAAGACGGCGGCCGCCAGCCTGTTCCAGTCTGTGATCGGCTGCATCACCATCCTGATCGCCAACGCCATCGTGCGCAAGGTCGACCGGGCCAGCGCGCTGATCTGAGGAGGTGGGTCAAATGGCAAAGGAAAACAAATCCAAACTCAACGAGGGCGTGACCCGGCTCAACCGCATCAAGCCGGCCACCAACGCCGTTTTCAACATCTTCTTCCTGATCCTGGCGCTGGTGTGCTTTCTGCCCATCATCTTCATCTTCATCATCTCCATCACGGACAACAACGTGATCCGCCACGAGGGCTATCAGATCTACGTCACCGCGGAGACCTTCTCCGCCGACGCCTACAAATACCTTTGGGGCCAGCGGCAGACCATCCTGCACGCCCTGTGGGTGTCCGTTTACGTCACCGCCATCGGCACGGTGCTGGGCGTGACGCTCACCGCTCTGATGGGCTATGTGCTCTCCCGGCGGGAGTATAAGCTCAACGGCTTCATGGCCATCGTGGTGTTCATCCCCATGATCTTCGGCGGCGGTATGGCGGCCTCCTACATGGTCAACACCCAGATCCTCCATCTGCGGGACACCATGTGGATCCTGATCCTGCCCCTGGCGGTGTCCAGCTTCAACGTGACCATCGCCCGAACGTTCTTCCGAACGACCATACCGGACGAGGTCATCGAATCGGCCAAGATCGACGGCGCCAGTCAGCTGACCATCTTCTCCCGGATCGTGCTGCCCATCTCCAAGCCGGTGCTGGCCACCATCGGACTGTTCCTGGCCTTCGGCTACTGGAACGACTGGTTCCAGGCCCAGCTGTACATCAACAACGACAACCTGCGCTCCCTGCAGGCCATGCTGAACGCCATGCAGAACAACCTGGACTACCTGACCAAAAACCCCACGGCCATGCTGGCCACGGCTAGTGACCTGAAGAGGAACATGCCTCAGGAGAGCGTGCGTATGGCCATCGCCTTCGTGGTGGCCGTGCCCATCGCCTGCATCTACCCCTTCTTCCAGAAGTACTTCATCTCCGGCCTGACGGTCGGCGCGGTGAAGGGCTGATGCTCCCATTCCCGTATTGCTGCGGCGGAAACGCCGTTTCAATAAGACCACTGAAAAATAATTTTTTAGGAGGAAATCACATGAAGAAGTTCCTGTCCATGCTCCTGGCCGTCGTGATGGTCGTCTCCATGTTCGCCGGCATCGGCGGCAGCGCTCTGGCCGACGACGTCCCCGAGATCGTCTGGTACATGGTCGGCGGCGGCATGCCGTCCAACTATGACGCCTGGAAGGCGAAGGTCGACGCCTACCTGGAGGAGAAGATCGGCGTGCACCTGGATGTCCAGTGCGTCACCTGGGGCGACTGGGGCGACCGCCGCACCAACATCGTCACCGTCAACGAGCCCTATGACATCATGTTCACCGACTCCGGCTCCTACATCAACGACGTGAAGATGGGCGCTTTCGCCGATCTGACCGACTTGATCAAGGAGACCCCGGGCCTGACCGACCTGATCCCGGCCGCGTACCTGCAGGCCTGCGAGATCGACGGCCGGCTGTACGCCATCCCCGCCTACAAGGACTCCTCCATGACCCAGTTCTTTACCTGGACGAAGGAGTTTGTGGAGGATCATCCCGAGTATGCGGACGCCCACACCATCGCTGACATCGGGCCCATCCTGCGCGCCATCCACGAGGAGACCGGCGAGGTGTTCCTGATGAACAAGGACGGCATCTCCGCCATCATCGGCAACAAGTACGACAACATCGGCACCGGCCTGGCCACCATCGGCATCAGCTACACCGCCGGCGACAACAAGATCGTCCCCACCTTCGAGCAGGAGGACGTGCTGGCCGACCTGCGTCTGATGCATGAGTACTTCACCGAGGGCCTCATCAACCAGGATGCCGCCACCGCCACCGAGGCCACCGGCATCTGCGCGCTGGGCGTTGCCCAGGGCTGGCCCACTGCCTCCTTGACCGCCTGGGGCCCTGGCCGCGGCGCTGATGTCGTCGTCAGCCAGTTCGAGGACACCGTTCTCTCCAACGACACCGTGCAGGGCTCCATGGCCTGCATCTCCGCTTCCTCCGAGCATCAGCTGGAGGCCCTGAAGCTCCTGGAGCTGGTCAACACCGACTCCTGGCTGCGTGACGCTCTGGCCTACGGCGAAGAGGGCGTGAACTTCGAGTACGTGGAAGAGAACGGCGAGCAGCGCGTTCACAAGCTGAACACCGACTGGACGCTGGCCGGCTACACCCAGGGCACCTTCTTCGACATGACCCTGGAGGCCGAGGCTGACACCGGCGTGCCTGGCAACTACTACGTGGACGAGGTCAAGGTCCAGAACGAGAACGCCATCCCCTCCCCGGCGCTGGGCTTCATCTTCGACTCCACGCCCGTGGCCGACCAGCTGGCCGCCTGCCAGGCTACCTTCGCTGAGTACAAGGGCCTGCTCCAGACCGGCGCCGGCGACCCCGACGTGTATGTGCCCGAGATGATGGAGGCCATGCGCGCCGACGGCTTCGACGACATCCAGGCCGAGCTGCAGAGCCAGTTCGACGCTTGGCTGGCCGAGCAGTAAGTCATTCGGCAGCCGAGTGAGCAAGTGAAATAAAAGGGCAGGGCCATTGTTCGCAATGGCCCTGCTTTTTCTCTTGCCTGGCAGGCATATATCATGTATAATAGCGCCGGCCCTATGGCAAATATTTCCGGGTGCCGGCGGGTGCCGTCCATGAGACGTTCTGCAATGTCCCGCGGAGGGTATCCACGAAACTGACAGAGAGGTATCGCTATGTATTTCATCGATCAACGCGTCCAGGTCCTCTGCAACCAGCTGGAGCGGCTGCGCTTTCTGGACAGCACCCCGCTGAACGACTGGCAGTATAAGCACGGGCAGTATTTCCATCCCGACGAGGCCGACAAAAACGGCCCGCCCTGGGAGGATTTCGACTGCGCCACCATGCGCTGGTACTCCACCTACGCCGGCACGGACCAGTTCGAGGGCAAGTTCAAAGGCCACGGCGGCGACTTCAAGGGCATCCCCGGGGAGCACTACTGGTTCCGCGGCCGGGTGACCATCCCGGAGAAGTATGACGGCCAGAGCGTGTGGCTGCGCATCAAGACCCAGATCGAGGAGTGGGATGACGGCAAGAACCCCCAGTTTCTCATCTTCATCGACGGCGTGCCCATCCAGGGCGCGGACATGAACCACCGGGAGGTGCTGCTGGACCGCCGCGCCCAGGGCGGCCGGACCATGACCGTGGATGTGCAGGCCTATACCGGCACGCTCCACAGGGAGTTCTGCTTCGTGGCGGAGCTCTATACCCTGGACGAGGCCATCAACAGGCTCTACTGGGACTTGCAGGTGCCCCTGCAGGGCTTTGCCCGCATGGGCGCGGACAGCAAGATCCGCATGGACATCCAGACCGTGTTGAACGACACCATCAACCTGCTGGACATGCGCCAGCCCTATTCGGAGGACTTCTACGCCTCTGTGGACGCCGCCCAGGCGCATATCCGCCGGGAGCTCTATGAGAAGATGGGCGGCCACGATGAGGTGATCGCCACCTGCATCGGCCACACCCACATCGACGTGGCCTGGTGGTGGACGGTGGCCCAAACCCGGGAGAAGGTGGTCCGCTCCTTCGCCACGGTGCTGAAGCTCATGGAGGAGTACCCCAGCTATAAATTTATGTCCAGCCAGCCGGTGCTCTATTACTTCCTCAAGCAGCGCTATCCGGACCTCTATGAGCGGATCAAGGCCCGCGTGGCCGAGGGCCGCTGGGAGGTGGAGGGGGCCACCTGGCTGGAGATGGACACCAACCTGACCTCCGGCGAGAGCCTGGTGCGCCAGTTCCTCTACGGAAAGCGGTTTTTCCGGGAAGAGTTCAGCTACGACTGCAAGATCCTCTGGCTGCCGGACGTGTTCGGCTACTCCGGGGCGCTGCCTCAGATCATGAAAAAGGCCGGCGTGGAGTATTTCATGACCACCAAGCTGGCCTGGAACCAGATCAATAAGATCCCCAACGACACCTTCGTCTGGCGGGGCATCGACGGCTCCGAGGTGCTGGCGCACCTGATCACCACCGTGGGCGTGGGCCAGGACCCCAAGACGAGCTTTTTCACCACCTATAACGGCTTCCTCCACCCCGACGCGCTGATGGGCGGCTGGGAGCGCTATCAGAACAAAGAGATCAACAACGACATCCTGGTCTCCTACGGCTATGGCGACGGCGGCGGCGGTCCCACGCGCCAGATGCTGGAGACATCCCAGCGCATGGAGCAGGGCCTGCCCGGTATGCCGAAGGTCCGCCAGGAGACCGCCCGTGTCTACTTCGACGAGCTGGCGGAGCGGGTCCGGGGCAACCGGCGGCTGGAGCGCTGGGAGGGCGAATTCTATTTCGAGTACCACCGGGGCACCTATACCTCCATGGCCCGCAACAAGCGGGGCAACCGCAAGAGCGAGCTGGCCATGATGGACATGGAGCTGATGGGCGTGCTGTCCGGCGACTATCCGGCGGAGGCGGACCGGCGGCTGTGGCGGGATGTGATCCTGCTCAACCAGTTCCACGACATCCTGCCCGGCAGCTCCATCGGCGAGGTGTACGAGGTCACCAAGGCCGAGTATGAGGCCCTGCTGGCGGAGACCGGCGGCATCATCCGCGACCGGCTGGAAAAGCTGGCCGGGCCCGGCGAGGGCGTGACGGTGTTCAACACCCTGGGCTTTGTCCGGGACGACGCGGTGTGCCTGGGCGCGGTGAAGGCCGCCGCCCTCACGGACGGCGCGCGCGTCTACCCCGTCCAGCAGACAGCGGACGGAGCGGTGGCTTATCTGCGGGGTTTGCCCTCCAAGGGCTGGGTGACCCTGGCCCCGGCGGAGGCCCCCGCGGCCGCGGAGGGCCCCTTCGTGCGGACGGACGAGCATCATCTGGAGACGCCGTTCTATCGGGTCGTCCTGGACCGGGCGGGCCACATCGCCTCCCTTTATGACAAGGAATATGACCGGGAGCTGGCCCTGCCCGGAAAATCCCTCAACCAGCTGCGGCTGTTCGAGGACAAACCTATCTACTACGATAACTGGGACATCGATATGTTCTACACGGAGAAGTCATGGCCGGTGGACGAACTGGTCTCCCTGCGCTGGACCGAGGAGGGCCCTGTCCGGGCCACGGTGGAGCTGGAGTACCGGTGCAGCCGCAGCACCATCCGGCAAAAGGTGCGTTTCTACGCCGACACCCGCCGCATCGACTTTGAGACCTGGGCCGACTGGAAGGAGCACCAGCATCTGCTCAAGGCCGAGTTCCCCCTGGACATCCACACCGACGAGGCCACCTTCGAGGTGCAGTTCGGCAGCGTGACACGGAAGGTGCATACCAACACCACCTGGGACAAGGCCCGCTTCGAGAGCTGCGCCCAGAAGTGGATGGACTATTCCGAGGGCCATTACGGCGTGAGCCTTCTCAACGACTGCAAGTACGGCCACTCCGTCCTGGACGGCGTGGTGGCCCTGACGCTCATCAAGTGCGGCGTGGAGCCCAACCCCAACGCCGACGTGGAGGAGCACCGCTTCACCTACGCTCTCTATCCCCACGGCGGCACCTGGCGGGACGCCGGCACGGTCCGGGAGGCGTACAAGCTCAACCTGCCCGCCTACGCGGTGGATCACGGCGCGCCCGGGGCCAGCTTCAGCTACGCCTCTGTCAGCCCCGCCAACGTCATCCTGGAGACGGTCAAGCAGGCCGAGGACGGCGACGGCGTCATCCTGCGGCTGTATGAGAGCGAGAACGCCCGCACCAAGACCGAGCTGACGGTGCCCGCTGGCGTGAGCCGCGCCTACAGCGTGGACCTGCTGGAGCAGATCGAGCAGGAGCTGCCCATCGAGGACGGCAGGCTGCGGTTCGCCATGCGGCCCTTTGAGATCCGATCCATCCTCCTGCGGTAATTTAAAATAAGGAATAAAAAACGCCCCCTCGCGCAGTCTGCGCAAGGGGGCGATCTTTTGCCGCCGTCAGGGCTCGCTTTCCGCCTCGTCAGGTGCCGGGTCCTGTTCGCCGGTGGTTTGGTCCTGCTTCTCCAGCGCCAGCAGCACTGGCCGCAGCAGCATGCAGTCCAGATAGCACAGCCCCGCCAGGCCCACGATCAACCACACCGCCAGCGTTTTCAGGAACGACACCGGCATGAACCAGGCCAGCAGGAACGGCGCCGCGTTCAGCGCCGTTATCGCCAGGGTGCGGGGCAGCTTCAGGATGGTCAGGATGCAGGCGTTGCGGCAGTGCTCCATCAGCGAGTTCTCATACCGCACCAGCAGCGGGAACAAGTAGCTGGCCACCGCCAGCACCGCCAGCGCCAGCACGGCCACCGCGCCCCGCAGCACCGCCAGGGCCGTGCCGGTGAGGTAGATCTGTCCGATCAGAAGGTCGCAGCCAAAGCTGACCGCCAGCAGCAGCAGCGCCAGCCACGCCAGCGTGGCCTGACGGAAGTTGTCCCGAAAGCTCCGGAAAAAGGTCCGGAGGATGCCCGGCTCCCCGCCCATGGAGAAGCTCTGCACCACCTTGAGCAGTCCGCAGAGGGACGCCCCCGCGGTCACCACGGGCAGGCAGCACACACAGAACAGGAAGTTCGCGATCATCAGATCCCCGATCCGGCACAGCAGCTGGATGAAGGGGTTGTCATAGTTCAGCAGAGATCTCATCGTTACCTCCCCTGGCCAGGTTTTCGCGCCGCAGCTCGCCGGGCGAGACGCCGAAGTAGGCCTTGAAATGGACGTAAAAGCGGTTTGACTGGCTGTATCCCACCGTGTGGGCGATGACGGATATCTTCTCCTGGGTCCCGACGAGCAGGCGCCGGGCCTGCTCCATGCGGCAGGCGGTCATATACTCCGACAGCCGCATCCCCGTGTCACGCAAAAAGACCCGTCCCAGGTATTTGCTGTTCATGTGCAGTCCCGCCGCGATGGAAGTGAGCGAGACGGGGGGGTGCTCCATCCCGTTATGGGCCAGGAGCAGGATCTTGTTGGTCAGGCCGGACAGCTGCGTGCGGTCCACCTGCAGGACGGGATCGACGCCGTCGTCCTCCGGGGGCGCGCCGGGCAGCGCCCGCTCCAAAAAGGCGCGCACCTCGCCGGCATCCAGGGGCGTGAGCAGAAAGTCGCTGGCGCCGGCGCGCATGGCCCGGAGGATGCGCTCCGTCCCGCCCACGTCGGAGACGATGCAAAAGGCGGTATCCAGCCCGGCGGAGCGAAGCAGCCCGATCAGCTCATTGCCCGTCCGATCCCCCAGCTGCCGGGCGACCAGCGCCGCGTGGGGACGGATATCCAGGGCCAGGTCCACCGCCGCCTCGAAGCTGTCCGCCTCGGCGACGGTATCGGGGCCGGAGCCACCCGCGGGCAGGAGCGCGCGTATGCCGGCCCGGACCGCGGCGCTGCTGTCCGCGATGAGGAGCCTGTGCATATCAGCGCACGTCCCAGACGGACCGGACCGTCCAGCAGGCGGCCAGCTCCTTCGCGGTGTGCTCCGTCCGGGCCACGACCCGATAGGGCTCCCGGTCCGTCAGGGCGAAGCCGTTGTCGCTGAGCACGCAGTCGAAGTCCGTGAAGTCCAGCGTGACGCCCCGGGCGAACACGTCCGAGCGCACGTCGATGGCCACGCCCCCGGCCGTGTCGGTGAACTGAGCGGTGATATGGGGCTCGCGCCAGGCGAAGTGCTTGGGCGGGACGAGAAGCTCGGTCTGGCGCATGATGAACGCGCCGTCGCCGTCATAAAGGTCCGCGCAGAGGAAGGTGTCATAGGGGTCCGCCGCGTCCACCGGGCAGGAGAACACGTCCGGGGAGGACAGCGCCGCCGCCTGGACGTCGAAGCGATGCTCCTGCAGTACGGTGAAGTCGGACCGGCATACGGCCAGACGCACGCTACCCCGGAAGGGCTCCCGCGTCTCGTTGGCGATGTTCACGGTGAGGCTGTTCCCCTCCAGGAACAGGGCCATGGCCACGGGGGCATAGAACTTTTTCGCCGCGTAATGCAGCAGCTTGTACCGGCCGAAATAGTCCACGCTGGACCAGCTGGCCACCGGCCAGCAGTCGTTGAACTGCCAGTAGACGGAGCCCATGCACCGGCCCCGGTTGCGGCGGAAGTGCTCCACGCCGTACTTGATGGCGTCGGCCTGCATCAGCTGGGAGGCGTAGACCAGCGCCTCGAAGCTGGTGGGATAGAGATAGGTGTCCGCCAGATACCGGAGGATCTTGCCGTTGCCGCCCCGGCACTTCTGGTGGTTCTCCATGACACGGGAGAAGCAGTTCATGTCCTGCTCTTCGCAGAAGCTGCGGACGGTCTTTATGGAGGGGAAGCTCTCGAAGCCGTACTCGGAGCAGAAGCGGAAATCCAGCTCCCGGTAGGAGGTGAAGGGGAGCCCGCCGTGCCACACGGCCCAGTAGTGGCTGTCGCCCCGGGCCGGGTCGCTGGTGTCCTTGAAGCCGCCGCCGGCCGAGGGGCTGGAGGGCCAGTAGAAGATATCCGGCGCCACGCGCTGGCACATCTCCGGCAGCAGCCGCTCGTAGAGCTGGATGTAGTCCTCCCGCACCAGCTGGCTCTCTCCCACGCCGGCCCACTCCAGCACAGCCACCTCCATCTCGTTGTTGCCGCACACCAGGCCCAGACTGGCATGATGGCGCAGCCGGCGGAGGTTCTCCTCCGTCTCGGTCATGAACTCCCGCTCGAATTCCTCCGTCAGGCGCACGTTGGCGCAGGCGATCATGAAGTCCATCCACACCAGGATGCCCTTCTCGTCGCACAGATCGAAGAAATGGTCGTCCGGATAGTACCCGCCGCCCCAGACCCGGAGGCAGTTGAAGTTGGCGTCCAGGCACCAGGTCATCATCTGGTCCAGGCGCTCGTCCGTCATGCGGCCCAGCAGATTCTCCTGGGGCACATAGTTGGCGCCCATGGCGAAGATCTTGACCCCGTTGAGCACGAAGCAGAACTCGCTGCCCTTGCCGTCCGGATCGGGCTGGGTGCTGACGGTCAGGGTCCGCAGGCCGATACGCTTGTGGTCCCTGTCGACCACGCACCCGTCCCGGACCAGCTCCACGTCCAGATCATAGAGGACCTGGTCCCCATAACCACGGGCCCACCAGAGTTTGGGGTCCTCCACGGTGATGAGGCCCCGGCCGTCCTTCAGCTTTACCCGCTGACCGTCCAAGCAGGCATATACCTCGCACCCGGCGGCGTGGGCCGTCTCCACCGTCAAGACCACGTCCACGGCGTTTTCCCGGTGGCGCTGCCGGATGGCCACATCCGTGATCCGGTCCGTGTCGTACCCCTCCAGGAGGACGGGCCGCCAGATGCCCATGTCGGGCAGCGTGGGGCCCCAGTCCCAGCCGGACATATACAGCGCCTTGCGCAGATGGGCCGCGCCGGGGAGGGTGTCGCCGTCGTTGGTATAGAGGTAGTGGCGGGCGTTCTGCTCCCGGAAATACCGCGTCGGCGAGGAGAACTCCAGCCGCAGCACGTTTTTGCCGGGCAGGAGCCGCTCCTTCACGTCGTACGTATAGGACCGGTGCATGTTCTTCACCTGGCCCAAAAGCTCCCCGTTGAGGGTGATGGCGCAGATGGTATCCAGCCCCCGGAAGGTCAGTTCCACATAGTCATGACCCAGCAGCGCCCCGTCCGCCTCGAACACGGCCTCGAAGGCGCAGTCCTTTTCCGCCAGCGTGCTCAATACGCGCTCGTTGAGCCCGTAAAAGGGGTCGGGGATCTTCTTGTGCTCATAGAGGACGCCGTAAAAGGTGCAGGGGGCCTGGCAGGCAAGCGGCTCCATGCCCTCGCAGTGCATAGTCCAGTCGCGGATGAACATACAAAACCCTCCTTATATAGCCGGGGAACGCCCCGCGGGCCCGGCCGATCTCAAAAAATATCGTGGCTTCGCGCCTTTTGGCACGCATATCGAACAAATTTATACTATTATAGCATATCTGCCGGAGGCAGGATGCTATAATGCGGCACGTTTTGCGGTTCCGCCGCCCGGCGGGAGCAAAACGCCATAAATCAAATATAATAGCCGCATCACGGCTATTATAGCATATCTGCCGGAGGCGGGATGCTATAATGCGGCACGTTTTGCGGTTCCGCCGCCCGGCGGGAGCAAAACGCCATAAATCAAATATAATAGCCG
>CANQIO010000049.1 GCA_947624065.1 uncultured Oscillospiraceae bacterium | reverse complement strand
GCCCTGCCCGCCGGGAGAGGCCTGCACGGTGCGGGAAACGGCAAGGATGGATATATATTCGGGGAAAGCGGCGGAAAGCCGGTAGAATACGTTGGAGGGCGCGTCATGAGAGAGACGGAGAATATGACCCCAGCACAAAAGGAAGTAAAAGATGCGTTTATTCTGGTCAGCACACTGACGGTGGCTGGCGACGCCGTGGATATCGTTGCAGCTGTCAGAGAACATATGCGCAAAGCGTATGATTTGGCGGCGGATCATGGAGAATAAGTATGGGAGTATTTACTGCTGAAGAGCTGGAAGAGATGAAGCTCGCCGATGCGGAGATAGACACCGAGTTTGAAGAGCTGGGATCCCTGGCCCTTACTCCGGAAGAAATTAAGCTTGGCAAGACATTGGATGCCGAGGCAAAGAAGAGCAACAAAGCTGATAAGAAAGCCAGAAAGAAGCTGACGGAAGAAGAGAGAAAACAGCGTAAGCGTGAAAGTGACCGGCTGTATTGCGCTTTGCATAGAGATGAGCGAAACGCCAAGAAGCGGGAATACTATCAGAAAAACAAGGAAGAGCTCAATGCAAAGTCTCGGGAGTATCATCGGGAGCACAAAGAACATCTTCTAGAAGTGTCAAAAGCGTGGAGGGCTGCCAACCAAGAAAAAGTGCGTGCATCGCAAGCAAAATTCCGTGCTTCTCACCCGGATAGAGCACAGATCTACAATGCCAGATGGCGAGCGAAACGCCGTGACCGCCAAAAATCTGACCAGGCCGCATCAAACTCAACAGGAGGCAACGAATAGGGAGGTAAAATGGACGAATTTGATTTTTACAACAGACACTACATAACCGTGGATGATCGTGGCCAGATCACAGACGGCTGGTCTGATGGCCCACATCCGGAGAAGGATACGGAAGGCGCTGCGTGCATCAACGACAAGGGCGGGTATCAATTCCGGCTGTTCCCGGACGGGGAGGAAAACCCGGACCTGTGGGATATGGACGGCATCCCGCTGTACAAATATGAGGGCGGACAGGTTTTGGAGCGCACGCCGGAGGAAATCGGCGCGGACCGGGCGGCCATCGAACAGCGCCAGGCGGATGAGCAGGCCAAGATGGACGCCATCAAGGCCCGGAGGGAAGCGGTGGAAGAGGTCCAGGCCATGCTCGTCACCGCCCAGATCAACACCCTGGCGGTGGATGACGCCACGGCCCTGCGGTGGAAGATGCTCTATCCTGAGTGGTCCCCGGACGGCGTGGAGTACAGGGCCGGCGAGAAGGTCCAGCGCGGGGATAAGCTGTACCGGTGCCTCTCGCCGCATGTGTCCCAGGCGGGGTGGGCGCCGGAGCTGGCTGCGAGCTTGTGGACGGAGATCAACGAGTCTCATGCCGGGACCGTGGACGATCCCATCCCGTACAGCGGCAACATGGCCCTGGAGGCAGGCAAATACTACTCCCAGGACGGCGTGAAATACCGGTGCACGCGGGACACGGGGAACCCGGTATATAATGCCCTGGCGGAGTTGGTGGGGCTCTATGTGGAGGTGGCGTGACCGTGAGCGAGGCGATCATGGTGGCGCTCATAGCAGGAGTGGCCAGCATCGGGGGCGCTGGCGTGGGCGCATACTTCTCCAATCGGAAATGGGCCGCTGTCATGGAGTTCCGTTTGAAGGCCCTGGAGGACAAGGTGGACAAGCACAACAATCTGATCGAGCGGACGTACAGACTGGAAGAGGCAACGGCGATCCAGGAAGAGAAGATAAAGGTGGCGAACCACCGCATTGATGATCTGGAAAAACAGGCGGGGCACTTCGCCCCTCACTGAACATGTAGGAGGTATTGACATGGAGAAGCAGAAGTTGTCCACCATCCAGAGGCGGGAGAACCTGAACGAGGTGTACCGGGCCTGCGAGCCCGGACCCGGCGGGGCCTGCCACGAGTATGAGGTCACGCACCACGGAAGCGGGCCTTCGTCAGAGACCGTTGTCCCGATACAGTACATCCACTTCCAGAAGGGCCCCAGGAGCTCCCCGGAGTCCACACACGGTGTCGTCGACCAGGACTTGCTGGAGATCGTCCGCGACCGCCTGACGGCGTTCCAGAGCGGCGACATGGCCTGCAGAGAGAACGCCTGCGCACTGACGCATATTGAGGAAGCCCTGCTGTGGCTGAACAAGAGGGTCGAGGACCGCATCGAGCGCGGCGTCCTCGGCACCATGGAAAAGTAATTCTTTAAGGGGGTACATATCATGAAACTGCCTGATAAGGTGTACGACATTCTCAAGTGGGTGACGATGGTGGTCATCCCGGCGGTGACGGCGGCCTATGTGGGCCTGGCGGCGGTGTGGGGGTTCCCCTATGCCAGCGAGGTCAGCAAGACCTCCGCAGTGGTCTGCACGCTGCTGGGCGCGCTGCTGGGCATCAGCACGGCGCAGTATAACAAGGAGGGCAACGGCAATGGATGAGGTCATGGACATGCAGTTCAGCACCACCGAGGGCGAGGACACGGAGCTCTGCCCGGCGGCGCTGGAGGAACTGAGCGACAACAAGGGGGAGGACGACTGATGGGCTATACCAATTCTCCGCTGGTTGATCATGTGCACATCTCGCCCAACCGCACGCCGGGGCGGGTCTGCATCGACACCATCACCATCCACTGCGTGGTGGGCCAGTGCTCCGTGGAGACGCTGGGGAACGTGTTCGCGCCCACGTCCAAACGGGCGTCCAGCAACTACGGCATCGGCTACGACGGCCGGGTGGGCATGTATGTGGAGGAGAAGGACCGGTCCTGGTGCACCTCCAGCACCGCCAACGACAACCGCGCCATTACCATCGAGGTGGCCAGCAATACCACCGAGCCCTTGGCGGTGCGGCAGGCGGCCTATGACAAGCTGATCCTGCTGGTAGCCGACATCTGCCGGCGGAACGGGATCAAAAAGCTGGTGTGGTCCACGGATAAAAACACCCGCGTGAACCATCTCAACGGCTGCAACATGACGGTGCATCGAGACTATGCCAACAAGAGCTGCCCCGGCACCTGGCTCTACGACCGCATGGGGCAGATCGCGGCGGCGGTCAACGCCAAACTCGCGCCGGACCCCTGGGGCAAGGACGGGGACGAGTGGCGCTACCGCAGCCCGGCGAGCGGCGAGTATGTGGCGGACATGTGGGTGGAGTCGGAGCGCGGCATCTGGTACTACATCGGCGCGGACGGGATCATGGTCCACTCGGGACTGACGCACGTGCATGCGTGCCGGGGCATCTACAGGGACGGCAGAGACGCGGGGGTGTTCCCGGCGGGGTGGTACTATTTCCGGGACGACAACGAAAACGGGCTGCTGGGAGAGTGCCGCAGCGGCGAGGTGACCGTCACCGCGTCCACCGCGCCCCAGGTCCAGGCGGTGAACAAGGCTGTGTTCAACCCCAAGCACGACGGCCGCTTCGGCCAGTGCCTCACCGTCAACGGCAGACCGGCGGAGGACGTGCTGGGTCTGGAGAAGTGAGCAGAAGAGGAGAAAAGCATCCCCGGCGCCGATATGGTGCCGGGGTTCATTTTTTTGCTATAGTAGGCTATTGAGAAAAGGTGGACCAGACGGCGAGCTGTCCGCCTCCCTGCGGTATTTGAGCCAGCGCTATTCCATGCCCTATGACCAGATCAAGGCCGTCCTCACTGACATCGGCGTGGAGGAGCTGGCCCATTTGGAGATCGTGGGTACCGTCGTCCACCAGCTGACCCGGAACATGTCCGTGGAGCAGGTGGAGAAGGCCGGCTTCCAGGACTACTTCGTGGATCACACCGCCGGCATCTATGCCCAGGCGGCGGGCGGCTGGCCCTACAGTGCCGCCACTTTCCAGGTGAAGGGCGACGTGATCGCGGACCTGGCCGAGGACATGGGCGCGGATGCTGCAACACGGAAAGAACAACGTAAGAAAATACGATAGGACAAGCTGACTTCCCTATATCAATAAAGCGTCGTAATAATCACTTTCGTTACTACATAGCAAGTATGTCATTTGTTAAACAAATGACCTTGTTGGGGAATGCCCCAAGCCCCTAGCGGCGGAGCGGTTATCCCTTGTCCGAATTATATTCCGGCGTGTGGTCTCTGTCAAGGCTTGGCGATTGCTGTCGCAATCGCTGAACGAGCCGGCCAGCCGAAGGCTGGCCGGGCCTTGACCGAGGCCACGCGCCGGAAGTTTGGTCATCAAGGGGATAACAGCACACAAGCCCGCTTGACGCGGGCTTGTCCAACATATAATTGGTTCAGATATGGATTTGGAAATCACCAAAATCGAATATGCCGTTTCCCTGTTCCAGTTTACCGGAAGTCGCCAATTCGCTGAATCCTTTTTCTATTCTATCGATCAGGTCTACAGGGATATTTAGCTGATGATGACCGGGCATGATCCTTGCTACACCGAGTTTCTGGACCTTCTTCACAGACTGCCAGAATTTCTGCGGGTCGGTGGACGGATAAAACGCATCAAGACAGCCCTGATAAATCAAGTCCCCGGAATACAGATACTTTCTTTCCGGCTCATAAAAGCAGCAGTGACCGGGAGAGTGCCCGGGCGTATGAATGACTGATAACTGCCTGTTACCTAAATCCAGACAGTCCCCATCATGCAAAATTCTTTGCGGCGCATCCTGAAAAATCTCGTAGTTATCAATAGAAAAGCCACTTGGAAAATCGTAAGGATCACGCATCAGATTGCTTTTGACCACTGACAATGGTATCGGAA
This sequence comes from uncultured Oscillospiraceae bacterium, assembly GCA_947624065.1. GTDB lineage: Bacteria > Bacillota > Clostridia > Oscillospirales > Oscillospiraceae > CAJOIG01. The sequence goes on along the minus strand of CANQIO010000049.1, from coordinate 9,692 downwards.
ACTTGACAGAAAGCCAATCTGTCTCAGCGTCATGTACCGCAATACTGTCAAAGTATTTGTGTCCACCAATGTGGTCCCAATGGACATGGGTAGTGACTACCAGGACAGGGCGCGTGGTAAGGCTATCCACCACTTCCCGAATATTGGCGACGCCCAAGCCTGTATCAATCAGAATCGCTTTGTCCGTTCCGCAGAGAAGATAGCAGTGTGTTTCCTCCCAATGCTTATATTCACTGATCGCGTAAGTATACGCATCAATTTGTTCAATCGTAAACCAATCACTCATAGATCATTCTTCCAGTCCTCCAGAAGTGCGTGACCATTATACCACACAGGGGTCTATCCATCAATCCATCTATCATCCCCCGAAATGCGTCTCACCGTGAGATTTAATTTGTCAAAACCTGTATCATTCGAGAAAGTTTTGGCTTCTTTTGGGGATTTTCTGTTATTTTGCCCTTCTGTTGTCGTAATAGATGGCAGAGGCAGCCTCATAGGCTGTACTACCAAACACGGAAAGGAGCAATGCTTATTTGACAGAAAACGGGAACCACGCACCAAACTGCAAAAGCGTTTTCAAAAGCGGCGGGAACGCTATATGCAGAGACACTTTCACGGCAAAATGGATAGAGCTTATCACTCGGCGCGAGAGAGAAAGACGGATAAGCGCGGAAAGCTGCCCGAAAAAATGACAAGCTGCGTTCCCTATGATATAATGTCCGTAGGGAGACAGCTTGTTCTATCTCTTAGGAGAAAGGAACATGAAGGTAGCTATTTATTGCCGCTTATCCGAAGAAGATAGAAACAAACAATTCGCGACCGACGACAGCAACAGCATCCAAAACCAAAAGACCATGCTGCTGCAATACGTCATGGAACAGGGGTGGGAGCTTTACAACATTTACAGCGACGACGACTACACCGGAGCAGACCGGCGGCGGCCGGAGTTCAACCGGCTCCTGCGGGACGCGGAGCAGCGGAAATTTGACATCGTTCTCTGTAAGACCCAATCCCGGTTTACCCGCGAACTGGAGCTGGTGGAAAGGTACATACACGGTCTCTTTCCACTCTGGGGCATCCGCTTTATCAGCATCGTGGACAACGCCGACACCGCCAACAAGGGCAACAAAAAATCCCGCCAGATCAACGGGCTGGTGAACGAGTGGTATCTGGAGGATATGTCCGAGAACATCCGAAGTGTGCTGACCAGCCGCCGGGAAAACGGGTTTCACATCGGCGCCTTTGCCCTCTACGGCTACAAGAAGGACCCCGACCAGAAAGGCCACCTTATTATCGATGAGGAGGCTGCCGCCGTTGTCCGGGAGGTATTCACCCTCTATGCCCAGGGCTACGGCAAGACTGCCATCGCCCGGATGCTCAACGACCGGGGCATACCAAACCCCACGGAGTACAAGCGCCTGCATGGCCTGCGCTATATGCAGCCCGCCACGAAGAACAGCACCCTCTGGAAGTACTTTGCCATCGCGGATATGCTGGAAAACGAGATGTACATCGGCAACATGGTACAGGGCAAGTACGGCAGCGTTTCCTATAAGACGAAACAGTGCCGCCCGCGCCCCAAAGACCAGTGGTATGTGGTGGAGGGCACCCATGAGCCCATCATAGACCGGCCGCTGTGGGACGCGGTAAAGGCCCTGCGGGAGCAGCGGGCCAAGCCCTTCGACTACGGTAAAATTGGACTGTTCGCCCGAAAAGCCCGGTGCGCCGGCTGTGGCTACGTCATGCGCTCGTCCAAGAGCCGGGGCCGCCACTATCTGCAATGCTGCACGCATCATGTGTCAAAGGACGCCTGCGAGGGCGCGTTCATCGCCGTTGACAAGCTGGAACAGATGGTACTGACGGAGTTGAACAGGATGACGGCGGAGTATCTGGATAAGGACGAACTGGCCCGACAGATCGAGTTTTGTACAGACCAGCAAGAGCAAAAATCCCGCCTACAGTCCGAGATAACAGCATACCAAAAGCGGATTGCCGAGTACACCAAGGGCATCCGGGACCTATACCTGGATAAAGTAAAAGGTCTGCTGTCCGAGGGCGATTATCTGGACATGTCACGGGATTTCACCGAGGAACGCAAACGGTTGGAACTGGCCGTCGCCGACACAAAAAAACAGATCGAAACCATTGACGAGCGAATCGCCGCAGGCGATAACCGCCGGGAACTGATCGAGCAGTACACCAACCTGGAACACCTTGACCGGGAGACCGTGGAGGTACTGATCGACTACATCACCGTGGGCAAGCGCATCCCCGGCACACGGGACGTACCCATCGAGATACACTGGAATTTTTAAGTTGTCTTTATCCAGTCGCACCAGAGCAGAAGGCCCGCGTCACCTATGACAACATCCTGCGCATGGCGGACGATCCGGACGTGATCGACGTGATGCGGTTTTTGCGGGAGCGGGAGGTGGTCCACTTCCAGCGGTTCGGCGAGGCCATGGGCATCGCCACCGCCAAGATGGACCAGCGCAATGTGTACGCCGTCAACCCGGCGTTCGATAAGAAGAAGTAAACCAAACAGCAAAAGGCCCGGCCGGGGATATCCCGGCCGGGTCATCTGTCATGCTGTATCAACCTTTACGCCTGGATCTTCTTGAGCTTGGCGTAGCGGGGCAGGGAGCACTCCGTGGGACGGTCCGGCTCACCCTGGATCAGGGGCAGGGCATAGTCGATGAAGTCCTGGGTGACGAAGTTATGCTCGGGAGTGATCCACTCCAGGGGGACCTTCTTCTCCGCGTTGGCCACGGAGGTGAGGGGCAGGAGGATATACTTGCACAGATAATTGCCGTCCGCATCGGCGGCGCGCTCGAAGGCGACCATCTTGCCGGTCTCACCGGCGACGGCGGCTTCCACCGCCTTGCGGCCGGCCATCTCGGCCTCTTCCACATCGGTCTTGGAGGCCAGGTGCGCGCCGCAGCGCTGCAGCAGGCTCAGCTCGATGGGGCGGACCTTCGCGCCGGTGCGCTCCTTGACCATCTCGCCCAGGCGAGCGGCCAGACCGCCCAGCTGGGCGTGGCCGAAGCCGTCGGTGGAGCTGGTCTTGGCCTGGGAGACAAAGGTGCCGTCTGCGAAGTGCAGGCCCTCGGACACGGCCACCAGGCAGCTGCCCTTTTCCTTGTAGATGCGTTCCACATCGCTGAGGAAAGCGTCCTGGTCAAAGTCCGTCTCCGGCAGGTACACCAGATCGGGGCCCGCGCCGAAGTGGGTGGCCAGCGCCGCGGAGGCGGCCAGCCAGCCGGCGTGCCGGCCCATGATCTCCATGATGGTCACCTGGCCGGTGGGGTAGACCCGTCCGTCCTTGGACACTTCCATGGCGCTGGTGGCGATATACTTGGCCGCGGAGGCGAAGCCGGGGCAGTGGTCGGTGCCCCACAGGTCGTTGTCGATGGTCTTGGGGATGCCCATCACACGGCAGTCCCAGCCGGACTTGGCCATGAAGCGGCTGATCTTGTCGCAGGTATCCATGGAGTCGTTACCGCCGTTATAGAAGAAATAGCGGACGTTGTGCTTTTTGAACACCTCCAGGATGCGCTTGTAGTCGGTGTCGTCCACGTCAGGGTCCGCCAGCTTATACCGGCAGGAGCCCAACTCGGAGGCGGGGGTGTTTTTCAGATAGGCAAGCTCCTGGGGGTCCTCCAGACCCATGTCGTAGAGCTTGTCCGACAGCACGCCGGTGATGCCGTGGTCAGCGCCCAGCACCTGGGTGATCTCTTCCGCCTCCAGCGCGGCGCTGATGGCGCCGTAAGCGCTGGCGTTGATGACCGAGGTGGGCCCGCCGGACTGGCCGATGACGCAGGCGCCGACAAGTTTATTTGCCATTGATGAATTCCTCCCAAAACATGTTAATGTGCAAAATGTTTTTATTGATTATACCATGAAACTGCGGTAAAATAAAGGCCATAGAAAAAATAAACTAAAAGGAGTTTTTCACTATGCCTCTGGTAACTTCTACCGAAATGTTCAAAAAGGCTTACGACGGCGGCTATGCCATCGGCGCCTTCAACGTCAACAACATGGAGATCGTCCAGGCCATCACCGAGGCCTGCAAGGAAGAGCACGCTCCCGTCATCCTCCAGGTCTCCAAGGGTGCCCGCGCCTATGCCAACCACACCTACCTGGTGAAGCTGGTGGAGGCCGCCGTGATCGAGTGCCCCGAGATCCCCATCGTGCTGCATCTGGACCATGGCCCCGACTTTGAGACCTGCAAGAGCTGCATCGACGGCGGCTTCACCTCCGTCATGATCGACGCCTCCTCCAAGCCCTTCGCGGAGAACATCGAGATCACCCGCAAGGTGGTGGAGTATGCCCACGACCATGGCGTGGTGGTAGAGGCCGAGCTGGGCACCCTGGCCGGCGTGGAGGACGAGGTGAAGGTCTCCGCCGAGGATTCCTCCTACACCCATCCCGAAGAGGTCGAGGAATTCGTCACCAAGACCGGCTGCGACAGCCTGGCCATCGCCATCGGCACCAGCCACGGCGCTTATAAGTTCACCGCCGCCCAGTGCACCCGCAACGAGAAGGGCATCCTGGTGCCGCCTCCCCTGCGGTTCGACGTGCTGGAAGAGGTCTCCCGCCGTCTGCCCGGCTTCCCCATCGTGCTGCACGGCTCTTCCTCCGTGCCCCAGGAGTATGTGAAGATGATCAACGAGCACGGCGGCAAGATGCCCGACGCCGTGGGCATCCCCGAGGAACAGCTGCGCAAGGCCGCGACCATGAGCGTGTGCAAGATCAACATCGACTCCGACCTGCGCCTGGCCATGACCGGCACCATCCGCCAGTTCTTCGTGGAGCATCCCGACAAGTTCGATCCCCGCGAGTACCTCAAGCCCGCCCGCGCCAATATCAAGGAGCTGGTGCGCCACAAGCTGGTGGACGTGCTGGGCTGCAGCGGCAAGGCCTGATCCATGGGCTTTATCCGGGAGATCAAAGAAGCGATATCCGGCCACGGCCATGACTGCACCTGCGACGACTGCATGGCCGAGCATCACCACGACCATCACGGTTTTGACACCGTGATGGTCTGGCGCCTTATCACCGCCGTGGCCTTTTTCATCGGAGGGGCAGTCGCGGAGAGCACGCTGCCCCAATTGGCGCTGGGCTTGAACGCGGCGGCCATCCTGTGTGCCGGCTACGACGTGTTCATCAAGGCGGTGGCCAATATCATCCGCCGGCGGCTCTTCGACGAGAGCCTGCTCATGAGCGTGGTGGCCGTGGCGTCGATGATCATCGGCGAGGCCAGCGAGGGCGCCAGCGTGATGATCCTGTACCAGCTGGGAGAGCTGTTCCAGGGCTATGCCGTGGCCAAGGTGCGCCAGAACATCAAGGGGCTGATGGAGAACCGGTCCCCCGAGGCCAGCGCCGCCCTGGCGGAGGTGCGCTCCGACAAGGGCCCCAAGGGCCGAACGGAAGAGTTCATCACCCATTTTGCCCACTTCTATACCCCGGTGGTGCTGGCCATCGCGCTGGTCATCACCGTCATATCGCCGCTGGTGCTGCACACCACGATATCGGAGGGAGTCTATCGGGCGCTGGTGCTGATGGTCATCGCCTGCCCCTGCGCCATCGTCATCTCCGTCCCGCTGAGCTATTTTGCCGGCCTCGGCGGCGCCACCCGCCAGGGCATCCTCTTCAAGAACACCTGCGCCATGGACGACGTGGCCCGGGCCAAGGCGGTGGTCTTTGACAAGACCGGCGCGCTGGAGGGGGAGGGGCTGCGGGTCAGCTCCGTCAAGAGCGAGAAGATGGAGGCGGACGTGTTCCTGCGCATCGCCGCCCACGCCTGCGCCTATGCCGACAGTCCCTATGCCGACGCCATCAAGGCCGCCTATAAGGGCGTCATCTATATCGAGCTCATCCAGAGCTTCCAGCAGCAGGAGAGCGGGTTCGGCATCACGGTGGAAGTGGATGGCGTGAAGATCATCCTGGGCGAGGCGTCCTTCATGGCGGAGCACGGGGTCGATCCCGGACCGGACGAGAGCCGGGAAAACTGCGCATATCTGGCCATCGACGGCCAGTACGCCGGCCGGATCGTGTTTGGCAGCGTGGCCAAGCCGGACGTGTCCGGGGCGGTGACGGTGCTGACCTGGGAGAAAGACCGGCAGGTGTCCATGATCACCGAGGACAGCCCCGCCGCCACGGAAAAATTCGCCCGCCAGGTGGGCATCGGCGAGTTCTATCCGGACTGCCCGGTGGATGAGCAGGTCGCCGTGGTCATGGAGATCCAGAACCGCCAGATCAAGCGGGGAACGCTGATCTTCGTGGGCGACGCGGAGCGCAGCGCCGAGTGTATCCAGGCGGCCGACGTGGGCATGAGCCTCAACGGCGCCAAGTCCGACGCCGCCATCCAGGCGGCCGACGTGGTCATCATGGGCACGGCCCCCTCCAAGGTGGTGACGGCCATCGAGGCCGCCCGCCATACCCGCCGCATCGTATGGCAGAACATCCTGTTCGCCCTGGCCTTCAAGGCCATCATCCTGGTGCTGGATATGTTCGGGACCTGTCCGCTGTGGCTGGCGGTGTTCGCGGACGTGGGCGTGGCGCTGCTGGCGGTGCTCAACTCCCTGCGGGCCTTTGTGATGAAGGAACCGGCCCTGCCGGAGGAACAAAAATAAACCGCAGACGCCCCGGTCCATCCGGGGCGTCGTTTTATAGGGAATTAAGAAAATCTTAAGATTTCCCCCCTTTTTCCGTCCGGCGGGATGTGCTATCCTGTGGGCAGAGGGAGGCGATGGATGTGTATACCGTTCTGGTCTGTGACGACGACAGGGATATCCGCCGGGCGCTGAGTATCTATCTCACGGGAGCCGGATACCGGGTCCTGGAGGCGGCCAATGGCCAAGAGGCGCTGGATATCGTCGGCAGGGAAGAGGTCCATCTGGTCCTGCTGGACATCATGATGCCGGAGCTGGACGGCGTCAGCGCGCTGACGCTGCTGCGGGAGCGGAGCAACATCCCCGTGATCCTGCTGACCGCCAAGAGCGAGGATGAGGATAAGATCATGGGCCTGGAGCTGGGGGCGGACGACTATGTGACCAAGCCCTTCAACGCCCAGGAGGTACTGGCGCGGGTGAAGGCCCTGCTGCGCCGGTATATGCGCCTGAACGAGACGCCGAAGAGCACGGCGCTGACGCTGGGCGGCATCGAGCTGGACGACAGCACCAAGACCGTCACCGTGGAGGGGGAGGAGATCACCATCACCCCCAAGGAATACGATATTTTGAAGTTTTTTATGGAAAACCCCGGAAAGGTGTTCTCCAGCCGGGAGATCTACCGCCGGGTGTGGCAGGATAAGCCCATGGGGGCGGAGGGGACGGTGGCCGTCCACATCCGCCATCTGCGGGAAAAGCTGGAGATCGACCCGGCGGAGCCCCGATATTTGAAGGTGGTCTGGGGCAAGGGCTACAAGATCGAGGGGTGACAGATGAGAGCTCTGATGCAGAGGACCTGGTTTCGGGCCCTGATGCTGGCGCTGTACTGTGTATGCGCCGGCGTGGCGGTGTTTGCCGGGTCCCTGTTCCGCTATGTTCTGGTGGATGGCTGGTATTCCGACCAGGAGGACTTCGGCTTTACCCAGAGTGGCCTGTGCAGGAGATATGTGGATGAGTGCCTGACCCAGCTGAACAACAACCTGCAGTGGCTCAAGGACCCGACCAGCCCGAGTCTGGGCGGCTGGGGCGGCAGCGCGTTCTCTTACCGGATCGTGGACGAGAGCGGTCAGGTGATGAGCGACACCACCGGCGACGCGTCCGAATATGTGACCAACTGGTCCGTGGCGGTGGTGGACCCGATCCTGCGCCCGCCGACCGTGGAAGAGGCAGCGACGGATACATCTTCCGGAGCAGGGATGATCGCGCTGCCCACCCCCGCGCCGGCGAGAGTTTCCCTCGCCAGCGAAACGGACACTGTCCAGGGTGGCCTGGAGACTGAGCCGGACCTCTATAGCGCGATCGATGCTCCGATCGTCATCGATGCGTTGGAGCCCGAGTCCATAGACCCCCAGAGCGTGATCCAGGTCCCGGGCGCCGCGGAGATCGATGAACAGCTTTATACCTTCACCTTGGAGGGCTATGTGAATCTGCCGGTGGAGCCCTACGACGGCTGCTACCGGGAGTATTATCTCTTCTCGCGTCTCTATCCGCTGCGGGAGTTCTTCCTGCCGGTGACCGTGGCCTGCGCTGTGGCGGCAGTTGTATGCCTGGCGTTCGGCCTGGCGGCGGCGATCCTGTGCGGCCGGCGGGGGGCGCTCACGGTCCTGGGCCGGGTGCCGGCGGATGTGGCGGTGCTTGCGCTGATCCTGGGGGCTTCGTTCCTGGTGGATCAGAGCTACGAGTTCTCGGAGATATGGAGGGTGGCATCGCTGCTGGGCATGTCCCTTCATGAGATGGAAGAGATCGTGGTGGAGCTCTGGGGGGCCGGCATCCTGGGGTGTCTGCTGGCAAACCAGATCGCCGCCAAGGTGTGGAAGGACAAGCTCCTGCTGCGCCGGATGATCCAAAAGCTGTCCGTGCCGGTGCTGATGATGGCGCTGCTGTGCGGCCACGGCGCTGTGCTGCTGCTGTGCGCGGCATTTTTCGACCGCCAGGGCGAGCGGATCATCTTTCTGATACTGGCGCTGGCGGACGCGGTGGTGCTGCCATGCGTGCTGCGCCGGGGCGTGGAGGAACGGCGGGTCCGGCAGGCGTCCAAGGCCCTGGCCGCCGGCGATCTGAACTATAAGGTGGACACCCGGCATCTGCACTCGGTCTGGAAGGATCTGGGCCAGGACCTGAACCGGATCGGCGAGGGCATGGCGCTGGCCGTGGAGGAACGGATGCGTTCCGAGCGGATGAAGACCGAGCTCATCACCAACGTGAGCCATGATCTGAAAACGCCGCTGACCTCCATCATCAACTATATCGAGCTGCTGAAAAACGATGATCTGCCCGAGCAGACCCGCCGGGAGTACCTGGAGGTGCTGGACCGGCAGGGGGCCAAGCTGAAAAAACTCACCGAGGACGTGGTGGAAGCCTCCAAGGCCGCCAGCGGCGCGGTGAAGGTGTACAGCGAGGTATTCGACGTGCGGGAGCTGGTGGAGCAGACGGCGGGGGAGTACAGCGAGCGGCTGACCGCCGCCGGCATCGAGCCGGTGCTGCACCTGCCGGAGCAGGAGGCGCTGATCCTGGCAGACCCGCGGCTGCTGGGCCGGGTTCTGGACAACCTGACCGGCAACGTGCTCAAATACGCCCAGCCGGGCACCAGGGCCTATTTCGACCTGGAATGCGGGGCGGAGCAGGTCTCCATCGACATCAAGAACACCTCCCGCGAGCCGCTGGACATCCCGGCGGAGGAACTGATGGAGCGCTTCGTCCGGGCGGACAGCTCCCGCAGCACCGAGGGAAGCGGCCTTGGCCTCTCCATCGCCAGGAGCCTGTCGGAGCTGATGGGCGGGCAGCTGACGCTCATTTTGGACGGGGATCTGTTCAAGGCCCAGGTGACCTTCCCCAAGGCGGCGCTGCTGGAGGCGGCGTTGGCGGGGGAAGCCCCGCCGCCGACGGTGGAAGAAAGCAAAAAAGAAGAACAGGTGTGACTAATGTCACACCTGTTTTTTCTGGTTCGGTGAATTATAGTATCAAGTGCAACAGTAGGGAAGAATAAAGAAGTTCATACAGATCTCGTGTAGAATGGAAGTT
>CANQIO010000048.1 GCA_947624065.1 uncultured Oscillospiraceae bacterium | reverse complement strand
CCCAAGTACGGCTGCGGCAAGCCCACCTGCACCGTGGGCTGCGACTGCGACCGGTACATGGAGGTCTGGAACGTGGTGTTCTCCCAGTTCGACAACGACGGCAACAACAACTACACCGAGCTGAAGCAGAAGAACATCGACACCGGCATGGGCCTGGAGCGGCTGGCGGTGGTGTGCCAGGACGTGGACAGCCTTTTTGACGTGGACACGGTCATGAACATCACCAACGAGGTGTCCCGGCTCACCGGCGCCACCTATGGCCAGAGCCACAAAATGGACGTATCCCTGCGGGTCATCACCGACCACATCCGGGCGTCCACCATGATGATCTGCGACGGCGTGCTGCCCTCCAACGAGGGCCGGGGCTACGTGCTGCGCCGGCTGCTGCGCCGGGCCGCCCGCCACGGAAAGCTGCTGGGCATGAGCGAGCCCTTCCTCTACAAGATCGTGGACATGGTGGTCCATGAGAACGAGGGCCACTACCCCGATCTGCGGGAGCGGCAGGCGTACATCACCAAGGTCATCCGGGTGGAGGAGGAGAACTTCGCCCGCACCATCGACGGAGGCATGCGCATCTTCTCCGAGCTGCTGGCCGCCCACAAGGAGCGGGGCGAGACCGTTTTCTCCGGCGCCGACGCCTTCAAGCTCTACGATACCTACGGCTTCCCCTTGGATCTGACGGCGGACATGGCCGACGAGCAGGGCATGTCCGTGGACGAGGCCGGCTTCCAGGCTCTGATGGAGGAGCAGCGCCAGCGCGCCCGCAAGGCCCGGGAGGCCCTGGGCGACCTGGGCTGGGCCGGCGTGGAGTTCGGCAAGGATGTGCCCGAGACCGAGTTCGTCGGCTACGACCACACCGCCTATGAGGGCGCGAAGGTCGTCGCCCTGGTGGTGGAGAACGAGCAGGCCGACCAGCTCATGCCCGGCGTGGAGGGCATCGTGGTCCTGGATAAGACCCCCTTCTATGCCGAGATGGGCGGCCAGGTGGCCGACCACGGCACGATCACAGCCGGCGGCATGACCTTCGCCGTCACCGACGTGCAAAAGAACAAGGGCGGCAAATACATGCACTACGGCAAGGTGACCGGCGGCATCCTGAAGCTGGGCGACACCGTCACCGCCGCCATCGACGCGGACCGCCGCAAGGCCGTCATGCGGGCCCACTCCGCCACCCACCTGCTGGACAAGGCCCTGCGCACCGTGCTGGGCGAGCATGTCCATCAGGCCGGCTCCCTGGTGGAGCCGGACCGGCTGCGCTTCGACTTCACCCACTTCTCCGCCATGACGGCCGAAGAGCTGGCCCAGGTGGAGAACATGGTCAACGACGCGGTGCTGGAGGGCTATCCCGTGCACACCGACGTGCTGCCCATCGAGGAGGCCAAGAAGCGGGGCGCCATCGCCCTGTTCAGCGAGAAATACGGCGACACCGTCCGTGTGGTGGACATGGGCAATGGGTACTCGGTGGAGTTCTGCGGCGGCACCCATCTGGACAACACCTCCAAGGTGGGCGTGTTCCGCATCGTGAGCGAATTTTCCGTGGCCAGCGGCGTGCGCCGCATCGAGGCCGTCACCGGCCGGGCGTCCCTGGAGGGGATGCGCCGGGTCCAGGAGCGGCTGAACCAGGCCGCCGCGGTCCTGAAGGTCCGGCCCACGGAGCTGGAGGCCCGTGCGGAGTCCATCATGGCGGAGTTGCGCCAGCTGCACCAGTCCATAGAGAAGATGAAGGCCCGGGAGACTGCCGGCGAGACCGAGCGGCTGCTGTTCTCCACCAGGGAGCTGGGCGGGCTGCGGGTGCTCACCGCCTCCGTACCCGACGCGGACGGGGCCCGGCTGCGCCAGATGGGCGACCTGCTGCGGGACAAGGCCGCCAACATCGTGGCGGTGCTGGCCTCCGCTGCTGGCGGGAAGGTCACCTTCCTGGCCGTGTGCGGTCCCGAGGCCGTGAAGGCCGGCATCAAGGCCGGCGACCTGGTCAGGGCCGTATCCGCCGTGGCCGGCGGCAAGGGCGGCGGCAAGCCCGAGTCCGCCATGGGCGGCGGCACCGACCTGACGAAGGTGGACAACGCCCTGGCCATCGCGGACGATTTCGTGGTGGAAAACCTGGGCCTGTAAGGCGATAAGAGAAAGGAGCTTTGCCATGCTGATCTCTTTCCAGAACATGAACGAGGTGACCGTCCCCCACGCCCGCGGCGGCGAGAAGGAGCTGTTCCGCAAGCATGTGGACACCGGCGACAACCAGATCATGGTGGGCCGCCTGGAGCCCGGCGCCACCATCGGCCCGCACACCCATGAGGACGACTCCGAGACCGTGTACATCCTCTCCGGCAAGGGCCGGATGCTGTACGACGGCCGGTACGAGCCCCTGGAGCCCGGCGTGTGCCACCACTGCCCCAAGGGGCACAGCCACTCCCTGGAAAACACCGGCGACGAGGATCTTACCTTCTTCGCCGTGATCCCCAAGCAGTGAGGTGACCGGGATGAACGACTGCCTTTTCTGCAAGATCATCGCCGGAAACATCCCCTCCAGCAAGGTCTATGAGGACGAGCTGTGCTACGCCTTCCGGGATATCAACCCCCAGGCGCCCACCCATATCCTGGTGGTGCCCAAGGAGCATATCCCCTCCTGCGCGGCCGTCACGGCGGAGAATGCCGCCCTGGTGGGCCACATCTTCACCGTCATCGCCGCCATCGCCAGGGCGGAGGGCCTGGAGCAGAGCGGCTACCGGGTGATCTCCAACGCCGGCCCCGACGCCGGCCAGACGGTGCCGCACCTGCACTTCCACATCCTGGGCGGCAAGCGTCTGAACGGCCAGATGGGCTGATGGTGCGAAAGCTGGCATGGACGGCCTTGGGCTTCGCCGCCGCGGCGGCCCTGGCCGAGTATATCCTGCCTGTGAGAGGGCTGCCGTATATCGCGGCAGCTCTCGCCGTATCTGCCCTTTTTGCCCTGGTCCTCCCCAAAGGCGCGGCCCGGAAACGGGCGATGCTCCTGCTGCTGGCAGCGGCGGCGGGCATGCTGGCCTGGTGGGGACGGTATGTCACCCATATCCTGCCTTCTGAGGCAAAAGTGGGAGAAACTGTCCAGATCGAGGCCATTGTAACCGACTATGTGGAGCGGCACGACGATTATGAGCGCCTGGAGGCACGGCTGCTGGACAGCGGGGTGCGGGCGGAGCAGGCCTATCTCTATCTCTACGAGGGGACGCTGCCGGACCTGGCGCCGGGAGACGTGGTCGAGGCCGAAGTGCGGCTGACCTCCGCCGTCACCCGCCGGGGCGAGCGGAGCCATATCTACACCTCTCAGGGCATCGACATCCTGGGCTACATCACGCCCGACAGCCTCGCCGTCACCGGCCGCTGGGCCCACAGCTGGCTCTACTTTCCCCAGCGGCTGAGCCAAGGGGTGAAGCGGCTGTGCGACAGCCTCCTGCCGGCGGACGCCGCGCCCCTTTTGAAGGGGCTGCTCACCGGCGACACCGCGGATCTGGAGGAGGACACGGAAAACTACACCGCCATGCGCGTCGCCGGGGTGCTGCACATCGTGGCGGTGAGCGGGATGCACCTGTTCGTGCTGACGGGGTTTTTGCAGCTGCTGCTGGGCAAGGGCCGCCGGACCAGCCTGGCGTGCCTGCCGGTGATCGGGCTGTTCACACTGATGGCCGGCTGCCGGCCCAGCGTGGTCCGGGCGGCGGTGATGCAGGGGCTGTACCTGCTGGCGCCTCTGGTGAAGCGGGAGGCGGACGGGCCCACCTGTCTTGGCGCGGCGGCGCTGCTCCTGCTGGCCGCGAATCCCATGGCCGCCGGCGGGGTGGGCATGCAGCTGAGCTTCGCCTGCATGGCCGGGATGGTGACGCTGCTGCCGGCCCTGGAGGCGTGGATGAGCCGGCATCTGCCCATGGAGCGGCGTCTGGTGTCGTTTGCGGCGGGGAACCTGGCCTGCACGCTGGCCGCCACCGCCTTTTCCCTGCCCCTGGCGGCGGTCTATTTCGGCCTGATCCCGCTGCTGTCGCCTCTGGCGAACCTGCTGACGCTGCTGGTGGTGGAGGCGACCTTTGCCTCGGGCTACGTTCTCTGCGCCGTTGGGGCGCTGTTTCCCGCCGCCGGGGCGTTTCTGGGCAGGCTGCTGGCCTGGCCGGTGCGGTGGTGCACGGGCGTCTATCGGGCCATCGCGGGGCTTCCCTTCGCCGCGCTGCCGGCCTATGCCGGCACGGCCATATGGCTGGCCGGCGCGTATGGGCTGTTCGCTGTGTGGTACATCCTGCGCCGCCGGGGCAGGCGCCTCCCCGCCGACATCCCGGCGTGTCTGGCGCTGATAGGCCTGTGCGCCGTGCTTCTGGCCGCCAAGCTCTCCCTGCCCGCGGGCAGCGGCGTGCTGGCCGTGCTGGATGTGGACCAGGGCGAGAGCGTGGTCCTGGCCGGCCATGACGCCGCCGTGGTGGTGGACTGCGGCGGGAACGGCCTGGATGACGCTGGCGATATCGCCGCCGGATATCTGGCCCGGCTGGGCCGGAGCCGCTTGGACGCGCTGGTGCTGACCCATTTGCACCGGGACCACGCCAACGGCGCCGAGACGCTGCTGTACCGGATGCGGGTGGACCGGCTGATCCTCCCCGCCGAGGCGGATGACGCCGACGGGATGCTGGCAGGCATCCTGGCCGCCGCAGAGAAGCGGGGCACCCAGGTCCTTTTCCTCGACGAGCCCTGCCAGACGGTGATTGGCGAGATGTCGCTCACGTTCTTGCTGCCTCAGGCCGAGGGGAACGAAAACGAGCAGGGCATCGTCGCCCTGGCGGACGTCGCCGGCCGCCGGACCCTTGTCATGGGCGACGCGGGCCAGCCGGCGGAACTGAGCCTGCTGCGGGACCGGTCGGTGCCGGACACGGACATCCTGGTGGCGGGCCACCACGGCTCCCGCACCGCCTCCGGCGCGCTGTTCCTCACCGCCGCGCGGCCCGAGACTGCCGTCATCTCCGTGGGCTACAACACCTACGGCCAGCCCCATCCCGACACGCTGGCCCGGCTGGAGCGCGCCGGCGCTGCCGTATACCGGACCGACGTCGACGGGGACGTGATCATCCAATGGAAGGAGGCCGACGGCCATGGCCGCGAATAAAAACGCCGCCGCGCTGGACTACGGCGGCGAGCTCAAAAAACTCCGCCGGGAGGGTCCCGCGCGGGTGTATATCCTCCGGGGCGAAGAGGACTACCTGCGGGACAGCTACCTGGCGGAGCTGAAAAAGCTGTGTCTGGACGAGGGCGCCGAGGCGTTCAATTACCATCGGCTCCAGGGCCCGGTCCTGGATCTGCAAAAGCTGCGGGAGAGCGTGGAGGCCATGCCCTTCATGGGCGAGCGGACCCTGACCGAGGTCCGGGATTTCGACGTCAACCGCACCTCGGCCTACGATCCCGACGTCCTGAAAGCGCTGCTGGACGACATGCCCGAATGGGCCACCGTGGTCTTTCTCTTCTCCCCCGGCTATTCCCCGGACAACCGGCTGGCCGCCGTGAAGGCCATGAAAAAGGCCGGCACGGACATCGCCTTCACCAGTCCCGGCGAGGCGGAGCTGCTGCGCTGGGTGGTCCGGCGGGTGGAGAGCCTAGGCAAGAAGATCGATCCGCCCACCGCCAACTATCTCATCTGGGTCTGCGGGGACCGGATGAACAGCCTGATCCCGGAGATATTGAAGATCGCCGGCTACGCGCCGGGGGACACGGTGCTGCGGGAGCACATCGACGCCGTGGCGAAAAAGGCCCCCGAGACCACCATCTTCGACCTGACCGACGCGCTTGGCGCCAAGGATTACGACAAGGCCGCCCGTCTGCTGGCGGACCTTCTGGCTGACAAGGACGAGCCGCCCCAGCGGCAGATCGCCATGGTCAGCGAGCAGTTCCGCCGGCTCTATGTGGCCAAAGTGGCGGCCGACACCGGCAAGGGCGAGGCGTTCATCACCGCCTGCATCCCGGAGCTGACGGGCAGGGCCTATCCGCTGCGGCTGCTGCGGCAGGCATGCACCCGGTTCTCCGCGGACCGGCTGGCCCGGGCGGTGAGCAGCTGCGCATCCTGCGACTACGCAATGAAGGACACCGGCGGCGAGCCGGAGGCGCTGATGAAGGAGCTGGTCCTGCGCCTGGCCATGGACCGGACATGATCCGGGTGAAGGAGGCCATCGTGGTGGAGGGCCGGTATGACAAAGCGGCCCTGGCCAACGTGGCGGACACGGTGATCGTGGACACCGCCGGCTTCGGCGTGTTCTCCGACCGGGAGAAGCTGGCCCTGCTGCGCCGTCTGGCCCAGGCCCGTGGCCTCATCATCCTGACGGACAGCGACGGCGGCGGGCTGCTCATCCGCAATTTTTTGAAGAGCGCCATCGACCCGGCCCTGGTCAAGCACGCCTACATCCCCGACATCCCCGGCAAGGAGCGGCGGAAGCGGAGCCCCTCCAAGGAGGGGAAGCTGGGCGTCGAGGGCATGAGCCCGGCCATACTGGAGCAGGCTCTCCGGCGCTCGGGCGCCACGCTGGACGCCGCGCCGGTCGGCGGATGCGTCCCCCCGCTGACGAAGGCAGAGCTCTATGAGCTGGGCCTCTCCGGCCGGCCGGACAGCGGCGCGCGGCGCGCGGCGCTGAAAAAGGCCCTGGACCTGCCAGAGAACCTGTCCGCCAACGCGCTGCTGGACGTGCTGAACCTGCTGACCACTCGTGAGGAACTGGCACAGATCATCAGATCTGTTCAATAGGCAAGCAGAGCGAAGCCCGGTCAGGGCGAGCCGCGCGGCGGGCTGCGCGTGAAGTCAAAAGTCGACGTATTTCGATTTTTGACTTCCTGCCGGCGGGATCCACTTCCGCCGGGCAGTTTCGATCCGCAGTCATCGAGGTGACTCGATGACGATAAGCCCGATGCCCCCCAGGAGGATCACCCCCGCCGGGGTCTGGGCCATGGCCTGTGCCAGGCGGTAGGTCCGCCACGTCCGCACGCCCGGCTCCCCCGCCCCCAGGCACAGCGCGAACCCGGCGAACACCAGGCCGCAGCACAGGATCAGAATGATCCGCACCGCCATGAGCCCGCCGGGCGATATCCTTTTGAAGGTATGTAAAAACTTTTTCATAGGCCCATGATAGCGGCTTTCGCCCCGCTTATCAAGGCACAGATTTTGGCAGTCAAGCCGGCCGAAACGCACGTTTCGGCCGGCTTGACCCACTCAAACGCCTTCCGGATCCCGCAAACAAACCAGCATCTAAATGTGCGTGTCATCCCCTTTTCCCGCGTTATTTGCGTAAATCACTGTTCTGTCAGAGTTCCACAGTTTTGACGGTCATCCACCGGTGACTGCTGCCATTCTTCGTCAAAACGCTGACTTTCTTTTGGCTCATATCCTCTGTTTTGCTGCACTTCGACTTGATTTTCGGAAATTGATTCGCAAGTTACGCAAATTATTTTCATAATTTGAAGAAAATAATTCGAGAACATCTGAATAATAGTTACAAATCCTTACTTCGCACGAAAAAGCGCAAATTTCTATTTGCAAAACAAAAAAATCTGGTTTATTATAAGGCTTATCAAAACTGCTGCAAGGAGTGATGAGCCTATGTTTGAGAATCTGTTCTGGATCGGCTTTGTGGGCGCCGCGCTGGCGCTCGTCTTTGCCTGGCTCCAGAAAAACAAGGTCATGCGCGCCTCGGAGGGCAACGAGAAAATGGTGAAGCTGGCCTCCGCCATCCGCTCCGGCGCCAACGCCTACCTGAAGGCACAGTATACCACCGTGGCAAAGGTGTTCTGCGTGGTATTCGTGATCCTGCTGGTCATGGCCTTCGCCCCCGGCAATTTGATCCCCAAGGTCACCCCCATCGCCTACCTGACCGGCGGCATCTGGTCCGTTCTGGCCGGCTTCATCGGCATGAAGATCGCCACCAACGCCAACGCGCGCACCGCCAACGCGGCCAGCGAGAGCCTCAACAAGGGCCTGAACATCGCCTTCTCCGCCGGGTCTGTCATGGGCTTCGTGGTGGTGGGCCTGGGCCTGCTGGACATCACCATCTGGTTCTTCGTTCTGAAATACCTCCTGCACTACAGTGAGCCCCACGCCATCGCCAACATCATGGTCATGAACGGCATGGGCGCCTCCTTTGTGGCGCTGTTCGCCCGTGTGGGCGGCGGCATCTACACCAAGGCCGCCGATGTGGGCGCGGACCTGGTGGGCAAGGTGGAGGCCGGCATCCCCGAGGACGACCCCCGCAATCCCGCCACCATCGCCGACAACGTGGGCGACAACGTGGGCGACGTGGCCGGCATGGGCGCGGACCTGTTCGAGAGCTATGTGGGCTCCGTGGTGGCCACCTTTGCCCTGGCCGGCACCGCCAACTACGGCTGGGAGGGCATGTTCCTGCCCCTGGCCCTGGCGGTGGTGGGCATCGTCTGCTCGCTGATCGGTTCGTTCCTCATCCGGACGAAGGAGGACGCGACCCAGATGAACCTGCTGACCAGTCTGCGCACCGGCACCTATACCGCCGCTGTGCTCAGCGCGGTCCTGGCCGCGCCCCTGTGCTGGTTCGTGCTGGGCAAGGCGGGCCACTGGCTGGGCGTTTACGTCGCCATCCTCAGCGGCCTTGTGGGCGGCTGCGCCATCGGCTATTTCACCGAGTACTACACCTCCGACAACTACAAGCCCACCCAGGACCTGGCCGCGGCCTCCGAGACCGGCACCGCTACCATCATCATCGGCGGCGTGTCCCTGGGCATGAAGAGCACCCTCACCTCTATCCTGATCGTGGGCGCGGCAGTGCTCATCAGCTACTTCGCCTCCGGCGGCAGCACCGCCATCATGGACGCCAGCGGCGCTTTCTCCGTCAGCTTCAACCAGGGCCTGTACGGCGTGGGCATCGCCGGCGTGGGCATGCTCTCCACCCTGGGCATCACTCTGGCCACCGACGCCTACGGTCCCGTGGCCGACAACGCCGGCGGCATCGCCCAGATGAGCGGTCTGCCCGAGCTGGTCCGGGAGCGGACCGACGCGCTGGACTCCCTGGGCAACACCACCGCCGCCACCGGCAAGGGCTTCGCCATCGGCTCCGCCTCCCTCACCGCGCTGGCGCTGCTGGTGGACTATGTGAACATGGCCCAGTCCAAGACCGTGGCCGCGGGCGGCGCGGCGCTGAACTTCACCCTGACCAGCCCCACCGTGCTGGTGGGCATGTTCCTGGGCGCCATGCTGACGTTCGTGTTCTCCGCCTCCACCATGAACGCGGTGCAGAAGGCCGCCCAATCCATCGTGGTGGAGGTCCGCCGCCAGTTCCGGGAGATCGCCGGCATCATGGAATACAAGGCCGACCCCGACTACTCCCGGTGCGTGGAGCTGTGCACCAAGGGCGCGCTGCATGAGATGGTGGTCCCCGCCCTGCTTGCCGTGGTGGTGCCCATCGCCACGGGCCTGGTGCTGGGTCCCACCGGCGTGGTGGGCCTGCTGGGCGGCGTGTCCGTCACCGGTTTCGCCATGGCGGTGTTCATGTCTAACGCCGGCGGCGCCTGGGACAACGCCAAAAAGTACATCGAGACCGGCCACCACGGCGGCAAGGGCTCCGAGCAGCACAAGGCGGCTGTGGTGGGCGATACCGTGGGCGACCCCTTCAAGGACACCGCCGGTCCCAGCCTGAACATCCTCATCAAGCTGTGCTCCACCGTTTCCATCATGTTCTCCGGCCTGATCGTGGCCTTCAACCTGATGAAGTACCTTTGATCCGGCGGCGATGCTGCCAAAACATAAATAAGACCTGACCGGTCCCGGTCAGGTCTTTTTCTGTTGCGCATCGGCGCGTGTTTACTGCCCGATGGTCCTTCTCACCACGGCGGGGACGCCCGCCGCCAGGCTGTTGTCCGGCAGGTCTTTCGTGACCACGCTCCCGGCAGCGATCACGCAGCCGCTGCCGATGGTGACGCCCTGGAGCACCGTCACATTCGCGCCGAACCAGCAGTTGTCGCCCACGGTGATGGGCAGCGCCCGCTCCAGGCCCCGGTTCCGGTCCTGATAATTCAGGGGATGGGTGGCCGTATAGAAGCCGCAGAAGGGGCCGATGAACACGTTCCTGCCGATGGTGATCCCGCCGCCGTCCATGAAATAGCAGCCGTGATTGACGAAGGTCCCCTCGCCGAAGCGGGTAAGGGGGCCGTAGTCAAAATAGACCGGCTGCAGCACCGTGAGCCCCTCGGGCAGGTCCGTGCCCAGCAGCCGGCGCAGCGCGTCCAGCTGCTCCGCGCTTCCCGGCTCGGCCTGGTTGAACCCATGGCACAGCCGCTCCGCCGCGCCTCGCTCTTGCAGCAGGTCCCGGTCAAAGTTGGCGTCATACCACGCGCCGCGCAGCATTTTTTCCTTTTCCGTCATGTCTCTCTCCGCTCCCTTATGCCCTTTTCAGACGGTCTCCACCGAGAACGCCAGCCGCAGCTCCATGCCCGGCGCCAGGGCGATGGCGTGGGGCTTGTCCGCGAAATCGCCCGTCTCGCCGGCATAGGCGCCGCAGCCCGCCCAGGGCTCGACGCAGAGATAGGGCGCGTTCTTGCCCGGCATGGTCCAGATGCCCAGCATGGGAAACGCATGAAAGTCCATGCGCAGGCCCCGGCCCGTGTCCTTATGGATCAGGGACACGCCCGGGGAGCGCAGGCCCTCGAAAATGAGGGTGTCCGCCTCGTCGAAGATGGCGTGGCGCAGCGCGATGGTGTCCGTTCCCCGCAGATATTCCCTCTCCAGATACCCGTCCAGCACCCCGCCGGGGCCCACGGCCACGGAACGGGCGTCCTCCGTCCGGTCGAACACCAGCCGGTAGTCCTCGAACCGCTCCCCCGCCCGCAGCGGGCAGTTGAAGGCGGTATGGCCGCCGACGCAGTACAGCATGGTCCCCTCGCCGGTGTTCTTCACCGCGTAAGCCGTCTCAAAGCCCTTCTCCGTCAGGGAATGGGTCACCCGCAGCCGGAAGGGATAGGGATACTGGGCCAGGGTCGCCTCGCTCTCCGTCAGCTCCAAGACGGCATAGTCCTCCCCCCGCTCCGCCTGGGTGAACTCGGAATTTCTGGCAAAGCCGTGGCGGGGCATGGAGAACTCCCCCTCCGGGAAGCGGACGGCCCCGTTTTTCAGCGCCCCCACGATGGGGAACAGGATGGGGTCCCGCCCGGCCCAGTAGGCCGGGTCCCCCTGCCAGAGATATTCGGTCCCCTCCCCGTCCCGGAAGGAGATCAACTCCCCGCCGTGGGTGGTCACCATGGCGGTGGTTTTTCCCTTTCGCAGCGCGTATTCCATCAGTGCGTCCTCTCCCAAGCCTGCACGCCGGCCTTGAGCCGCGCCAGGCCCTCGTCCACATAGGCCCGGGGGCAGCCCAGATTCATCCGCAGGAAGCTCTCCCCGCCGGACCCGTAGGCGGCGCCGGCGTTGAGATAGAGCCCGGTCTCCGCCCGGATGAACTGCGCCAGCTCCCGCTTGTCCCCCGGCAGGGCGGTGCAGTCCAGCCATACGAGATAGGTGGCCTGGGAGGGCACGGCCTTCACCTGGGGCAGCTCCTTTTCCAGATAGGCCGCCACGGTCCGCTTGTTGTCCGCGATATAGGCGCGCAGCGCGTCCAGCCACTCGCCCCCCTGGGTGAAGGCCGCCACGGCGGCGTCGATGGCGAAGGCGCTGGCCTCAGCGATGCCATCGTTGTGCAGGGCACGGGACAGCTTTGCCCGTAGAGCCGGGTCCGCCACGGCCATGGCCGCGGTCTTGACCCCGGCCAGGTTGAAGGCCTTGGTGGGCGCAATACATGTCACCGCCATGTCCCTGCACTGAGGCGACACCGATGCGAAGGGTACATACTCCACCCCCGGATCGGTGAGGTCGCAGTGGATCTCGTCGGCCAGCACCGGCACGGCATATTTCCCGCACAGCTGCCCGATCCGCTCCAGCGTCTCCCGATCCCAGATGTTGCCGGTCGGGTTGTGGGGATTGCAGAGGATGAACAGCGTACACGCCGGGTCCGCCAGCTTTTGCTCCAGATCGTCGAAGTCCACCGTATACACGCCGGCCTCATAGCGCAGGCGGCTCTCGGAGATGACGCGGCCGTTATCGGTCACGCAGTGGTAAAAGGCGTTGTATACCGGCGCCAGGACCGTCACCTTCTCCCCCGGCGCGGTCAGCCGCCGGACCACGGAACCCACCGCCGGGACGATGGCGGTGCAGAACAGCAGCCAGTCCTTTTCCATGGCAAGCCCATGGCGGTCCCGCCACCAGCCCACATAGGCGTCGTACCACTGGTCCGGCACGCCGGCGTAGCCCCAGACCCCGTACTCGGCCCGGGCCTTCACCGCCTCCACCACCGCCGGCGCGGAGGGGAAGTCCATGTCCGCCACCCACATGGGCAGCTCGCCGGGGCCCACGTCCCACTTGACGTTGTTGGTGTGCCGCCGCTCGATGATCCGGTCAAAATCGTATCCCATCGTTCTCTCCTTGTCCCGCGCCGCTCAGGGGCGCTTATAGTTCTTCGCGGCCTCGAACAGGGCCGGGCCGATGTGGCAGTAGCCGCCGGGGTTCTTCTCCAGATATTTCTGGTGGTATTCCTCGGCGGGATAGAAGTTCTCCAGGGGCAGGCACTCCACCGCGATGGGCGCGGCATACCGCTCCTGCAGCGCCGCCAGGGACGCCATGATGACCGCCCGCTGGGCCTCGTCGGTATAGTACACGCCGGTGCGGTACTGCACGCCCACGTCCCCGCCCTGGCGGTCCACCGAGGTGGGGTCGATGGCCTTGTAATACATCTCCAGCAGTTCCTCCAGAGAGATGGCCGCCTCGTCATAGGTCACCTTCACCGTCTCCGCGTGGCCGGTCCCCTCGTACTTCACCTGCTCATAGGTAGGGTCGGCGGTCCGCCCGTTGGCGTAGCCCACCTCCGTGGACAGCACACCGGGCAGGCAGTCAAAATACCGCTGGGTGCCCCAGAAGCACCCGCCGGCCAGATAGATCACGCCCAAAGCCAGCGCCTCCTTTGCTTTTTCCCCATCATACCACATTCCCCGCCCCGGCGCAATCACAGGAAAAACGCCCCCCAGCCGTGCCGGAGGGCGTTTTCTCATTCGATCGTCAGGTCCACGGACCCGGTGAAGTCCTCGCAGAGGATGTTGAAGTAATTGCTGCCGGGCGCGAGATAGCAGGTCTCCGTGAAGGTCCCGTCGCCCTCCGCCAGCACGACGGGGTCCGCGCCGCCGCAGTTCCACACCAACGACACCGCGCCGCCCTGGCTCACCACGGTGCACGTCACCTCCACATGCTCCTGCTCCCGCTTATCCAGCATGGTGCCGCCAAAGGGGCTTTCCTCGCCGGTATAGTTTACATAATCTACTTTATAGGTCCCGGTATACCGGTCCACGCCGAACTCCCGCTTTCCCTCAAGGAACAGCCCGTTGGTGAGGCCCACGTTGCCCGCCAGCTCCACCGCGTCGGAATATACGTCCAGCACCTGCTCCTTGCTGCATCCGGGCAGCAGCACACCCGCCAGCAGCAGGAGGGTGAATACGACCACTGTCAGTTTCATAGAAACGCTCCCTCCTTACGCGCTCACAAGTTTATAATAGGTCCGGGCCGTCAGGGCGTATACCACCGCGTACAGCACCGCAAACGCCCCGAAGCTGCCCACCACGCACCACAGGTAAAACTCCGTGCTCATCAGGTTGAACAGCGCCATCACCCGGTTAAGGATGGGGAAGGCAAAGCCGGTGTGCACCCCCGCCGTCACCAGGGGCATGAAGAACACGATCAGCACCTGCTCGTGGATGGTGCTCCGGACCTCCGCCCGGCTCATGCCCACCTTCTGCATGATCTGGAACCGCTCCCGATCGTCCCGGCCCTCGCTCATCTGCTTGTAGTAGATAATGAGGATGGCCGCCATGGTGAACAGCAGCCCCAGGAAGATGCCCAGGAAGAACAGGCTCCCATAGAGGCTCACGAAATCCTGCCGCTCCCAGGCCCGGCACTCGTAGGTGCCTTCCAGGTCCACGCTCTCGTCCTCCGACGCTTTTGTCCAGGCCGCCCGGATGGCCAGCCGGGCGTTCAGGGCCGTCTCGTCATCATGGCCGGGCACGTCAAAGCCGTAGAACTGGCTCATATAGTATCGCCCCTGGTGCTGCTCGTACGCCTTGACGCCAAACCCGCTTGCCAGGGCTGCGTCGACCCGCTCCAGTTCCTCCCTGTCCGATACCACGATATACCATGTGCTGGTAAGATTGGCTGTCAGATCGCCGCACTTCACCATGGGCTCGACCTGCTCTTTGACGGTATAGGTCTTGCCCAGCAGCTCCAGTGTGTCACCGTTATAATCTGTCCGTACCGTTTTCAGCAATATCTCGTCCGGGGCCAAGGTATAGTCCTGTCCGGTGCAGCGGTTATAATCGTCCAGGTCCGTCACCAGCGCGTCACACAGCGGGGCGCTCGTGTCTATGGTATAGTCCGTGGTCACATCCAGCCCCTCGGGCCGCCGGTAGGCGGTGAAGGTGACGTAGCCGTACTCCGTCTCGTTCTCCGGCGCGATGCCCGCGTCCGCCACCGCCTTTTTGACCATTTCGATGGTGGCGGCGTTGCTCCGGGGGATGTTCACGTCGCAGGGGTAGCGCTCCTGCAGGGACGCGTCCATGCCCAGCATGAGACAGCTGGTGCCGGACACCATCACCAGCACCATGGTGCTGAGGATGCAGATGTTGGCCAGGCCCACGGCGTTCTGCTTCATCCGGTACATCATGCCGGACACGGCGGTGAA
>CANQIO010000047.1 GCA_947624065.1 uncultured Oscillospiraceae bacterium | reverse complement strand
CTCATGGACACCGGCGGCAACTCCGGCTCCCAGGCCAGCGTCACCGTCATCCGCGGCATCTCCCTGGGGGACATCGAGTTCTCCGATTTCTTCCGGGTCATCTGGAAGGAGATCCGGGTGGCCGTGCTGTGCGGCCTGGCCCTGGCCGCCGCCAACTTCATCAAACTGATGCTGGTGGACCGGATGCTCTTCCATAACCCGGAGATCACCGTCACCGTGGCAGCGGTCATCTGCCTGACCATGGTGTGCACCATCTTGTGCGCCAAGGTGGTGGGCTGCACGCTGCCCATGCTGGCGGAAAAGCTGGGCTTCGACCCGGCGGTGATGAGCTCCCCGTTCATCACCACCATCGTGGACGCCCTCTCGCTGCTAATCTATTTCCGCTTCGCCGTGGCGATCCTGCAACTGTAGACGCGCATCCCACAGGGAGACGCTTCGCCAGGAAGCCGTCTCCCTCATTTTATAATTTGTAAGGCCGGCGGGGCTCTGCCCCGCCGGCCTTTTCGTTATACGACGCGCCGGAAAACCGGCAGCTTTTTCATCACCAGGTCCGTGACATAGGCCGCGCCGAAGGCGGCCAGCACCACCGCCGCCACGCCGGGCACCCCGCCAAGCCCCCAGTCGAAGGGATCGAACCGCAGGTGCTTGAACAGCAGCCGGATATACGCCATGTGGATGAGGTATATCCCAAAGGAGTGCCGGTCGATGTTGGCCAGGACCTTTTTCAGCCGCGGGAAGCCCTCTTCCCGGCAGCGGAAGAACCAGCCCGCCAGCCCCAGGGTCTGGACGATCACCGGCAGAGAGGCATACTGGAAGCAGTCCTCCAGCACCGGGATATCCCACCGCACCCGCACATAGGTGATGGCAGCGATCAGGGCCGTGGCAGCCAGGAACATCCCGCCGTAGACCTCCCGGCGCAGACGGCCGCCCCACCGGCTCAGCCAGTAGCCCATGAACAGATACAGCGGATACACGCTGGCCACATGGATATAGAACCCGCAGCGGATGTTGGCCATCTGCAGTCCGGGGATCACCGACAGGAACAGGGTATAGATCCCCAGGATGTACAGCATATCCCGCTCGTCCGCCAGGGCGGTCACCTTCTTATACACCGGCAGCAGCAGATAGAGCCCCATCAGGCAGTAGAGATACCACATGTGGGACCAGCTGTCCCCCGTGAACACCTCATAAAGGCCGCCCCACAGGTGCTCCCAGGTCCGCTGCTCCGGGTTGAAGAGCATCTCCAGCGCCACGAACAGCGTCCCGAACAGGGCGATGGCCCCCAGCATCCGGGCGATGTATTTTTTGTACAGCGTCCCGTAGCCGATCTGCTTCTCCGGCGGCAGCAGCAGCGCCCCCGTCACCATGATGAAGCAGGGTACCGCCCACATCAGATTATTGGTCACGATCTCCGCCGCCAGGGTCCGGCCGAAGGTCATCTCCCCGGCATACATGAGGCTGGTGGAGAACACCGTGTGCAGCAGGATGATGCCCAGGCACCCCGTGGCCCGCAGACAGTCGAAGCCGACGCTGCGCCGTCCCGCCGCCATGCTTACCAGAGCAGGCCGCCCGTCAGGCAGCCGCTGTCGCCGCCGTAGTTGGAGTTGTTGCTCTGCTGGGCCGCGGCCGCGGCAGCGGCCGCCGCGGCGGCCTCTTCCTCGGCCTTCCTGGCGGCTTCGGCTTCCTCCTCGGCGATCCGCTGGGCTTCCTCATAGATGGCCGTCTCGGTCTCCAGGGTGTCGGCATCCTCGCCATCCTCGTCCACATACGCCACATAGGCCACGCCGTCCTCGCTGATGAGGATCGTGCACTCGGGGATCTCCTCCGCGGACAGGGCGTGGAGCGCCAGGACCGTCTCGTCGGCCAGCACCAGCCGGACCTCATAGGTCCCCTCCGCCGGGAGGCAGAGGACCCGCCGCTCACCGGCCAGGAAGGGATCGTCCTCCTCCAGAAGCTCCTCGGAGTATTCCTCGTCCTCCTCGCCCTTGATGGTCAGGGAGACGATGTCCTGCTCCGTGCCGTTGGCCAGGATGATCGTGCCCTCGGCGTCCTCCTGCTCGCCCAGATAGCCCACAGGCTCCGGCACAGGCGTCACTGCAGCTTCGAGATCCGTCCCGGACGCGGCCGGGGCGAAGCCGGTCATCAGCACCACCATCACGGCCATCAACAGGAAAAGGGTGATCTTTTTCATTCTTTTTCTCCTTTCACATATCAGCCGACACGGGCAAAGTTCATCATATACCGATAGGTGCCCTTCTGTCCGTAACGGAGCTTGTATCCGCTCATCCCCGTGTCGTTGGGGAAGGTCAGATCCATGACATAGGTCTTGCCGTCCAGGACCACCTCGCACCAGGCGTGCTCGGACGGCCCCTTGGTCGTCTGGCACCAGCCCTCGCACAGATAGACCTCATAGCCCAGCAGGCGGGCCATTTGGTAAAACATGGCGCTCTTGATATAGCAGTTGCCGCTCATGTGTTCAAAGCCAAAAGCGGCGTAGTGCTCGGAGTGGACCACCCCGTCGGGCGCCCGGTAATCGTAGTGGGAGAAGGGCAGCTCCGACACATAGTCATATGCCCCTTTCAGGGTCCACTCCGCTTCCTCCAGGGCCTCGGCGGCGGCGTCATACGCCTCGGACACATATCCCTCGATGACGCCGTCCTCGTTCACATGCCACTGCTCGTCCAGCAGCGTCACGTCCGCATCCACCACCTGCGCGCCCTCTTCATCGAAGAGCAGCATCTCCCCGTCCACATAGACCGGTCCGGTCAGCATCAGACCGTAGTTGCCGTTGTGGCGGCCGTTGAAGTAATAGGTCTCGCCGCCGATGGTCTGCAGTCCGGTCAGCAGCTCTCCGTCAGGGCCGGCATAATACCAGTAGCCCTCGTCCCATATCCACTGGGACCGGGCCATGACCCCCTGCTCGTCGAACCAACGCCACCCGTCGTCGATCCACTGCCAGCCTGTGGCGGGGTTGCCGGCCGTGGCGCCGCTCTCCTGCAGATAATAGGTCTCGCCGTCCACTTCCACCAGGCCGGTGACCATCCTGCCATCCTCGCCCAGATAGCACATGCCGTTGCCGTCCGGCTGCCAGGCGCTGGTGACCGGCTCGCCGCCGGCATAATAGTACCAGTCCCCGTCTACCTGCCTCCAGCCGTCGCCGCTGTCCGCCAGGGCGGGCACGCCGGCGGCCAGAATGGCTGCTGCCGCTAGGCCGAGGGCGGCCAGCCGCCTTTTCAAGCCGCCGCGCATCACGCGACGCGCTGGTAGTACTGATAGCGCCAGGTCATGCGCTGTCCGTACTGGATCTTAAAGCCGTTCAGCCCCATCTCGTTGGTGAAGTTGGGGTCGTACACATAGGTCGTGCCGTCCTGGACGATCTCGGTCCAGCCGTGATCCGCGCCCTTGCCGCCGCGGCTGTTGGCCACATGGCCCTCCACGAAATAGACCTCATAGCCCAGCAGACGGGCCATCTGGTAGAAGGTGCAGGCCATCACATAGCAGTTGCCTCTCCGGTTCTGGAAGCCGTAATTGGCGTAGAAGTCCGAATGGATGGTCCCGGAGGGAGCCCGCAGGGCCCGGTTATAATAGGTCAGGCCCACAGACCAGTTGAACGCGCTGCGCAGGGTCCATCCCACCTGGTTCAGCACCGCCGCCGCCTGGGCGGAGGTATCCGTCAGGTATCCCACGATGACGCCCTTCTCGTCCACGTTCCAGGTCTTGCCCAGCAGTCTGACCTGGGTCCCGGTGACCAGGGAGCCATCGGTGTCAAACATGTACATCTGCCCTTTGATGTATGTGGGGCGCACAGACCTGGCGCCGAAGCTGCCGTTATGGCGCTCGCAGAGATAGTAGGTGACGCCGTCGATGGTCTGCCAGCCGGTCAGCACCCGGCCGTCCTCACCCAGGTAGCAGAGGTTCCCGCCGTCCGCGGCCCAGTCGTTGGTGATCATGGCGCCGGAGGCGTCAAAGCAGTACCAAGCGCCTCGAATCTCCTGCCAGCCGGTGACCTTCGTGCCGACCCGCTTGCCGCTCTCCTGCAGGTAATAGGTGGCGCCGTCCAGCACCATAAAGCCGGTCACCATCTTGCCGTCCCCGCCCAGGTAGCACATGCCGTTGCCGTCCGGCTGCCAGGCGTTGACGGTCATGGTCCCGTCGTTCGCGAAGTGGTACCAGTCGCCGCCGATCTTCTGCCAGCCGGTGGCCCGCGTGCCGTTGGTCTTTCCCGTGGGGAACAGATAGTAGGTCTCGCCGTCCAGCTCCATAAAGCCGGTCACCATCTTGCCGTCCTCACCCAGGTAGCACATGCCGTTGCCGTCCGGCTGCCAGGTGTCGGCGGCCATGGCCCCGTTGGTCAGCGGATCGAAGTAGTACCACGCGCCGCCCAGCTGCTTCCAGCCGAGGACCGCCGCGCCGTAATAGCCGTCATGCTGCCCGTTGAGGTAATAGGTGGCGCCGTCGATCTGGCACCACCCGGCGTCGATCTCGCCCGAGCCGTTCAGATGGTAGCGCCGGCCCTCGTCCACGATCCAGTCGTCCATGACCGGCTCTCCGCCCAGATAGTAATACCACTTCCCGCCGAGCTCATGCCAGCCGTTTGGGATCACATTCTCAGGCGGCAGTCCGGGCTCCAGGTCCTCCGTCGGTCCCTCCGCGACGTCAGGCTCCAGGCTCTCCGTTGGTCCCTCCGCGACGTCAGGCTCCAGGCTCTCCGCCGGCTCCTCCGCCGCGTCGGGCTCCAGGTTCTCCGCCGGCTCCTCCGCCACCGTCGGCGCCGCCGCGATATCCTCTCCGCCGTCCGCAGATGCGGGCACGGCCAGAGAGAACAGCGACACCACGGCCAGCAGCAGGCTCATCACTCTTTCGATCACTTTCAACCCTCCCATGTAAAAAGCGCGGTGCGCCGCGCTTTTTCTTTAATTTATAAAATAGTACACTGAGCAAAACTAAGTTTAATCCTATAAATCGTTGAAATCATGCGAATCTGCTTACAAATAATTAAAAAATATAACAGACCGTTCCGATCTTCCCAGCGGCCGGCACATTGACAATTTTCCGCCCCCGTGATATCATGCGCACAGGGGGTGAAGCGATGGCTTCCCAGGCAACAAAACAGCGCATCCTCCGGGATGCCAAACGGATCGTCCGCGGCGAGAAGGTGGCAGACTTTCTCAACGACCCGAAACAGTTTTTCCATCGGGTCCGGGTGGGCTATTACAGCGACCGGATCTCTTTCGCGGCGCGCTGGCTCATCAATGACGAGCAGCAGCAGATCGACGACTATTACGGCCGCTGACGCGGCCATCCAACGGACGAGGACGGCTCTTCGTCCGTTTTTTGATACAAAGGAGCAACGCGCAATGGACATCGCCATCATCGGCGGCGGCGCCTCGGGGCTGGCCGCCGCTTTGGCCGCCCGGGAGAGCCTGGACAACGCCGTCACCGTCTTTGAGCGGCAGGCCCGGGTGGGCCGCAAGCTGCTGATCACGGGCAACGGCCGGTGCAATCTGACCAACCGGGGCGCCTCCCCGGACGATTACCATGGCCAGGACCCGGCTTTCCCCGGCCCGGCGCTCTTCCGATTCGGGCCGGAGGACACCATCGCCTGGTTCGCCTCTCTGGGACTGGTCACCCGCACGGAGCCCTCCGGCCGGGTCTATCCCCTGTCCGACACGGCGGGCAGCGTGGTGGACGCGCTGCGGCTGGCGCTGGAGGCCCGGGGCGGCCAGGTGATCTGCGGTCTGCCCATCGCCCGCGCGGAAAAGCGGGGGGACCGGTTCCTCCTGCAGGGGCCGCTGAGAGAGCGCTTCGAGGCGGACAGGCTGATCGTGGCCTGCGGCGGCGCGGCCGGGGCCAGGGTGGGCGGCGTCCGGGCCGGATACGACCTGCTGCGCGGCTTTGGGCACACCGTCACGGACCTGCGCCCGGCGCTGGTGCAGCTGAAATGCGACAACACCTGGACCCGCCCTCTGAAAGGCGTGCGCACCCAGGCGGAAGTGACCCTGGAACAGAACGGGGCCGTCCTGGCGTCCTCTTCCGGCGAGGTCCAGTTCACCGACTATGGCCTCACCGGCCCAGCCATCTACGACATCTCCCGCGCGGCCTCCGCGGCGGAGGGGCCCGCGACAGTATGCCTGCGCCTGCTGCCGGAGCTAAGCAAAGTTGACATAATGAACTATATGATCGCCAAACGGGACAGTTTTCCTGATTACAAAGCGGAAAATCTCTTGAGCGGTGCTTTACATAATTCCATCGCCCGCGCGGTCCTCCGCCGGGCGCAGATCCCTTTGGACGCCCGGCTGTGGGCGCTGTCCGACGGAGCGCTGGAGCAGACGGCCGGCGTGCTGGAGCGCTACGGGCTGCCCCTCACCGGCACTCTGGGCTTTGAGGAAGCCCAGGTGACCGCCGGCGGCGCGCTCACCGTCGAGTTCGACCCCGAGACCATGGCCAGCCGCCTGGTGCCGGGGCTGTATGCCTGCGGCGAGGTGCTGGATGTGGACGGGGACTGCGGCGGGTTCAACCTTCAGTGGGCCTGGGCCAGCGGCCGCATGGCGGGCCTGGCGGCGGGAGGACTGCTGCCATGATCCGGCTGCGGAACGTAGCCCTGGGGCTGGAGGAGCCGGTCTCCGCCCTGCAGGAAAAGGCGGAGCGAAAGTTAAAGACCAAGGTCCGGGACGTGAAAGTCATCCGCCGGGCCGTGGACGCCCGGCGGAGATCAGACGTGCGGTTCGTCTACACGCTGGACGTATCCGCGGCGGATGAGGCATCCGCCCTGGCCCGCTGCCCGGACGCGGCGCCGGCGCCGGCGGAGAGCTATGCCCTGCCCCGGCCGGCATGTCTGCCGGAGGACCGGCCGGTGGTGGTGGGCTTTGGGCCCGCCGGGATGTTCGCGGCCCTGGCACTGGCCCTAGCGGGACTGCGCCCCATCGTACTGGAGCGGGGCGAGGACGCCGTCCGCCGCACCGCCAAGGTGGAGCGGCTCCGCCGCGAGGGTGTCCTCGACTCGGAGAGCAACGTGCAGTTCGGCGAGGGCGGCGCCGGCGCTTTTTCCGACGGCAAACTCTCCACCGGCGTAAAGGACCGGCGCATCCCCTGGGTGCTGGCGCAATTGGTGGAGGCCGGCGCGCCGGTAGACATAATCATAGACGCTAAACCACATATCGGCACCGATCTGCTGCCGGGCGTGTGCGCGGGCATCCGAAAGCGGATCGAGGCGCTGGACGGCGAGGTGCGCTTTTCCACCCGGCTGGACCGGCTGGAAAGCGACCGGGGGCGGCTGAGCGCCGCCATCACCTCGGATGGCGAGCGCCTCGCCTGCTCCCGGCTGATCCTGGCCTGCGGTCACAGCGCCCGCGACACATTTGAAATGTTATGTAAAGTTATTCCCATGGAGCCCAAGCCCTTCGCCATGGGAGTGCGCATCGAGCACCTGCAGGCGGATATCGACCGGGCCCAGTACGGTCCCTTCGCCGGGCACCCCGCCCTGCCCCCCGCTGATTACGCGCTGGCCTGCGAGCTGCCCGACGGCCGGCGATGCTACAGCTTCTGCATGTGCCCCGGCGGCGAGATCCTCCCCGCCGCCAGTGAGCCGGGGCTGGTCTGCACCAACGGGGCCAGTCCCTTTATGAGAAATTATGTCAACTCCAATGCCGCGCTTCTGGCGGCCCTCGCCCCCGCCGACTTCCCCTATCCGGGCATCCTGGGCGGTATGACCTGGCAGCGGGAGCTGGAGCACCGCGCCTTTGACGCCGCCGGCGGCGGCTACCGCGCCCCGGTCCAGACCGTGGGAAGCTTTCTCCGGGGCGGCCCCTCCCGCTTCGGCCGGGTGGCCCCGTCCTATACGCCGGGCGTGACAGCAGTAGATTTACATAATATTCTCCCCGCTGTCATCATCGGCACCGTCTCCGCGGCGCTTCCCCTCTTTGAGAGAAAGCTCCGGGGCTTTTCCGACCCGGAGGCCGTGCTCACCGGGCCGGAGACCCGCTCCTCCAGTCCTGTCCGCATGCTGCGGACAGATAGCTGTGAGTCCCCCGCCATAGCGGGGCTCTACCCCTGCGGCGAGGGCGCCGGCTGGGCGGGCGGCATCATGAGCGCGGCGGTGGACGGTCTGCGCTGCGCCGAGGCGCTGATCGCCGGCCTGGGCTGAGCGTGACCCTTATTCCCGGCCTTTTTCCCGCAGCCTCTGCAGGATCTCTTCGTCCGCGGGGCAAAAATCGTACTGTGGGATCTCCGCCGGCGTGATCCACGCCAGCGCCGCGTGCTCCAGCTGCTTCGGTGTCCCCGCGGCGATGGACCCGTGGAAGAGCGTCAGATGCACCGTGATATCCGGGTAGGCGTGCGTGACCTCCATGAACACGTCCCCCACCGCCAGGTCGATATCCAACTCCTCCCGGCACTCCCGCGCGAGGGCCTGTTGGCGCGTCTCTCCCGGCTCCACCTTGCCGCCCACGAACTCCCACAAAAGGCCCCTGGCCTTGTGGGGCGGGCGCTGGCAGATCAAAAAGCGGTCCCCCTCCCAGATGAGCGCCGCCACGACCTCCGTCATATTCCGCACCTCCTTGCGTACTGTCCCAGTATAGCATACCCGCGCGGACGCGGGATGCTATACTGCGGCATGTTTTGCGGTCCTGCCGTCCGGCAGGAGCAAAGCGCTTTAGATCAAACTATAATAGCCGTATCGCGGCTATTATAGCACACCGGCAACGGAAAAACACGTCCCCCGCGCGCATATGCCCCGGGGAGCACAGAACTTCGAGGTATCCCATGGGCCAAAAGAAAAACGCGCCCGCCGCCATCGAGATCCGGGGCGCGCGGGTACACAACCTGAAAAACATCGATGTGGACATCCCCCTGGGCGGGATCGTGGGTATCGCCGGGGTATCCGGCTCGGGCAAGTCCTCGCTGGCCCTGGGCGTGCTGTACGCCGAGGGCTCCCGGCGGTATCTGGAGAGCCTCTCCACCTATACCCGCCGCCGGATGACCCAGGCAGCCGCCGCCCAGGTGGACGAGGTCCGCTACATCCCCGCGGCGCTGGCACTGCACCAGCGGCCGGGGGTGCCCGGCATCCGCAGCACCTTCGGCACCTCCACGGAGCTGCTCAACTCCCTGCGGCTGATGTTCTCCCGTCTGGCCAGCCACCGCTGCCCCAACGGGCACTATCTGGAGCCCACCCTGGACGTGGCGGCGGAGAGGCCCATCCACTGCCCCGTCTGCGGCGAGCGGGTCTATCCGCCCGGCGCGGAGATGCTGGCCTTCAACAGCCAGGGGGCCTGTCCCACCTGCGGCGGCACCGGCGTGGTGCGCACAGTGGACCGCTCCACCCTGGTGCCGGACGAATCCCTCACCATCGACGAGGGGGCGGTGGCCCCCTGGAACAGCCTCATGTGGTCGCTGATGACCGACGTGTGCCGGGCCATGGGCGTGCGCACGGACGTGCCCTTCCGGGAGCTGACCGAGGCTGAGCGTGACATCGTTTTCAACGGCCCAGCGGAGAAAAAGCACATCCTCTACCGCTCCAAGAGCACCGAGGAATTCGCGGAGCTGGATTTCACCTACTTCAACGCGGTCTACACCGTGGAGAACGCCCTGGCCAAAGTCAAGGACGAGAAGGGCATGAAGCGGGTGGAGAAGTTCCTCAAGCAGGACGTGTGCCCCGACTGCGGCGGCACGCGGCTTTCCGAGGCCGCCCGGGCGCCCCGGCTGCGGGGCATCTCTCTGGCGGACGCCAGCAAAATGACCCTCGCCCAGCTCATCGAGTGGGTCCGGGGCGTGCCGGCGTCGCTGCCGGCGCCCATGCGCCCCATGGCGGAGAGCATCTGCGGCGCTTTCCAGAACACCGCCAGGCGGCTGGTGGACCTGGGCCTCAGCTACCTCACCCTGGACCGTGCCTCGGCCACCCTCTCCACCGGAGAGCGGCAAAGGGCCCAGCTGGCCAGGGCCGTCCGCAACCGGACCACCGGCGTCCTCTATGTGCTGGACGAGCCCTCCATCGGGCTGCATCCGGCCAACCTGACCGGCCTCACCGGCGTGATGGACGACCTGGTGGCGGACGGGAACTCCGTGGTGCTGGTGGACCACGACGTGAACGTGCTGGTCCATGCGGACTGGCTCATCGAGCTGGGTCCCGGCGCGGGAGCCGACGGCGGCCGCATCCTGGCCCAGGGGACCGTGCCCCAGCTCATCGCCGACCCCGTCTCAAAGATCGGGCCGTACCTCCGGCCCAATGAGACACGGCTTCGGGAGCCCATCGCCCCAGCCCACATCTTCGATCTCGGCGCCATCGAGCTGGCCACCGGCCCCATCCACACGGTCCAGCCGCTGACGGTCCGCTTCCCCAAGGGGCGGCTGACCGCGGTGACGGGCGTGTCCGGCTCCGGCAAGACCACCCTGGTGCTGGAGAGCCTCATCCCGGCGCTGAAGGCCGCGGCGGCGGGCACGCCCCTGCCGGCGCACGTGCGCTCTGTCGACGCCCCCGGCATCCGCCAGGCCAAGCTCATCGACGCCACGCCCATCGGCGTCAACGTGCGCTCCACGGTGGCCACCTATGCGGACGTGCATGACGAGCTCCGGAAGGTATACGCCCGGACGGCGGACGCGAAGCGCCTGGGCTGTAAGGCCGGGGATTTCTCCTACAACACCGGCTCCCTGCGCTGCCCCACCTGCGACGGCACGGGCAGCATCAGTCTGGACGTGCAGTTCTTGCCGGACGTGGACATCCCCTGTCCCGACTGCGGCGGCAGCCGCTACGGCCGCCAGGCCTTTGAGATCTGCCGCCAGCGGAAGGACGGCGCCCGGCACAGCCTCCCGGCCCTGATGGCCATGAGCGTAGACGAGGCCCTGCCCCTCTGCGACGATCTGGCGGCGGTGCACAGCCGCCTCTCGCTGCTGCGCAACGTGGGCCTGGGCTATCTCACCCTGGGCGAGGCGACGCCGGGGCTCTCCGGCGGCGAGGCCCAGCGGCTCAAGCTGGCCAGCGAGATGGGCAAGGGCCAGTCCGACACCCTGTTCGTATTCGACGAGCCCACCATCGGGCTGCACCCCCTGGACGTGCGGAGCCTGATGGGTGTGTTCCAGGCGCTCATCGACCAGGGCGCCACGGTGATCGTCATCGAGCACGACCTGGATCTGATCCGCAGCGCCGACTATGTGGTGGACATGGGCCCCGGCGGCGGCGTTCAGGGAGGCCGGATCGTGGCGGCGGGCACGCCGGACGAGATCAAGGCGGACCCCGCCAGCATCACAGGAAGATATCTGTAATATGTCAGGCGCCCCTTTTCACGACTTGGGCCTGCCGCGAATGCGGCAGGCCCATTCCCTTTTCTTTTCGTCAATTGCCGGCAGCCAGGTTGGCGGTCTGTTCAAACTCTCCCAGCGCCTGGGAGGCGTCCTCTCCCTCGCCCACACGCTGGAGCATCTGCCACCAGGCCGTGCGGGCCGCCGCCCAGCCGGGGGTGACCTGATAATAGTCCCCCAGATACTGCTGGAACAGGCCGTACTCGATCATCAGCTGGTCGTTGGCATAGATGTCCGCCATGTCCCGCACGGGCCAGTAGGTGGACGCCAGCACCGCGCGGGTATACTGGCTGTCGTTCCCGGTCATGAAGCGGATGAAGGCCTTGGCCGCTTCGATCCGGGCCTCGTCCCCGTTGTCGAACACGCCGAAGCCCCAGATGCCGCCCTGCAGGTTCACGTCCCCGTCGTCGGTGGGAAAGGCCATGGGGAAGATGTCAAAGTCCAGATCGGGGTTGCTGATGGTCTGGTTGACATCCTGGAACACGTTCCAGCAGAAGGCCATGGCCAGCTCGCCGGCGGCAAAGCGCTCGATCTCGTCCGCCCCTACGATAGTGGGGTCGAACTTGATGCCGTCCATGCCCGCCAGCAGCTCCAGGGCCTTGGCGTTCTCCGGACTGTTGGCGGCATAGCGGGTGTGGTCCGGGTCGGTGAAGGAGCCGCTGTAAAGGTTGTTCACCAGCGCCCGGGTGCCCTGGTCGCCGCCCTGGCCGCCGCAGTAGACAGCGGCCACGTCCTCCACGCCGTAGTCATGCAGCGCCTGCACGGCGGCGATGAAGCCGTCGGTAGTCCAGGTATGGGTCTTTTCGTCAATGTACTGCCAGGCCCCGGCGGCCTCGAACAGGTCCCGGTTGATGGCCATGCAGTGGGTGGTCATGCACAGCGGATAGATATAGTAGTCCCCCGCGGCGTCGTGGCAGGCCACCCGCACCGAGTCGTAGATCGCGCCGGCGGCCTCGTCCTGCCACAGGTCGTTCAGCGGCGCCATCAGGCCCCGGACGCCCCAGTTGGCCACCAGCCGCTCCGGCCCCTCCAGCACCAGGTCCGGCAGGCCCCCGTTCTCGGCGGCGGCCTCTATGTCCGCGTCGCCCTGGTCATAGGTGAGGGCCTTGGCCGACACGCGGATGTTCGGGTTCTCCCGGTTGAAGGCGGCGATCAGCGAGGACAGGGTGCTGCTGTTGCCCCAGCCGCCCACCGGATAGGTCCAAAGGGTCAGCTCCACAAGCTGCTCCGGGGCCGGGCTCTCGGCCTCCGGCTCGGCAGTGCCGCCGCCGCATCCGGCCAGCGCCAGGAGCGCCGCCAGGGCCAGAAGCATGGCGATCGCACGTCTTTTCATATCCCGCTCTCCCTTCCTCTTGCGCGCCGCGGCGCGCGGTCAGTCATTTTTCCTGATGAATTTCTCCAGCAGACGGGTGACCTCCCCCATGTCGATGGGCTTGGCAGCATGGGCGTTCATGCCGCAGTCCAGACACCG
Source organism: uncultured Oscillospiraceae bacterium (assembly GCA_947624065.1). Taxonomy (GTDB): domain Bacteria; phylum Bacillota; class Clostridia; order Oscillospirales; family Oscillospiraceae; genus CAJOIG01. The sequence goes on along the minus strand of CANQIO010000047.1, from coordinate 2,699 downwards.
CTTCACATCGTCGGAGAAGGCGTCCGCGCTCATGGCGATGATGGGGATGGTCCCGGCATCCGGCCGGTCCAGGGCGCGGATGGCCCGCGTGGCCTCATATCCGGTCATGATGGGCATGCGGATGTCCATGAGGATGGCGTCATAAGCCCCCACATTGGAGGCCTGGAACAGGTCGACGCAGACCTTGCCGTTCTCCGCCCGCTCCACCACGAGCCCCTGCTCCGTGAGCAATTCCTCGGCGATCTCCCAGTTCAGGTCGTTGTCCTCCGCCAGCAGTATCCGCCGACCCTCCAGGGAGGAGACGCGCTCCTCTTCCCTGGCGCCGGACTGGTCGCTGGGCTCCGTCAGAGCGCTGAGGGCATAATAGAGGTTGGAGCGGAACAGGGGCTTGGCGATGGCCCCGGTGATGCCCGCGGCGCGGGCCTGCTCCTCCAGATCGTTCCAGTCCGCCGCGGTGATGAGCATCATCACGCTCCTGTCCCCGCAGACCTCCCGGATGCTCCGGGCCGTCTCCAGCCCGTCCATCCCCGGCATGCGCCAATCCAGCAGGATCACCGGGTAGTCCCGGTCCTGCTCCCGGCGCCTCCGGACCAGCTCCAGCGCCCGCTCCCCGTCCGGCGCGCACTCCGGCCGGCAGCCCAGCATGGAGAGAAGCGCCGCCGTGCTCTCGCAGAGCAGCTCGTCGTCGTCCACCACCAGCACGTCCCAGGGGGGCAGCGTCATGTCCTGCGTCTCGGTCAGGGCCCGCTCCAGATCCAGCGTCACATGGAACTCCGTCCCCTTGTCCTGCTCGCTCTCCACCTCGATGGTCCCTTCCATGGCGTCGATGATGTACTTGGTGATGGCCATGCCCAGGCCGGAGCCCTCGGTCTTTTGCACCCGCTGGTCATCCTCCCGGGCGAAGGAGTCGAAGATCCGCGCCTTGAACTGCGGCGACATGCCGATGCCGGTGTCCTTCACCCGGATATGCACCCGCACCCAGGCCTCCCCCTTGGGGGACGTCTCCTCATAGCAGGCCACATGGACGCTGCCGTTCTGGGGAGTGAACTTGATGGCGTTGCCCACCAGATTGAAGAGCACCTGGCTGAGCCGGACGCTGTCGCAGTACACATGCTCGCAGAGGATGTTGTAAACATACACATCGAACCGCTGCTGCTTGGCGGTGGCCTGGGGCTGGAGGATGTTGACCATGTTCTGCATGGTCTCCTGGAGGGCCACCTGTTCCCGGTGCAGGGTCAGCTTGCCGCTCTCGATCTTGGACATATCCAGGATGTCGTTGATCAGTCCCAGCAGGTGCTTGCTGGAGATGTCGATCTTTTTCAGACAGTTCTGGACCTGCTGGACGTTGTCCAGATTGGCGCTGGCGATGGCGGTCATGCCCACGATGCCGTTCATGGGCGTGCGGATATCGTGGCTCATGTTGGACAAAAACTCGCTCTTGGCCCGGTTCGCCCGCTCGGCGGCCTGGCGGGCCCCCTCCAGCTCCCGGACGTGCCGCCGCGTCAGGCGCATATACCACAGGAAGATGGCCATCTGGGCCAGGAGGATGACGGCGCAGGCCAGGATCGCCGACCAGCCCCAGGCATGGCTCAGGGCGTTCACCGTCTGGTCCAGCGCCCCGTACGGCATGAACAGCATCAGATACCAATTTGAATAGGGCAGGCTCGCGCAGTACAGATACCGCCGCTCCCCCTCGATGACGAACTCGCCGCTGAGGCTCTTCCCGGCGGCCATGGTCTCCTCCAGCGCGGCGATATATTCCTCCCCGCTCATGTCGCCCACGCTCTCATACCGGTCCCGGACCCGCTGGAAATAGTTCTCGTCCGTCACGTCGCTGTCCCGGACGATGAATTCCCCCTCCTGGTCGATGATGAAGTAGTAGATCATCCCCTTGTCCGCATCCAGGGACAGGGTGTCGCTGATGTAGCTGGCGGGCAGGGCCGCCACCAGGGCCACGCTCTCCCGGCTGTCCTCCATAGCGTAGTCCGCCGGGATGCCCATCAACAGGAGCTCCTCCCCCTGCTCGTCCCGTCCCGCGGCCATGGCCTCCTTGCCGTCGGCCAGGGCCTGGAAGAACTCGCCAGACCGATCGGCCTCCATCTGGCTGCCGTAGAGCATCTCAAAGGAGCCGTCGGCCAGGCTCAGGGCCAGGTGGTCGAAGCCGCGGGCCCGGGCGTTGTAGCTGAGTGCCACCCGCACGGAGGAGAAGTCCCGGCCGGTCCCGGGGGGCACCGAATCCACCAGCGCCCCCACCTGGCTCAGGCGCAGTTCGATGGTGGTGCCGAAGTGGGTCGCCGCCTGCTCGCTCATGCCGGACATATAGATGGCCCCCAATTGGCCGATCGCCTCCGCCCCCCGGCTGTTCATCTGTACGGCCAGAGTCGAGAACACCAGCACGCACAGCAGCGAGAAGCAGACCAAGCTGACGATCAAAAACCGAGGCGTCTTGCTCTTCATAGGACCCGTCTCCCTTCCCCGACGGCCCGCGCTCTATCCTGGGCCGGGGTCCACGCGATATGCTCGCGGATCTGCTTGGAACATTTTAACGATTTATTTTATCATATTTCTCACGAAAGGGGAATACCATCCAAAAATTTCGTCGCCAAATGGGCATTTTCCGGCGAGTGACTTGTCAAACTAAGTGCAACAGTGAGAGAGCTCAAGTTCCCACAGATCATGGGGAGAACGGAAGTTAAGAA
>CANQIO010000046.1 GCA_947624065.1 uncultured Oscillospiraceae bacterium | reverse complement strand
CACTGCGTGTTCATCGTGCCCAGCATCTGCGACGGGTGGTTCCACGACGAGCGCTGGCCCTATCTGCGGGAGCTGTATGAGATGTTCCAGCACGACTACATGCAGATCCTGCCGGACATGGACCGGTACGGCGAGTACTTTGCCACCCGCAAGGAGTATACGGACAAGTACCGCTTCGCCAACGCCTTCCATCCCTTCCACGGCTTCTCCATGATGAGCTGCGGCCACCTGGCCGAGGAGCACACCAGCGCCATCTACATCGTGGGCGCACGGGAGCCCGGCATCGCCCGGTCCATGGGTCTGAAGACCCGGGCCACCGTGGAGGAGGCCCTGGCGGACGCCATGAAGAAATACGTGGGGCCGCACCCCAACATCCTGGCCCTGCCCCGCACCTTCACCACCGGAGCGGTGCACCTGTGCATGAAGGACCCGGCCGAGAACAGCCATTCCCGGGACGGTGCCGGCCACTGCTGCTGCGGCTGATTGACGTGAGCCCGGCTGGCCGGGCCCGGCGGCGCGGACAGGCGCGTATCTGATATCCCGGCCGGCCTTATTTGACCGACAACAATAAAAATCATTAAGGAGGAAACACAATGAAAAAACTGCTCTCTTGGCTGCTGGTCCTGGCGATGGTCATGGCCATAGCCCCCGCCGCCTTTGCAGAGGAAGAGGACCTGACTTGGGGCCTGACCCCCTTTGAAGAGCCCCAGACCCTCCGCATCGGCTTCTTCACCGGCTCCCCGCTGTCCTATCCGTTCCTGTTCGCGGATAAGCTGGGCGTGTTCGACGCGCTGAACATCGAGCTTGAGTACATCTGCTTCACCGGCGGCCCCGCCATGATGGAAGCCAACGCCGAGTGGGACATCGCCTCCTGCGGCATGGGCGGGCTGTGCAACGGCCTGAAGGGCTATGACTTCTCCCTGATCGACATCACCGACTTCGAGGAGAACCTGGCTCTGTTCGCCCGCGAGGGTTCCGACATCGCCAACGACCCGGAGAACCCCGAGGTCTGGAAGGGCGCCGCCTGCGTGTATCCCACCGGCACCACCGCCCAGGCGGTCCTGGTCAAGTACCTGACCAACATCGGCCTGAACCTGGAGGACGTGGAGAGCGTCAACATGGATAACGCCAACGCCCTGACCGGCTTCAACGGCGGCACCGGCGACGTGCTGGGCTGCTGGAACGCCATCGCCCTGTCCGCGGAGGACGCCGGCTACGTGCGCATCTCCGACTCCGGCCAGCTGGGCATCCCCATGGCCTGCGGCACCTTCGCCACCCAGGAGATCCTGGAGGACAACTTTGACCTGGTCGTGACCGCCTGCATCGTGTTCCACAAGGCCGTGGAGTGGTGCTATGAGTCCGACGAGAACATGGCCCAGGCCGCCGAGTGGTACCTGGAGCACTGCGACGAGGAAGGCTTCCTGTGCAACGAGGACGTGGCCAAGCGTACCATGGACTGGTACCGCGGCCCCACCACCCAGGAGTGGATCGACCTGTACACCAAGACCAGCCCCGATGACGCCGGCCTGTACACCTCCCGCGACCTGCTGGAGGTGGAGAAGGACATCATGCTCGGCCTGGACTTCTTCATCAGCCAGGGCAACTATTCCAACGAGGACCGCACCAGCTATCTGGACAACTGCCGCATCGACCCGTCCGTGGCCCTGGCCGCCGCGGAGGTGCTGGGCATCGAGGTCGAGTGATCCGCGAAGCCCGATAAGACCTTAGCATCGTAAATGGTTCCCGGACCCGCCCTCCGGCGGGTCCGGGACGGAAGAACCACCGTTTGGCAGAAAGTAGGGATAGATTTGAACGAGACGACAAACGCGATGACCAATGAACAGCGGGTGAAGCTGGTGCAGGATCAGAAGCGGAAGCTGACCTACCAGAGCGCGATGCTGTCCGTCGCCGGCATACTGGGATTTCTGCTGCTGTGGGAGTTTTTGGCCGTCAGCGGCGTGATCGAGAGCAAGAAGCTCAGCGACGTGCTGCAGGTGTTCCGCCTGTTCATCCTGAAATTCGTTGACAAGAAGCCGGACGGCGCGATCCTTCCGGTACATATATGGTCCAGCCTGGAGGTGGCGCTGTGCGGCTTTGGGCTGGCGGTCCTGGTCGGCATCCCCCTGGGCTGGCTGATGGGCTGGTATCGGGGCTTCGACAGCTTCATGCGCCCCATCTTTGAGATCATCCGCCCCATCCCGCCCGTATCCTGGATCCCCCTGACCATCGTGTGGCTGGGCGTGGGTCTGCGCGCCAAGGCGTTCATCGTCTTTTTCGCGGCCTTCGTGCCATGCCTCATCAACTCCTATACGGGCATCCGTCAGACGAAGGAAGTATTGAAAAACGTGGGCAAGACCTGCGGCGCGTCCTATTTCACCGTGTTTTGGAAGGTGGGCATCCCCTCGTCCATGACCATGACCTTCGCCGGGATCAAGGTGGCCATCGGCAACGCCTGGGCGACCCTGGTGGCGGCGGAGATGCTGGCCTCCTCCAGCGGCCTGGGCTACATGATCCTGATGGGCCGCTCCTATGGCCGTGTGGACCTGGTGATGATGGGCATCCTGGTGATCGGCATTCTCGGCGTGGTCATCTCCGCGCTCATCAACCTGCTTGAAAACGTCGTATTGGGGTGGAAGAAGCTATGAAAAAGAACAATGAGATGCTGAGCGCCGCCGAAATACGGGAAAAACGGCTGGGCGTGCTCTATAAGATCCTGCCGGTGATCTCTGTGCTGCTGCTGGTGGCGCTGTGGCTGGCGGCATCCTCCAGCGGGACCGGCTTCCCGTCCCCCATCCAGGTGTGGGACAGAACGGTGCAGCTGTTCGTCAAGCCGGTGAAAAAGCTGTCCCTGATCGGTCATGTGGGCGTGAGCCTGCGGCGCATCGGTCTGGCGCTGCTGTTCGACTGGACCTTTGGCATCGCCTTTGGCGTGCTCATCGGCTGGTTCCCCCGGGCCAAGGCGTTTTTCGGCCCGCTGTTCAACGCGTTCCGCGCCATCCCGCCCCTGGCGTGGATCCCCCTGATCACCCTGTGGTTCGGCATCGGCGAGTTCCCCAAGGTGCTGATCGTCATCTTCGGCTCCCTGGCCAGCATCGTGGTGAACGTGCAGGCGGGCATGAGCAACGTGGAGAAGATGTATCTGGACGTGGGCACGGTATTCAACGCCACGCCCCGGCAGCGGCTTTTGAAGATCGCCTTCCCGTCGGCGCTGGACGCCATCTTCGCTGGCGTGCGCACCTCCACCAGCGCGGCCTGGATGGTGGTGCTGGCCGCTGAGATGCTGGGCGCCAACGCGGGCGTGGGCTTCCTCATCTCCCGCGGCATGGATTCGCTGGATATGCCCCTGGTGCTGACCGGCATGGTGGCCATCGGCGTCGTGGGCGCGATCCTGGCCATCGTTACGCAGTTTGCAGAAAGGATGATCTGTCCATGGACGAGAAGAAAAAAGTCATATTGAGACTGGAGAACATCTGCCAGAGCTACGTGGTCCAGAACGGCGTCAAGGACGCGGTGGAGAACGTCTCCCTGGAGATATATGACAACGAGTTTCTGGTCATCCTGGGCCCCGGCCACTGCGGGAAAACGGTGCTGATGAACATGATCGCCGGCCTGGAGAAGCCCGTGGGCGGGAAGATCTTCCTGGACGGCGAGGAGATCCACGGCAGCGACCGGCGCATTGGCATGGTGTTCCAGTCCATGAACCTGATGCCCTGGCGGACGGTCATGGGCAACGTGGAGTTCGGCCTGGAGCTGGCCGGCGTGAAAAAGGCGGAGCGCCGGGCGGTGGCCCAGAAGTACATCGACCTGGTGGGCCTGACCGGATTCGAGAACTCCTATCCCCATGAGCTGTCCGGCGGCATGAAGCAGCGGGTGGGCATCGCCCGGGCCTATACCAACAACCCCCAGATCCTGCTCATGGACGAGCCCTTCGGCGCCCTGGACGCCCAGACGAGGTACGCCATGGAGGAAGAGGTCCTGCGCATCTGGGAGCAGGAGAAGCGCACGATCATATTCGTCACCAACAACATCGAGGAAGCTGTCTATCTGGCGGACCGGATCGTGCTTTTGAGCAACTGTCCGGCCACCGTCAAGCAGGTCTACGATCTGAGCGGCCTGCCGAAGCCCAGGAACATGACCGATCCGGCGTTCCTGAAGATCCGCTCGGAGGTGTCGGCCAACACCGACCTGGCACTGTAAGGAGGGCATAGAGATGGAAAACAACGACGTGAAGGTCCGCGTGGAGCACCTGACGAAGTATTTCGGTGATCTGCACGTGCTGGACGATGTGTCCTTCGATATCAAAAAGGGCGAGTTTCTGTGCGTGGTGGGCCCCACCGGCTGCGGCAAGACCACGTTTTTGAACCTTCTTACCCGCATCTATATGCCCACGAAGGGCGACCTGTATATCGACGGCCAGCCCGCCGACCCGAAAAAGCACAGCATCTCCGTGGTGTTCCAGGAGCCCTCCTCCATGCCCTGGCTGACGGTGGAGAAGAACCTGCGCTTTGGCCTGGAGATCAAGAAGATCCCCAAGGACGAGATGGACCGCCGGGTGGAGAACATCATCAAGCTCCTGGGTCTGGAGGAATTCCGCCATAACTATCCCCACCAGCTGTCCGTATCCACCGCCCAGCGCATCATCATCGGCCGGGCATTCGCCATGCAGCCGGACCTGCTGCTGATGGACGAGCCCTACGGCCAGATGGACATCAAGCTCCGGTTCTATCTGGAGGACGAGGTGATCCGCCTGTGGAAGGAGACGGGCACCACGGTGGTGTTCATCACCCACAACATCGAGGAGGCCGTCTACCTGGCCCAGCGGGTGCTGATCCTGACCAACAAGCCCGCCAAGATCAAGGAGGAGGTCATGATCGACCTGCCCCGGCCGCGGGACGTCACCTCTCCCGAATTCATCGCCATCCGCAACCACATCACCGAGCAGATCAAGTGGTGGTGACCGATCGCTGACGGCATGGTCTCCAAACTGCTTTTTCTCGTCACGCTGTTCGTCTCCAACACCATCCAGGTGATCACGGGGTTCGCCGGCGCCATGCTGGCGATGCCCCCGTCCATCCGCCTGGTGGGTGTGGAGGCGGCCAAGCCCATCGTGGCCATCGTCAGCGGCGCCAGCAGCGTGTACGTGGCGATCCGGTATTGGCGGGACATCGACTTCCGCCAACTGGGAAAGATCACGCTGCTGATGGGCAGCGGGCTGCTGCTGGGCATATGGCTGTTCGACGCGCTGGCCTTCGACATCCTGCTGCGCGCCTATGGCGCCGTCATCATCCTGATCGCGCTGAAGAAGCTGTTCGTCCGCCGGGAGCTGAAGCTGCCGAAGGCGGCGCTCTACGGGTGCCTGCTCATCGCGGGGCTCATCCATGGCATGTTCATCTCCGGCGGCTCCTTTTTGGTGGTGTACGCCGTGTGGGCCATGCCGGAGAAGAATAAATTCCGGGCCACCGTCTCGGCGGTCTGGGTGGTGCTCAACACCTATCTGCTGTACAGCCACTATCGGGCCGGATACTTCGTGCCGGAGGTGCTGGGGCTGCTGGCCGCGTCGGCCATCCCCTTCGCCGGCGCGGTCTGGCTGGGCAACAAGCTGGCGAAGCGTATCTCCGCGCAGAAGTTCCTGCTGCTGACCTATATCCTGCTGCTGATCTCGGGGATCGTGGCGCTGGTGTGACCTTTGGCGGCAAGGACGGCGCGTCCCTTCGCCGGGACCCGGAAGGGAAGAGTGTGCATGAAACGATATAAAGCCATTATTTTCGACTTTGACATGACCCTGGCGGACACCGCCCGGATCATTGTGGATCTGCTGAACGAGGCGGCCTGCCATTTCGGCTATCCGGCGATGGAGTTTTCCAAGGCCCTGCCCACCGTGGGCAATACCCATGAGATCATGCTCAGCCATGTGACGGGGGAGAGGGACCCGGACAAGCTGCTGGAGATGCGGACCTATTACCGGGGCCTGTGCCGGTCGGAGATGCCGGCGCGCACGGAGTTTTTCCCCGATGCGCCGGCCTGTCTGCGGACCATCGCGGAAAGCGGTATCGCCGTGGGACTGCTGTCCCAGAAACTGCGGGACGTGCTGATGGCGTCGCTGGTGAAATACGGGCTGGACGACTGCTTCCAGCAGGTATACGGCTGCGAGGAGGTGCCGGCGGCCAAGCCGGACCCGGCCGGGCTCATCGCCATCATGGGGGCCATGGGTGTGACGGCCGGCGAGACGCTCTATGTGGGCGACAGCCTGGTGGACCAGGAGGCAGCCAGGGGCGCGGGGACCGATTTCGCGGCCATGCTCCGGGGCGGCACCGCCCGGGAACAGTTCGATCCCGCCGTGGTCACTTATTTTTACAGGACGGCGGAGGAGCTCCGGCAGGACGTGCTGAGCATGCCAACGCGTGTGTGAGACCAAGGGAAGGAAGGTGCGAAGTGGAAGAAAAGAAAAAATGGAAGCTGCCCTGGAAACGGCGCGACCCGCTGGAAGGGGAGGATATGCCGGAGCCGGAAACGGATGAGGCGCTTCCCAAGTCCTATTATATTGCCAAGTATCTGCAGGACGGCCTGGCCCTGTGCCTGGGCGTGTTCACCATCTATACCTGTATCACCGGGCTTCTGACCGACGTGATCCAGCGCAGCATGTTTTTGGGCTTTCTGATGCCCATGGTGTTCCTCAACGCGTTCACCAAAAAGCGCAAGGAATACGGCGTGATCATGAAGACCACTGGCGCCATCTTCGCGGCGGCGTCCATGTTCGTGTTCTTCTTCACCGCCGCCAACTATACCAAGATGGGCACCTCCTACGGCACCATCCCCACCCTCTATCTGGTGGTGGGCACCCTGGGCATCCTGCTGGTGCTGGAGGCGGCCCGGCGGATGTTGGGCCCGGCGATCTCCATCATCGCGGGGGTGTTCCTGCTGTACGCGCTGTTCGGCAACTATCTGCCCGGCGCGCTGCAGAACCGGGGCTATACCTGGTCCCGCATCGTCCGGTCCATCTACATCAGCTCCGCGGGCGTGTTCAGCACGCCCATCGGCACGGCGGCCACGATCATCGTCATGTTCGTGATCTTCGGCGCCTTTTTGGAGGCGTCTCACGGGTCGGACCTGTTCATGGGCATCGCCTTTGCCCTCACCGGCCGCAGCACCGGCGGCCCGGCAAAAGCGGCGGTGGTCTCCAGCGCCTTGGTGGGCTGCGTGAGCGGCTCGGCGTCGGCCAACGTCGCCACCACCGGCGTGTTCACCATCCCGCTGATGAAAAAAGCGGGCTACCCGCCCTATTATGCCGGCGCGGTGGAGGCGGTGGCCTCCACGGGGAGCCAGATCATGCCGCCCATCATGGGCTCGGCGGCGTTCATCGTGGCGGAGACACTGGGTGTGTCCTACCGGACCGTGGCGGCGGCCGCCATCATACCGGCGCTGCTCTACTATATCTCCGTGTTCCTGTCGGTGCACTATGAGTCCCGCAAGCGGGGCATGCACGGCATGGACCCCAAGGACATCCCCAACGCCTGGATCTCCATCAAGAAATACGGCCTGTCCCTGGCCCCGCTGGTGCTGCTGGTGGTCATGATCGTCATGGGCTACAGCGCCATGTACACGGCGATGTACGCCATCGGCGCGGCCATCGTCATCGCCGAGCTGCGCAAGGACACCCGCATCTCGCCCGTCAACATCGTCAAGACCCTCATCAAGGGCTGCAAGGGCGTGATGAGCATCGGCTCCGCCTGCGCCGCCGCCGGCTGCGTGATCGGCGTTATCTCCCTGACGGGTGTGGGTCTGAAGCTCAGCTCCTTCATCATCCGCCTGGCCGGCGGGCACATCATCATCGCGCTGCTGCTGACCATGATCGCGCTGTTCATCCTGGGGATGGGCCTGCCCACGGCGCCGGCGTATATGCTGGTGGCGGTGCTGGTGGCCCCGGCGTTGACGGATATGGGCGTGCCCGCTTTGGCGGCGCACCTGTTCGTGTTCTACGGCGCGTGCCTGTCCTCCATCACGCCCCCGGTGGCCATGGCGGCCTATACGGCGGCGGGCATCGCCAACGACAGTCCCATCAAGATAGGCGTCCAGGCGGTGAAGCTGGCCCTGGTCACATACATCATGCCGATCTTCTTCGTCTACGCCCCCGCGCTGATCGGCCAGGGGACCACCGCGGAGATCGTGCTGGCCATGGTCTCCGGCGTGGTGGGGTGCCTGGGCCTGTGCATGGGTACAGTGGGCTTCTTCCGCACCAAGGTCCATCCCATCCTGCGCCTGGCGGCCTTCGGCGGCGGTCTGCTGTGCATTTTCCCGGGCACGGTGACCGACCTGCTGGGCTACGGCCTGGTCATCGCCGTGGGCGTGCTCAACTATATCGCCGCGCGCCGGAGCGCGCATACGAGCCAGATCGCTTGACCCCCTCGGGGCATACGATACATCCAAAACAGACTACTATTAAAAGGAGGCACTATCCATGAAGAAAACCCTGTCCATGATCCTGGTCCTCGCCATGTGCGCGGCGCTCCTGTGCGGCGTTGGCGGGACGGCCCTGGCCAGCGAGGAGTTCGAGGGCCTGACCGAGGCCACCACCATCTCCCTGGCTGCCAACCCCATCGGCCAGTCCTCTTATCAGCAGGCGGCCGAGATCTCCGACGCCTTCGTCAAGGCCGGCTCTCTGCTGACGGTCACCGCCGAGGCCACCAACGGCTACGAGGAGAACCCCAGCCTGGTCGCCAACGGCGAGGTGGAGATCGCCTTCACCAACAACCTGATGCTGGCCGACGCCTACAATGCCACCGGCGTGTATGAGGGCATGGAGCCCGAGCAGTGCCTGGGCGTCATCTCCCTGTCCTGCAACAAGACCCACGTCATCGTCCCCGCTGACTCCGACATCACCGAGGTCTCCGCCGACGCCTTCCGCGGCAAGCGCATCGGCATCGGCCAGGTGGGCGGCACCTCCCGCACCGACGCGCTGAACCTGATGGCCGCTCTGGGCCTGGAGCCCGACGACTATGACGGCTACGAGGTCAAGGGCGCCGAGCAGACCGAGATGATGAAGAACGGCCAGCTGGACGTGTTCATCTGGAACGGCAAGGCCCCCATCGCCACCGTCATCGACCTGCTGTCCACGCCCAGCATGGACTTCCGCTTCCTGCCCATCCCTGACGACGTGATCGACACCATCATTGAGAACTCCGACGGCGCCTACACCCGTCAGGCCCTGTTCCCCGACTACTACAACACCGAGGACGAGACCTTCATCGAAGAGGACATCCCCACCTACGGCAACAACGCGGTGCTGTTCGCGGGCGCCGATGTGCCCGAGGAGGTCGTGTATGAGTTCGTCAAGCAGTTCGTGGAGAACCTGGAGGCCCTGGGCGAGGTGAACGCCAGCTTCAAGGAGATCAAGCCCGAGACCATGCTGGAGGGCATCAGCGTGCCTCTGCATCCCGGCGCGCTGCGGTATTTCCAGGAGATCGGCCTGCCCGGCATCGAGGCTTACGCCGAGTGATTTTAGTCAAAACGATAAACAAGGCCCCGGACCGATCGGTCCGGGGCCTTGCCCATGGTTGTACTGCTATTCGTTTTGCGCCAGGTATTCCACCATGGCGTGGGCGGCGACATTGCCCTCGCCCACGGCCTTGGCGATCTGATAGGGCCGGCCGGTGCAGTCCCCCGCGGCAAAGCAGCCAGGCAGGTTCGTCCGGCACTGCCGGTCCACGGTGATATGGGGCCCGTCCATGGCCAGAGCCGGCAGCAGCACCGCCGGCGCCACGGCGCTGCGCAGGCAGAACACCCCGTCCACCGGGAGGGAGCGGCCGTCCGCCAGGGTCACGGCGGAGACCTTCAGCCCGCCGGTGACGGCCGTGATCGGGCTGTCCAGGCGGGTCATACCCTCCGCCGAGAGGGTGCAGTCCTTGTATGCCGGCCAGAAGAAGGTCTCGCCGGCCAGGCCGGCCAGATAGGCCGCTTCGTGCTCATAGCGGGGGGAGGCGCAGATCACGGCGATGCGCTTTCCCCGGTAGAAATACCCGTCGCAGGTGGCGCAATAGCTGACGCCCCGGCCCAGGTATTCCTGCTCGCCGGGCAGGCCCTTGGCGGCCACGGCCCCGGTGGCCAGGAGCACCGTCCTGGCCTCATAGACCTCGTTCTCCGCCAGGAGCATGTACTTGCCGTCCATGGCCATGATGTTGGTGACCAGCTTGTTCGCAGGCTCGATGCCCAGCTGGGCGGCATGTTCGGCGAAGCGCCGGCTAAGCTCCGCGCCGGAGAGCAGGCCCAGGCCCGGATAGTTGGCGATCTTCTCGGATCGGGCCACCTTTTCGCTGGGGCTGCCGAACCAGAGAAACCGCTTTTCCAACAGCGTCAGGTCGATGGCGGCGGACAGCCCTGCGGGGCCCGCGCCGATGATGGCGGCGTCGACCATGGCTCAGAGCAGCGGCTCGCCGTTGAGCTGCGCGAGGGTGACGGCGCCGGTGCGCAGGGCATCCTCCCGGACCTCCAGGTAAAAGCCGGCCGCGGCGGTCTGGTAATAGGGATCCACATAGAACAGAGAGAGCAGCCCAAGGGTCAGGCAGCTGAGCAGCTGCCAGCCGATGAAGCTGAGCTGGAACAGGAACAGATCCCCCTTGTGGCCCTTCATCATCCGCTGGGACAGGGTCAGCGCGTCCTGGGCCCGCACGTTGGGGCAGTCCCCCAGGATATAGGGCGTCATGGCATAGGCATAGCTCTTCACGATCCCGGGGATGATGAACAGCAGGCTCCACAGCCAGACGAACAGCAGCATCCACAGAAAGCCGCCCAGCTTCCGGCCAAAATCGGTGAAGCCGACGGAGAAGGGCGTGCCGATGTCCACCTGGCTGCCGCTGCCCTGAAAGACCTGGGTGAAGAAATAGCACAGGCCCGCCGTCATCGGCCCGGTCAGGATCAGCGCGCCGAGCCCCAGCGTGAAGGACGCGCAGGCCGCCAGCATCAGACTCACCAGCACCGACGCCCCCACGCAGGGCCAGTACGTGATCCGGAAAGACTCCTTGGCAAGGTCCTTGATCTCCGCTCTTGATTTCATTGTTTTGCCCTCCCGTATTCTGCAAAAACAGGCGGTTTGCGCCTTTCCCCGCTATTATATGACTTGTTCCACAGGATGTAAAGTGTCCCGTTTGATAGAATTTATGCTTTACATTCGCATTAGAATGTGTTATGATACGCCAAACAAGACGGAAGGAGCGGCGGACATGACGATGGAACCTGCACTGCGCTGCCTGCGGACCGAGGGGTCCCTGGCGCGGCATGCCGCTGCCGCCGCCGATACCACCCGCTTGGCCGCCAAGCGGGCAGCAGCTCTGGCTTTACGATAGGGCCGGAGTTATTTTTGCGCGCATAAAAAGGCAGCCGGCCCAGATGGGCCGGCTGCCTTTTTATTTTTTTTCAATACTATTTCAGCCCTTCGGCGGAGATGCTATCAAACGCCGGAGAGCGGCAAAAAGGAGCGTGTGGTATGAGACCTATCCAGAGTTCTGACAAGCTGAGGCTGGTACACAGCGACATCCGCGGACCAGTCTATCGGAAGGCCCTGCAGATGGAGCGGGAGGGCGTGGAGGTGCTGAAGCTGAACACCGGCAACCCGGCCAGCTTTGGCTTTTCCATGCCGGAGAGCGTCCGGACGGCGCTGCTGGCCAACGCCGACAGGGCGGTCGCCTACTGCGACGCCCAGGGCATGGGCGAGGCCCGGCAGGCCATCGCGGACTATCATCTGTCCCGGGGCGCCGTGGGCGTGACGGCGGACGATGTGTTTATCGGCAACGGCGTCAGCGAGATGGCCCAGATGGTCTGCTCCAGCGTGCTGAGCGCGGGGGACGAGCTGCTCATGCCGTCGCCCAGCTACAGCCTGTGGTCCAACGGCGCGTATCTCGCCGGGGCGCGGCCGGTGTTTTATATGTGCGACGAGCAGGCGGGGTGGTATCCCGACCTGGGAGACATGGAGAGAAAGATCACGCCGCGGACGCGGGCGGTGCTGCTCATCAATCCCAACAACCCCACCGGGCAGGTGTACGCGCCCGCGCTGGTGGAGCGGGCGGCGGAGCTGTGCCGGCGGCACGGTCTGCTGCTCATCGCCGACGAGATATATGACCGGCTCATCATGGACGACGCGCCCTTCCTGCCGGCGGCGGCGGTGGCGCCGGATCAGCCGGTGGTGACGCTGAACGGCCTGTCCAAGAGCCACATCATCTGCGGTTTTCGCTGCGGCTGGGCGACGGTGTCCGGCCCGGCGAAGGAGACGGCGGAGCTGCGGGAGTGTATGCTGAAGCTGTGTTCCCTGCGGCTGTGCGGCAACGCGCTGACCCAGCTGGTGATCCCCGCGGCCATGGCCGACCGGGAGAGCACCCGGGCCATGCTGGTCCCGGGCGGCGCCCTCTATGAGCGGCGGGAGGCGGCCTGCCGGGCCTTGGATGCGCTGGCGTGCGTCAGCTATCACCGGCCCCAGGCGGCGTTTTATGTGTTCCCCCGGATCAAGGACCCCTCCAAGGTCCGGGATGACCGGCGCTTTGCGGTGGACCTGCTGGAGGCGGAGCACATCCTGCTGGTGCCGGGAAGCGGCTTTGACTGGCCCTGGCCCGACCATTTCCGGCTGGTGCTGCTGCCGGAGCCGGGACGGCTGCGAACGGCCGTGGGCGCCATCGGCGCGTTCCTGGAGCGGTATCATCAATGATTTTCCCGGCGCTCACGCGCCGGGGATTTTCAAATCCAGGGAAATGTGTTATACTGTGCCGACAAATCATCACATACATAGGATGGGACACGACCGTGTGGAAGTATTTTGGCGTATTGGTAAATGTGGCGACGGTGCTGCTGGGCGGGTGCCTGGGACTGCTGTTGCGCCGGAGGCAGAGCGGCGCGGGACCTGACCCGGCGCGGGACAAGCTCCCGGAGGCCATGATGACCTGCCTGGGGTTCTGCACCGTGTTCGCGGCGGTGTCGGGCCTCAACGGGGTCCAGAGCGGGCCGCAGGCGCTGGTGTGCGTGGCGTCCATGGCCGGCGGGCTTCTGACCGGGTGGCTGCTGCGGCTGGACGACCGGCTGAACCGGCTGGGCGACGCGGTGCTGGCGCGCCTGGGCGGCGGGGAGAAGGGCCTGGCCAACCCGGCGGAGGGATTCGTGACGGCCTGTCTGCTGTTCTGCATCGGGTCCATGACGGTGCTGGGCTCCTTTGAGAGCGCGGCCAACCCCGCGGGGCGGCTGGAGCTGGGCTGCCACACCACGCTGCTCATCAAATCCATGCTGGATTTCGTCTCGTCCACCTGCCTCGCGGTGACCTACGGGGCCTCGGTGCTGGCCTCGGCGGCGTTCGTGCTGGCGTTCCAGGGAGCGCTGGTGGCGCTGGCGGCCTCTATACAGCCGTTTTTGGAGCGCACGGGCGCCATGCCGGTGGTCAACTGCGTGGGGTCCATGATCCTGCTGGCCATCGCCGTGAACCTGATCGGCCTGAAGAAGATCAAGACGGCGGACTACCTGCCCGCCCTTGCCTGGCCCATCCTCATCTGCTGGCTGCTGATGGCGGGCGGGATCGCGCTGTGAGCGGCGCATTTTCCTCTTGCGCACAGAGGGAAAGTGTGATTAAATAATATCAATAGTTTTATATATCTCTTGATAAAGGAGCGACGACGATGGGCAGACCTGACGGCATTCGGGTGAAAAACGAGGTCCCGATGTATTACCTCATCCCCCAGTTCATGACGGAGCGCCATGACGCCATGAACATGGTGACGGTGGATATCCCCGTGGAGCCCCTGCGCCACTACATGAACGCCCAGCGCAAGGAGGGCCGCCACATCAGCCATATGGCCCTGGTCATGACCGCCTATACCCACCTGGTGGGTGAGTTCCCCTCGCTGAACCGGTTCGTGGTCAATAAACGCATCTATCAGCATAAGGACTTCAAGGTCTCCCTGGTGGTGCTCCGCCCCGGCTCCAGCGCCAACGAAAACGCCATGAGCAAGCTGGCCTTCACGCCGGAGGACACGGTGTTCGACGTGCAGCGCAAGATCGACGAATATGTGGAGAAGAATGCCGCCGGGGCCGAGGTGAATGCCAACGGCATGGACAAGGTCATGCGGGTCCTGATCAGCATGGGGCCCCTGGTGAATTTCGCGGGGTGGGTGCTCCGGTTCGGCGACCGGCACGGTCTGCTGCCCCAGGCGCTGCTGAATGTGAGTCCCTTCCATGCCAGCGTCCTGTTCACCAACCTGGCCAGCATCCGCACCAACCACATCTACCACCATGTGTACGATTTCGGCACCACCTCCGTGGCGATCGCCATGGGCAACATGCGGGATGTGGCCCGGCGGGGCAAGGACGGCGCCGTGGAGGTGGTCCGGTGCATCCCCATGGGCGTGGTCATGGATGAGCGCATCGCCTCCGGGCATTATTTTGCGCTGGCCTTTGCCCGGCTGAAGGAGATGCTCGCCCATCCGGAGTGCCTGGAGAAGCCTGCCGATACCAGCCATCCGGTCTACTGACGGTCCCATTTTCTTGAGACGACAAGACGATAAAAAAGCGGCGCGGCATTTCTATGCCGCGCCGCCCCTGTTGTCACGGAGCTCACTTCATGCCGTTCTCGTAGGCCTCGATCATCTTTTTAGACGTGTGACCCATACGACCATAGATATCAGAAGGACCGCAAACCGTTGCAAATGCTGGACTTTTTGCGCTTTCCGCCTCCGCCCGCTGCCGGAGCTTTTCGAGGTATTTGGCCGTGGTCTCCCCGGTGAAGATCTTGATCTCTAGTTTCATGGTGTGCTCGTCCACCGGCGTCACGAAGATCTTGTCGACATATTGGTTGACATAATCTTTTGTAATGATCCCGCTGGCGGCGTCCCGCCGGGCGGACTCCAATGTGGCGCGGATGGCCGCGATGTGCTTTTGGAATTCCCGGCCGGTCTGCTCCCGGTCCTCCAGCTCTTCCAGCTGTTCCCGGGCGGCGTCGATGTCCTGGTTGCAGGCACGTGTCATGGTCACAAAGTCATTGTCGCTGATCTGGCCGGTGACATTGTAATCCAGCAACTTGGATTTTTTCTTTTCTGCAAGGTCGATGGTCTGCCGCAGTGCTTTGATTTGCTCCGGTAGCCGGTCGTCGTCGGTGATCTCCTGATACATCCGAACGTACTCCCCGATCATGGCCTCGGCGTCCACCTCTGTGTCCTGGAACACCTCAAAGAGCAGGGGCTTGATCTCGTCCTCGTAGATGGCGAAGCTGTCGCAGGAATCGGCCCCGTTGTTGATCTTCCCGGCGCAGACCCAGCGGCTGTTGACGTTACCCTTTCGGTCTCTGGACTCCCGGCGGTAGTATGGCTTGCCGCATTGGGTGCATATGAGCTTGCCGGTGAGAAGGTTTGCATGGTTGCAGATGCCCTGGCGGGACTTCACATCCTCGCTTCGCCGGCGCAGGACGGCGTTGGCCTGTTCCCACAGTTCCTCGGACACGATGGCGGGCACGATCTGGCCTGTCTCGTCCTTGAACATGACCCACTCGTCCGGCGGGAGGAACTTCTGTTTCTTGGTGAACATGTCCACGACTTTGACCTTGTTGCCCACATAGTACCCCTTATATTTGGGGTTGGAGATGATGCCGCTCATGGTGGTGTGAGCGATCTTGTTGCCGTTGCTGTTGCGATAGCCCTTGTCCCAGAAAATCTGCTCCAGCTGCTTCATGCTGTACTCGCC
>CANQIO010000045.1 GCA_947624065.1 uncultured Oscillospiraceae bacterium | reverse complement strand
GCGAACTTGGTCTCGCCGCCCACGGTGAGCCGGCAGGCGCCGCACATGCCCGTGCCGTCCAGCATGATGGGGTTCATAGAGGCGATGGTCTTGATCCCATAGGGCTTGGTGGCCTCGCACACCCGCTGCATCATCCGGGTGGGGCCGACGCACATGATCTCGTCGTACTGCTCGCCGGCGTCCAGCAGCGCCTTCATCTTGTCCACGTTGAAGCCCGGCTCGCCGTAGGAGCCGTCGTCGGTGGTTATGTACAGGTTGGTGACGCCGGCGCGCATCTCCTCCTCCAGGATCACGATGTCCTTGGAGCGAAAGCCCGCCACCATGTCCACCTGGATGCCCCGGTCGTGCATGCCCTTGGCCACGGGATAGGCGATGGCGTTGCCCACGCCGCCGCCCACGACGCAGACCTTTTTCAGCCCCTCCATATTGGTGGGCCGCCCCAGCGGGCCCACAAAGTCCGCCAGATAGTCCCCCGCCTCCATCAGGTTCAGCATCTTGGTGGTCTTGCCCACCGGCTGGACCATGATGGTCACGGTGCCTTTTTCCGGATCGGACGCGGCGATGGTCACCGGGACCCGCTCGCCGTATTCATCCAGCCGGAAGATGATGAACTGGCCCGGCTTGGCCTTCCGGGCCACCAGCGGCGCTTCGATGACGAATTCCACCACGGTCTTCGCCTCGTTCAGCGGCCGCTTGCTCACGATTTTGAACATGGTCGTCTCCCCCAACAAATGTTTATTGATACCGGTCGTCCATTGATATCCGCCCAAATGTTCCGCATGATATCAATTTGTGCTATTATATCAATAAATGCCGCATTTGTGAAGTGGAGATTGTGCGAAATTTGAAAAAATATCGTTATTTTTCCCGGAGCGCCTCCACGACGGCTTCAAACCCCATGGCGCGGCTGGCTTTTACCAGCACCGTGTCCCCGGGACGGACGATGTCCGGCAGCGCCGACAGAAGCGAGGCCACGTCCGGATAATAGAGCGCGTCCGGCCCTGCGCCGGCGGCGATCTGGCTCGCCTCGGGGCCGCAGGCCGCCACCAGGGCGCATTTTTCCGCCGCGAAAGCGCCTACCTGCCGGTGCAGCGCCGGGCTCGCGGCGCCCAGCTCCCGCATGTCCCCCAAGATGGCCACATGCCTCCCCGGCAGACGGCCCAGGCTCTCGATGGCGCTGCGGGTGCTGGTTGGATTGGCGTTGTAGCAGTCGTCCACGATGGTGATCCGGCCTGTGTCGATGATCCGGCCCCGGCTGCCCACGGTCTCATAGGCGGCCACGCCGGCGGCGATCTCTTCGTCCGTCAGACCCAGCTCCAGCCCCACGGCGGCCCCCATCAGGGCGGCATAGACCATGTGGTCGCCGAAGGCGGGGATGCGCACCGGGATGCGCCGCCCGCCGGAGACGATGGTGCACCGCATGCCCGCAAGGCCGTCCGGGGCCACGTCCACCGCCCGCACATCGCACTGCTGGTCCAGCCCGAACAGCACCGTCCGGCGGCCGAAGTCATGCGCCCGCAGCAGCGCGTCGTCCCCGTTGGCAACGATCACCGCGTCAGGGCCCATGGCGGAGACCATCTCGCCCTTGGCCCGCAGCACCCCGGCCCGGTCTCCCAGAAACTCCAGGTGGGCGTCCCCGATCAAGGTATAGACGCCGATGTCCGGGCGCACCATCTCCGCCAGGCGCGTCATCTCCCCAAAGCCGGAGATGCCCATCTCCACCACGGCGGCCTCGTGCTCCTCCCGCAGCCGGAACAGGGTCAGGGGCACCCCCAGCTCGTTGTTGAAGTTTTTCTCCGTCTTCAGCGTGTTGAACCGCTGGCCCAGCACCGAGGCGATCATCTCCTTGGCGGTGGTCTTGCCCACGGAGCCGGTCACGCCCACCACGGGGATGGAGAACCGGGACCGATACCAGGCCGCCAGGGCCCGCAGGGCGGCCTGGGTGTCCGGCACCCGAATCTGGGCCACGGCCGCGTCTGTGAAGCGCTCGCACAGCACGCAGGCAGCGCCCTTTTCCGCCGCCTGGGCGATGAAGTCGTGGCCGTCCACCCGCTCGCCGGGGATGGCCGCGAACAGGCAGCCCGGCGTGACGGCCCGGCTGTCCGTGGTGACGGCGGTGATCTCCCCCGCCGGCAGAGGGCCGCGTGCCTGCCCGCCGACGGCGGCCAGCACCGCCTGTGCTGTCATCTCCCGCATGGAGCCCGCCTCCTTACGCATACTTCTTCATCGACGCCTGGATGAGCCGGCTGCACAGCTGCCCGTAGCTCATGCCCATGGCCGCCCCCATCCGGGGGATCAGGCTGGTGGGGGTCATGCCCGGCAGGGTATTGGCCTCCAGGCAGTAGAACGTGCCGTCCTCCGCCATGATGAAGTCCACCCGGCCGTAGGCCTCCAGGCCCAGGACTCCGTAGACCTTCTCCGCCAGGGCCTGGATGGCGGCGGTCTCGGCCGCCGTGATGGGCGCTGGGCAGGGCTCGTCGGTCATGCCGGGCTGGTATTTGTTCTTATAGTCATAAAACCCGCTCTTGGGGATGATCTCCGTCACGGGCATGGCCCGGCCGTCGATCACGCCCACCGTCAGCTCCCGGCCGGGGACGAACCGCTCCGCCAGCACGCTGCCCTCATACCGAAAAGCCAGCTCCAGGGCCGGCGCATAGTCCTCCGGGGCCCGCACGATGGTGGTGCCCACGCTGCTGCCGCCGGAGCAGGGCTTCACCACGCAGGGCAGCCAGGGCGCTTCCCCCGCTTTCTCCCCCCGCCGAAGGGTCACGCTGTCCGGCGTCGGCACGCCCGCCGCCCGCATCAGCGCCTTGGACAGGGCCTTGTTCATCGCCACGGCGCTGCCCAGGTAGCCGCTGCCGGTATAGCGGATGCCATTCAAGTCGAAAAAAGCCTGGAGCTTGCCGTTCTCTCCCTCTTCCCCATGCAGGGCCAGAAAGACCATATCCGCCGCCCGGCACAGCTCCAGCACACGGGGCCCCACCGGGCCCTGGCCCGGACGCATGGCCCGCACCGCCTCCAGGTCCGGGGCCGTCTCCGCCACAGACTGGCCCAGGCCCCGATCCTCCGTCGTAAAAAGGGCATCCAGCTCTGCCGGGGCCTCTTCCAGTCCCAAAAACAGGTCCGCCAGCGCCACCGCATGGCCCTCCTCCCGCAGCGCGCGGGCGATCCCCGCGCCGCTGGACAGGGACACGTCCCGCTCGTTGGACAGCCCTCCGCATATCACCGCGATCCTCATTATGGTCGCCTCCCATTCCTCGCATATTCCGGGATATTTTATCATATGTGCTCCCGCCGTGCAATTGTATTGTTATTTTTTAAAACTTGTGTTACAATGCCCCCAGCGCGTTTTTTTACGCAGGAAGGACGTAGACCATGCCATACATTGTCATTGACCTGGAGTGGAACCAGGCCATGAGCGCGAAATCCTCCGTGTTCAACCATCTGCCCATCCATCTCCGGGGCGAGATCATCCAGATCGGCGCGGTAAAGCTGAACGACGACTTCACCCCCGGCGAGGAATTCCAGTGCGACGTGAGCCCGGTGTGGTTCCGCAAGATGCACTATAAAGTAAAAAAGCTCACCGGCTTCGACAACGACCGCCTGGCCCACGGTCTCCCCTTTCCCAAGGCCATGGAGCAGTTCCTCGCCTGGTGCGGCCCCGGCTGCACCTTCATGACCTGGGGTTATGACGACAGCGGCATCATGGAGCAGAACTGCATCATCCACGACCTGGACATCGACTGGATGGGCCAGTGGGTGAACCTGCAGCTGATATATAACATGCTCACCGAGGACGAGGACCGCAACCAGAAATCCCTGGAGACCGCCATGGAGCATTTCGGCATCGAGCAGACCCGCGTGGCACACGACGCCCTGGGCGACGCCTACAATACCGCGCTGGTGTGCTCCAAGCTGGATCTGGCCCAGGGGCTGGCCAGCTATGACCGCCTGGTGCGGCAGCTGACCCGCCGGACCCACGGCGCCGGCGAGGGTCAGAACGGCCCGGAGCCCATCGAGCACAGCATCTCCAGCGCCTATCCCACCCGGGAGGCCCTGTGGGAGGCAGCGGACAGCGCCCACGCGGTGTGCCCCGTGTGCGGGAAGGAACTGGAGCGGACGCGCTGGATCAGCCAGGGGGACCACCGGTATATGGCCCTGGCCACCTGCGAGGAGCACGGCGACTACCTCTGCCGCATCCGTCTGCGCCAGGCCGACGACGGCATGTGGTATGCCAACCGGCTGCTCTATCAGGCGGATCAGGAGATGGTGGACGGCTTCCGCGCCCGCCAGGCAAAGCCCCGCCGCCGCAGACACCGCGGGAAAAAGCAGAACTGAGGATATAACAGCGCCGCCCCGGCTTTGAGCCGGGGCGGCGGCGTATGTTCTCTCAAGCTCTGGGATGCGCCTTGTTGTAGACGTCCTTCAACTGCTTTTTCACCAGCTGGGAATAGATCTGGGTGGAGCTGATGTCCGCGTGGCCCAGCATCTCCTGGATGGAGTGCAGGTCCGCGCCGTTCTCCAAAAGATGGGTGGCAAAGCTGTGGCGCAGGGTGTGGGGCGTGATGTCCTTCTGGATGCCGGCCTTCTGCTGATAGCTCTTGATGATCTTCCAAAAGCCCTGCCGGCTCATGCGCTCGCCGCTGACGTTCACGAACAGCGCCCGCTCCCCCGGCACCGCGATCATCTCCGGGCGGATGAAGTCCACATAGTCCTTCAGCGCCTTGATGGCCTTGGGATACAGCGGGATGGCCCGGACCTTGTCCCGGCCGCGGCAGTTGATGATGCCCGCCGACAGGTTCACGTCCGTCACGTCCAGGCCGATGAGCTCGCTGACCCGGATGCCCGTGGCGTACAAAAGTTCCAGCATGGCCCGGTCCCGATAGCCCTTGCGGTCGGTGCACTCCGGCTGGCTGAGCAGCAGCTCCACCTCCTGGGCCGTCAGGATCTCCGGCAGCTTATGGGTGGCCTTGTCCGGTACCAGCTTGCCCGTGGGGTTCTGCTCCACATAGCCGTTCAGCTTCATCCACACGTAGAAGTTTTTCAGGGACGCGATATTACGGGAAACCGTGGCGACCGACTTGCCGTTCGCCCGGAGGTGGTCGATATAGGCCCCCAGCTCCGTCTCGCCCGCAGTGACATAATCGCCGCCGTCATTTTCCTCCAGGTATTCCCCGAACTGGCGGATATCACGCAGATAGGAGCTGAGCGTATTCTGGGAAGCCTTTTTCTCATCGGTCAAATACCGCTCATACTTCCCGAGGCACTCGGAATTTGTCACAGCGACCACACTCCTCTATGTCATTTGACATAATTTTCGTATGCTCACTATATAACAAATTCAAGATGTAATCAAGTGGTTTTTGCCAAAAATGTCATTTTTGTTACTTTTGACCGTGTTTATGTCAACACAATTCTTAATAAAGTTACATTTTGTAATCTACTTTTCCCGATAAAATCGGCTTTACACCTGGTATTAGTGTCAATAGTTACATTTTATAACGATATTTTGTGTTTTTGTAACCCCTTATGTACACCTGCGCACTACATAACGTTCCGTAATATTCCTCCCTCAGCGCCGTTTCTTTCTATGGGCATTTTGACGAACCGACACCATCGCTCCGACGAGGCCGCCGGCGAATGCCGCCGCCGCGAGGGCGGCCAGCCACATGCCGAAGGCGGACCCCTTCCCTCCCAGCGCGCACGCCAGCGCCGCCAGCGCCGTATAGCCTCCCGCCAGCGCTCCGCCGGTGGCAAGGGCCTGCCGGCCCCGCACCCGCGCGATGACCGCCGTGGGCACCAGCACTGCCAGCCCCGCGCTCAGCGACGCGCACAGCCATCCGGCTTCCTCCGGGATGGTCTGGCTGCGAATGGCCCAGGCAAAGGGCAGCAGCAGCGCCGCCGTCAGCGCCCAGGCGCATCCCACCCCCATCGCCGCGCACAGCGCGAAGGACTTCTTTTTCAAAAACGACATAACAATTCCCCCCAAGATCAGGCTGATACAGCCTATTCCCGGGGGGAACGCGTTATTTGCGGAAATCGGGCGCTTACTTGGGCTCCTCGGTCTGCTTGCCCACGCTGGAGACGGACCACTTGGTCAGCTGCATGCGGACCCGGTCGTCGCTGGTCTCGATGACGATGGAGTTCTCGCGGACGCTGACGATCTTGCCCATGATACCGCCGATGGTGGTGATGGTATCACCCACGGCCAGGTTGTCGCGCATCTGCTGGGCCTGCTTTTTCTTCTTGTTCTCCGGGCGGATCATGAAGAAATAGAACACCGCGATCATCAGCACGATCATGATGATCATGCTCATACCGCCGCCCGCGGCGGCAGCGTTCGGATCAGCCGTGCCCTCCGTGGCGGGCACGCAGCCGGACCCCATCAGCGCGCCCAGCACCGTCATGGCGGCCAGCGCAAAAACCTTCAAAAGGCGAGAAAGCTTCATTTGACTACCTCCAAAAAAGTTACTTATATTATACCGGCGTTTATATCCTCATGTCAAGAAGTTTGGCATATTTTGCCCGATAGGCGGCAAAGGTGCCCTCCTCCAGCGCCTGGCGGATCTCCGCGAGCAGGTTGTTATAGAACCACAGGTTGTGCATCACCGCCAGCCGCGGGCCCAGCATCTCCTCCGCCTTGAACAGGTGGCGGATATAGCCGCGGCTGAACCGGCGGCAGACCGGACAGGCGCATTCCGGGTCGATGGGGCTCTCGTCCCGGGCGTACTTCTCGTTTTTCAGGTTGATGATCCCCTGCTTGGTAAAGAGGTGGGCGTGCCGGCCGTTTCGCGCGGGCATGACGCAGTCGAACAGGTCCACGCCCCGCCACACGCCCTCGATGATGTTCCCCGGCGTGCCCACGCCCATGAGATACCGAGGCCGGTCCGCGGGCATATGCTCCTGCACCAGCTCGATGGTGTCGTACATCTCCTGGTGGGTCTCCCCCACCGCCAGCCCGCCGATGGCGTAGCCGGGCAGGTCCAGCTCTGCGATGGCCTTCATATGCTCCACCCGCAGGTCGGGATAGACGCCCCCCTGGTTGATGCCGAAGAGCATCTGGCCGGGATTGACCGCGTCCGGCGCGGCGTTATACTCCGCCAGCGCCTTTTTGCACCGCACCAGCCACCGGTAGGTGCGGGCATTGGCGGCCTCGAAGTATTCCCGCGGAGACGGGATCTTGACGCACTCGTCGAAGGCCATGGCGATGTCGCTGCCCAGGTTCGACTGGATGCGCATGCTCTGCTCCGGGCCGATGAACAGCCGCCGGCCGTCCACATGGCTCTGGAAGGACACGCCCTCCTCGGTGACCTTGCGCAGCCCGGCCAGGGAGAACACCTGGAACCCGCCGCTGTCGGTGAGGATGGGGCCGTGCCAGTCCATGAACTTGTGCAGCCCGCCCATGTCCCGGATGAGCTCGTCCCCCGGCCGCACATGCAGATGGTAGGTGTTGGACAGCTCCACCTGGGTGCCGAGGGTCTCCAGATCCGCCGCCGAGAGGCCCCCCTTGATGGCCGCCACAGTGCCCACGTTCATAAAAGCCGGCGTCTGCACCGTGCCGTGGGGGGTGGTGAACTGGCCCCGCCGGGCGTAGCCCTCGTCTTGTTTCAAAAGCTTATACATATCTGCCTCGCTCACGTCATAGTCACAGGGGGTATTGTAACAGATTTTGCCAGGATGTCAACCGAACGGCCCGTCCCTTTGAACGTCCGCGGCGATGCGGCGGAGCAGCCGGACAAAAAAGCGGCGGCAGGTCTCTGCCGCCGTTTCTATTTCATATCGCCGCGAAGGGGATATGGTTCTCCCCCGCGTATCTCTCCGCGAACGACCCCGCCTCGCCGCGGATGGTGAGGCGGGCGCAGCCATCGAACGCCCCCTCGCCGATCTCGGCGACGCTCGCTGGTACGGTCAGCGAGGTGAGCGCGCCGCAGTTGGCAAAAGAGTACCCGCCCAGCTTTTGAAGGCCGTTTGGGAGGACCGCCTCGGCAAGGGAAACGCAGTCGCAGAAGCAGTATTCCCCGATCTCCGGCACACCCTCCGGTACGGCCACGGCGCGGAGCGCCGGGCAGTTGCCGAACGCGTCCTCCCCGATGTGCCGGAGGCTCTTGGGAAGGGCCACGCTCTCCAGGCTCTCACAGTCGCTGAAAGCGGAATCCCCTATATCCGTCACACCCTCCGGGAGGACCGCGCGCACCAGTTTGCCGTGATCGCAAAACGCCGAATCACCGATGACCGTCACGCCCTCCGGAACGCACACATGACTTGCCTGATCGTCGGCGCAGCGTCTCAGCACGCCGTTTTCGATCACAAAGCGGCTGCGCTCCACGATCCGCGCCGGGAACGTGCCGGGGGCGGCCATATCCGCCCAGGGGCATCCCCGAAAGGCCCCCAGGCCGACGTCCTTCAGCCCGGCGGGTATATTGACCGTCACGAGCTTCCCGCACGCGGCGAAAGCGTCCTCCCCGATGCTCTCCAGGCCATCCGGCAGGGTGACAGACCACAGATGCCCGCAGTTTCGAAACGCGCTCCGGCCAATGGCCGTCACACCCTCGGGTATGACGGCGGCGGCGAGATCGGCGCAGCCCTCAAAAAGGCCCTCCGCCACCTCGCCCCGCAGGCCCGCCGGCAGTTCCACCGACGCAAGGCGCGCGCATCGGGAGAACGCCCGCGGGCCAATGGATGTCACGCCGGCGGGGATCCGGATCTCCCGGAGGGAAGCGCAGGCGTAAAACGCCTCTGCCTCTATGCCCGTGAGCCCCGCCGGGAGCGCCACCGAGGTGATGCGTCCGTTCAACCGGAAGCAGCCGGGGCCGATGCGCTCCACAGTTTCCGGGATCGTCACCCGGTCCTCCGTGCCGCCATAGCCGGTCAGCGTCCCTCCCTCGATCCGAAAAACGCTTCGGAACACGGCCCAGTCCGGCAAAGTCGTAAGGCTGCCGCAAAAGCCAAAGGCACCCACGCCCACGTCTTTGACACTGGCGGGGAGCTTCATGGACGCAAGACTGCGGCAGCCCCAAAAGGCTCCGTCGCCGATCTGCTCCAGTCCCCTGGGGAGGTCCACCGATACCAGCCCGATACAGTGGCTGAAGGCATCCACGCCGATATGGGTGACCCCCTTTGGGATGACGACCTCGTCGATGTCGGAGCGCCGCGCAAAGGCGCTCTTTCCGATGCGCTGCACGCCCTTCGGGATGACGACGCGGCCGCCGGGGCCGTCGTACTTTTTGAGGGTCCCGTCCTCTATGATGAACTGGTCCATGCCCGATCTCTCCGTCCCCTCTCCCGCGCCATGGCCGCGGCATCTATGAAACGATGTCGGCTTTATGGGGGCGCTTTACCCCTTCAGCTTCACCGCCGTGCCGTACATGGTCACCTCCGCCGCCCCGGCCATGACGGCCGAGGAGGTGAAGCGCACCCCCAGGACGGCGTCCGCGCCCATGGCGGCGGCGCTCTCCTCCAGCCGCTGGGTAGCCACCCGGCGGGCGTCCTCCAGCATCTCGGTGTAGCCCTTGATCTCGCCGCCCACGATGGTCTTGAAGCTGGCCATCATATCCTTGCCCATGTGCTTGCTCATGACCACGCTGCCCGTGGCCATGCCCAGCACCTGCTCCGTGTCCCTTCCGGGCACATAGTCGATCGTAGTCAACAGCATAAGAACTTCCCCCTATAAAAATTAATGGATAAACATCGCATCCCCAAAGGAAAAGAACCGGTATTCCCGCTCGATGGCCTGCCGGTACGCCTCCATGATGTGCTCCCGCCCCGCCAGGGCGGACACCAGCATCATCAGCGTGGAGCCCGGCAGATGGAAGTTGGTGATGAGCCCGTCGATGCACTTGAACCGGTAGCCGGGATAGATGAAGATATTGGTCCAGCCGCTCTCCGGCCGCAGCAGCCCGTCCTCCCCAGTGAAGCTCTCCAGGGTACGGCAGCTGGTGGTGCCCACGGCGATGACGCGGCCGCCGGCGGCGTGGGTATCGTTGACGGCGCGGGCCGTGTCCCCGGGCACGGTGCAGAACTCCGAGTGCATCTCGTGGTCCTCGATGTCCTCCACCTTCACAGGCCGGAAGGTGCCAAGGCCCACATGCAGAGTGACGAACTTCACCCCCACCCCCATGGCCCGGATGTCGTCCAGGAGCTTTTCCGTGAAATGGAGCCCCGCCGTGGGGGCGGCGGCGCTGCCGGGGTGGCGGGAATAGACGGTCTGGTACCGCTCCGGGTCCTGCAGCTGCTCCTTGATGTAGGGCGGCAGAGGCATCCGGCCCAGCCGCTCCAGGATCTCCAGAAAGATGCCCTCATAGGCGAAGCGGATGATACGGTTCCCGCCCTCTGTCACTTCTTCCACCGTGCCGGTCAGCTCCCCGTCCCCGAAAACCACACTGTGGCCCGGACGCATCTTCTTGCCCGGCCGGACCAGGCACTCCCAGCGGTTGTCCCCCAGGTCCCGCAGCAGCACCACCTCGATGGCGCCGCCGGTGGGCCGGGCCCCGATGAGCCGGGCGGGGATCACACGGGAGTCGTTCAGCACCAGGCAGTCGCCGGCGCGCAGGTATTCCGGCAGGTCGAAAAAGTGCCGGTGCTCCGTCTCGCCGCTGGTCTTGTCCTGCACCAGCAGCCGGGAGCCGTCACGCCGCTCCAGCGGCGTCTGGGCGATGAGCCGCTCCGGCAGCTCATACATAAAGTCCGATGTTTTCAACGCTCATGCTCCTCTTTGGAGAGTGGTCCCCGGGAAATAGAAGCCCAGGATACATTGATAGTCCTTGCCGTACTCCACCGCCATGACACGGGAGCCATTGGCGCTCATGCCCACGTGGTGGCTGGCGTTGACCCAGGTCTGGTAGTTGTCGCCCAGGTACTTGACGGCCTGCTTGTCATAGGGGTCGTCCTTGCTGACCAGGTAGTCCACCTTCCCCCAGCCGGCCTCGGCGGAGCTCTTGATGCGGCCGCCGTTGCAGGAGGAATAGGCGGTGACGCAGAACTGGCCGTTGTATGTAAGGTATATCCCCGCCGTGGCATCGGC
This sequence comes from uncultured Oscillospiraceae bacterium, assembly GCA_947624065.1. Classification (GTDB taxonomy): domain Bacteria; phylum Bacillota; class Clostridia; order Oscillospirales; family Oscillospiraceae; genus CAJOIG01. The sequence goes on along the minus strand of CANQIO010000045.1, from coordinate 5,941 downwards.
CGCGGCGTCGGAATCCGCGCAGTAGGTGCCGCCGTTCTCGCCCTTGCCCCAGTAGATCTGGGTGCCGGTGCCGGAGATCACGTCCGCGCCATAGCTGCTGTAGGTGTTCCAGTTGTATCCCATGATATAGGTGCGGACCGCGATGGCCGCCGCCTTCAGCGCCTCCGTGGGCCAATAGTTGCCGAACTCATAGGGCAGCACGCCCTTCACGTAGTCCTCCACGCCTACGTAGTTGATCACGGCCACATTTCCGGGCGTATAGGCCGCCTGGCGCATCTCAAAATCGCCGTAGTAGCTGTATTTGCCCGCGCTGGTGACCACATGGCCGCCGCTGGGATGGACGGCGAAGGTGCCGGAGGAAGTATAGACCACGCTGCCGGCGGAGTCCGTCACCGTGAAGGAGGTGCCGTCGGACGTGACGGATACGGTGCTGTCGGCGGTGGTCACGCCGGCGGAGACGAACTGCCGGTCCGACATGGAGCCAAACTCAAAGCCGCTGCCGGACAGGTTGGTCAGCGTGGCCGTTTTCACGCTGTTTTGGCTGGACCCGGTGTCGATCATGATGCCCACGCGGATCACCGACGCCTTCACCGTGATGGGGGTGTCGATCAGCTGCACCGGCGTATCCGCCGGCATTTCGTCCTCCGGCGGCGGCGTCATCGTCCCGTCCCCCGGCGCGGGGGTGCCCTCCGGCGCCGCTGTGGGGGTGGTCTCCGGCGTGGCGGTGGGAGTGGGCGTCGGCGTGCTCTCCGGCTGTGTCGCCCCGGAGCCGGGGCCGCCGCCGGCGGTGTCGAACCGCTGGAGCATAGTCGCCACCTCCGCCCTGGTCGCGGAAGCGCCTGGCTCAAACGCGCCGGCGTCCCGCCCCTTTACGATGCCGCTGCGCTGCATGGCGTAGACGTTCTCCTTGGCCCAGGAGCTGATGGAGCTGTCGTCGGTAAAGGTGACCGCTCCCTCAGACTGGGACAGGCGGATGCCCCGGACCGAGGCGAAGCGGCCCAGGATGGCGCACACCTGCTCCCGCGACACATAGCCGTCCGGCGAGAACTTGTCCGGACTGCCGTCGCCGGTGATGATGCCGTTCTCATAGGCCCAGATGGCGTATCCGGCATAATACTGGTCATAGCCCACATCCGAAAAGACGTGATGGTCGGGCTGGAGATAGTCCGCGCTCACATACCCCGTGTTGGAGTCGGTCTTGACCTGATACCAGCCTTTCGCCTTGGAGAGGATGGTGACGGATGTGCCCTTGGCCATGACGGTCAGGACCGAGCTGTCCGTGCTGGCCCCGCTGCGCAGATTCACGCCGGAGCCGGTGACTGTCCCGGTCCGCCATGCGGCCTCGCTGACCCCGGCATACCTGCCCAGGACCGTGATGAACATGCCGCGGGTGGTGGTGGCGTCTGGAGAAAACTGCGTGGACGAGGTGCCCTGAAACAGGCCCCGCTTTACCACAAAATCCACGCTGGAATAAAACCAGTCGCCGGAGGAGACGTCCGTAAAGCTGCCCGCGGAGGCGGCCATGCCCACCGGCGCCGCGCCCAGCAGCAGCGCCGCCGCCAGCAGCAGCGCGATCAAAACACGCAAATGGACCGTTGTCTTTCGTATCATAACAAGCTCCTCTTCTGCCGCCGGACCAGCGCCGCGGGGCAGCAGTCGCAATTGACGGAAAGCACTTCCTGTGCTATACTTTTACAGCTTTACAGCATTGCAGTTCTACTATATACAAAAAATTACAATTTGTCAACAAATATGTAGCCCTTCACCCCTCCGGCGAGGGCGCATATACTTAATCAGGAGGTCAACACAATGAACAAGCTCAAAGTCGGCGTGATCGGCGGCACCGGCATGGTGGGGCAGCGCTTCGTCTCTCTTCTGGCGGATCACCCCTGGTTCCAGCTCACCGCCATCGCGGCCAGCGCCCGCAGCGCGGGCAAGACCTATGCCGAGGCGGTCGGTGACCGCTGGGCCCTGGAGACGCCCATGCCGGAAGCGGCCAAGGATATCATCGTCCAGAGCGCCGTGGACGACAAGGAGGCCATCGCGGCCAGCGTGGATCTGGTCTTTTCCGCCGTGGACATGAAAAAGGACGAGATCCAGGCACTGGAAGAAGCTTACGCCAAGCTGGAGTGTCCGGTGGTGTCCAACAACAGCGCCCACCGCTGGACCCCCGACGTGCCCATGGTGGTACCGGAGATCAACCCGGAGCACCTGGCGGTCATCCCCGCCCAGCGCAAGCGTCTGGGCACGAAGCGGGGCTTCATCGCTGTGAAGAGCAACTGCTCCCTGCAGAGCTATGTGCCCGCGCTCCATCCCTTGAAGGACGAGTTTGGGCTGAGCAAGGTGCTGGTGTGCACATACCAGGCCATCTCCGGCGCCGGCAAGACCTTTGAGACCTGGCCCGAGATGGTGGACAACATCATCCCTTACATCGGCGGCGAGGAAGAAAAGAGCGAGCAGGAGCCCCTGAAGCTCTGGGGCCATGTGGCCGGCGACCACATCGAGTCCGCGTCCGCCCCGTCCATCACCGCCCAGTGCCTGCGGGTGCCCTGCTCCAACGGCCACATGGCCGCGGTGTTCGCCAGCTTCGACAAAAAGCCCACCCGGGAGCAGATCCTGGCCCGCTGGGCGGCCTTCTCCGGCAAGCCCCAGCAGCTGGCCCTTCCCTCCGCCCCCAAGCAGTTCCTCCACTATTTCGAGGAAGATGACCGGCCCCAGACCAAGCTGGACCGGAACCTGGAGGGCGGCATGGCGGTGAGCGTCGGCCGGCTGCGTCCGGACACCCAGTACGACTACAAATTCGTCTGCCTGAGCCACAATACCCTGCGGGGCGCCGCGGGCGGCGGTGTGCTGCTGGCGGAGCTGCTGTACGCCGAGGGCTGGCTCGACCGCTGACCTTCTCCCGATCCAATAACGCAAAAGATGCCGTGGGCCGATCGCCCGCGGCATTTTTCATTAGGAGGAATCGTTTTGAAAACACCACTTTTTACCGGCTCCGCCACCGCGCTGGTGACCCCCTTCCGGGAGGGCCGGATCGATTATGAGGCCCTGGCGCGCCTCATCGCGGCCCAAGCCCAGGGCGGGACCGCCGCGCTGGTGATCTGCGGCACCACCGGAGAGGGCGCCACCCTCTCCCCCGACGAGCACGAGGCGCTCTTCCGTTTCGCCGCGGAGCACCGGGGGAACATGAAGATCATCGCCGGCATCGGCTCCAACGACACCGCCAAGGCCATGGCCATGGCCCGCCGGGCGGAGGACGCCGGGGCGGACGGGCTGCTGATGGTCACGCCCTACTACAACAAGACCACCCAGGCCGGGCTCATCGCCCACTTCACCTATGTGGCGGACCGGTCGGACCTGCCGCTGATCGTATACAACGTGCCTAGCCGCACCGGCATTGGCGTCAGCCCGGAAACATACGCCATCCTGGCGGACCACCCGCGCATCAACGGCGTGAAGGAGGCCTCCGGTGATATCGGCGCCTTCGCCCGGACCAAGGCCCTGTGCGGCGACAAGCTCACCTTCTGGAGCGGCAACGACTCCGACACAGTGGCCATGATGGCCCTGGGCGCGAAGGGCGTCATCTCCGTGGCCAGCAACCTCGTGCCCCGGACGGTGAGCCGGCTCTGCGCGCTGTGCCTGGAGGGAGACTATCCCGCCGCGGCGGCGCTGAACGAGCGGTATATGGACCTATTCAGCGTCCTGTTCCGGGAGGTGAACCCCATCCCCGTCAAGACCGCCATGGCCATGATGGGCCTCATAGACGGCGAGATGCGCCTGCCGCTGGTCCCCATGGGCGCGGCCAACCAAGAGGCACTGGCGGCCGTGCTGAAAAAACACGGGCTCACCGCGTAACGCCGCCGCAGTCCCGCAAAAAGGACCCGCCCCCATCGGGAGCGGGTCCGAGTCATTGGATACGGGAAAGGACGGTCCGTTACTTCTTCTGGACATACTTCAGGCAGTCGATGGTGACGGCGGCCAGAATGATGATGCCGGAGAACACGAACTGCAGGTTGGTGTCCACACCCAGGATGGTCAGCGAGTAGGTCAGCGCGGTGAAGATCAGCACGCCGACCACGATGCCCTGGATCTTGCCGATGCCGCCGCTGAAGGAGATGCCGCCGACCACGCAGGCCGCGATGGCGTCCGTCTCCCAGCCCTGGCCGTAAGAGGCGGAGCCGGAGCCCACCATGCGGATGCACTCCAGCCACGCGCCGAAGCCGTACAGGATGCCGGCGATGGCGAAGGCGGTGATGGTCACCTTGAACACGGAGATGCCGGATACCGCCGCGGCCTCCGCGTTGCCGCCGACGGCATACATGTTCTTCCCCAAGGTGGTCTTGTTCCATATGAAGTACATGATAAAGATGACAGCCACCGCCCATAGGATGATGGTCGGGAACTTGCCGCCGATCTTCGGCATGATGAACTTCTGGATGTCCGGCTCGATGGCGCCGAAGGAGACGCCCTTGGTGGCAAAGGTCATCAGGCCGAACATGATCAGCATATTGGCCATGGTGGAGATGAACGGGTGGATCTTGAACCGGGCGGTAAAGAAGCCGGCGAAGCTGGTGAACAGCGTCGTGACGCAGCAGCATACCACCAGCGCCATGACCACACGCACCCCCAGGGGGATGCCGGTCAGGTCAAACACATGCCCGAATATGGCGCCTGTGTTGACGCCCTTGTGCATGATCATGGTGGACAAGACCATGCTGGTGCCGACCATACGGCCCACGGACAGGTCGGTGCCGCCCAGCAGGATCAGGCCGCCCACGCCCAGCGCCAGGAACATACGGGGCGACGCCGCCTGCAGGATGTTCAGGATGTTGGTCATGGTCAGAAGCCTGGTGTGCTTGACCACAGGGGCCAGGATGCACAGCAGGATAAAGACGAGCACGATGACTATGTACAGCCCGTTGGTCATCAAAAACTGCTTGATATTGAAGGTGTACTTGTAGTTCTCCCACTTCTGCTTCTGCTTTTCGGCGAAGGAGAACTTGCTCAGCCGCAGCAGGTCGATCAGGTGGTACCGGTGGGCATAGGCGTCATGCTGGCGGTCCTTGATCCCCTGCAGGGTGGCGTCATGCTTCAGCTTGGCGTCGAACTGCTTGTTTTTGTAGACGTATTTCTCGTCTTTGACCTCGCCCGCGTCGGAGAGCTTGGCGGCGTCGGCCTCATGCTGGCTCTTCAGCTCCGCCAGCTCCGCCTCATAGCGCCGGTTCTCCGCCTCCTTTTCCGCCGCGCAGGAGGCGGCGACGGGGCTGTAGTATTTCTGGTCGTAGTTGGCGTCCAGGTAGCGGACGGCGTCGTCGATCAGGGTCTTGATCTGCGCCTTGTTCTTTTCCTCGACGGCCTTCGCCTGCTGGAGCTTTTTCCTGTCCTCGGCGATGATGTCCGCTTTTTCTTTCTTTGTATAGTTCGCGTTTTCCTTGACGATCGCGATATGATTGGTCAGAGCCGTCACCTTGTCGGTGCCGTCCACACGAAGCGCATTGATCTGCTCCTGGATCCTGCCCACATATTCGTCAATGGGCGCCAGGAGCTTTTGTTCCTCTTCCAGGGAGAGGATCTTTTCATTTTCGCTGGCCATGACTGCCTATTCCTCCCATTACAGATATTTCGCGCTAAGCCGCAGCAGCTCTTCCTGGTCGGTATCCTTGGTGTTGACGATCCCCGCCAGGCGGCCGTTGGACATGACGCCGATCCGGTTCGTGATCCCCAGGATCTCCGGCATCTCCGAGGAGACGACGATGATCGCCTTCCCCAGCTTAGCCATTTTGATGATCAGCTCATATATCTCGTATTTGGCGCCAACATCGATGCCGCGGGTGGGCTCATCCATCATGAACACCGCCGGATCGCGCTCCAGCCACTTGCCGAAGATGACCTTCTGCTGGTTGCCGCCGGACAGCGCCGTGATGGCGTCGGACGGGCCCAT